>NZ_PQBY01000002.1:438437-450977 GCF_002964645.1 Pseudoalteromonas sp. T1lg22
TTATTTGAAAGAATGCCCTTACGCATTAACACCAAAGCCAATTCGAAGAAATAGCCCTTCATTGTCGGCCTAAAGGCCGACCTACAAACACAAAAAAAGCGCCCCTTTTCAGGGGCGCTTTCCAAACTTGTTAATCAGCCCTCGCTCTGCAGCGAGTAATCAGCCAATTACTCGTCGCGATACGTATCTACCGCAGGACAAGAACAGATCAGGTTACGGTCACCGAACACGTCATCGATACGTGTAACCGTTGGCCAGAACTTGTTCTTCGCTACGCTTTCAACTGGGAATGCAGCATAGAAACGGTCGTATGCGCGGTTCCAGTCGTTGCCTAGCACATCGGCTTGCGTGTGCGGCGCGTATACTAGCGGGTTGTCTTCAATTGACCATTCGCCGTTAGCAATCTTGTCGATTTCGCTCTTGATTGACACCATCGCTTCGATGAAACGGTCGATCTCAACCTTAGACTCAGACTCGGTTGGCTCGATCATCAAGGTACCCGCTACCGGGAATGACATAGTTGGTGAGTGGAAACCGTAGTCCATCAAACGCTTAGCTACGTCCATTTCAGATACGCCAGTGGCTTCTTTGATTGGACGCAGGTCAACGATACACTCGTGAGCAACACGGTTGTTACGGCCACGGTATAGGATTGGGTAATGCTCGCTTAGCTTCTCGGCCAGGTAGTTGGCATTAACAATCGCTGTTTCGGTCGCTTCACGTAGACCTTCGCTACCCATCATGGTGATATAAGCCCATGAGATAGGAAGAATAAGCGCTGAGCCGTAAGGAGCTGCCGATACCGCGCCGTTGTCTACATTGGTACCCGGTACGTTGATCACGCTGTGGTTAGGCATAAATGGCGCAAGGTGTGATTTAACACCGATTGGGCCAACACCTGGGCCACCGCCACCGTGTGGGATACAGAATGTTTTGTGTAGGTTAAGGTGCGATACGTCTGAACCGATAAAGCCTGGGCTGGTTACACCTACTTGCGCGTTCATGTTGGCGCCGTCCATGTAAACCTGGCCGCCGTGCTGATGCACTATGTCACAGATTTCACGGATGGTTTCTTCGTATACGCCGTGCGTAGACGGGTATGTGATCATGATGCACGATAGGTTCTCTGACACGGCTTCAGCTTTCGCTTTAAGGTCAGCCATATCCACGTTACCTAGCTTGTCACAATCAACCACTACGATCTTCATGCTGGCCATTTGTGCCGATGCAGGGTTAGTACCGTGCGCAGAGCTTGGGATCAAACATACGTTACGGTGACCTTCGCCGCGTGACTCGTGGTATTTACGAATGGCGATAAGACCCGCGTATTCACCCTGAGCACCTGAGTTAGGCTGTAGTGATACTGCATCGTAACCTGTGATGTTTACCAACCAGTCGTGTAGTTCACCAATCATGATCTGGTAACCGGCCGCTTGATCCAATGGGCAGAATGGGTGCAAGTTTGCAAACTCTGGCCAGGTGATTGGGATCATCTCAGCGGTCGCGTTTAGTTTCATGGTACATGAACCTAGCGAGATCATTGAGTGGTTAAGCGATAAGTCTTTGTTTTCTAGACGCTTGATATAACGAAGCATCTCAGTTTCGCTGTGGTACGAGTTGAAGTTCGGGTGCGTTAACACTTCGTCATCACGTACTAGGCTAGCTGGGATAGACTGTGAACCATTGGCGCTGATTTGTGCATCAAGTGCCGCTACGTCTAGACCATGACCTTCACCTAGGATGATGTCGAATAGCTCTAGTACGTCTTCACGTGTTGTGGTCTCAGATACAGAGATTGAGTACTCACCTGCGTGGTTAGTCGCGAAGTTAACTTCTTTCGCTAGTGCGCGTGCAACCACTTCGTCTTTGTTATCAGCAACAACGGTAATGGTGTCGAACCATGTGTCGTGCTTAAGCGCTACGCCTTTCTCTTTAAGGCCAGCAGCTAGGATATCGGCGAAGCGGTGGATACGCTCAGCGATTGTTTTCAGACCTTGTGGGCCGTGGTAAACCGCGTAGAAGGCAGCCATGTTCGCTAGTAACACCTGTGCAGTACAGATGTTTGAGTTCGCTTTTTCACGGCGGATGTGCTGTTCACGTGTTTGCATTGCCATGCGCAGTGCGTCATTACCCAGGCGGTCTTTTGAAACACCGATAATACGACCAGGTAGTGAACGCTTGTAGGCATCACGCGTGGTGAAGAAGGCCGCGTGTGGACCACCGTAACCCATAGGCACACCAAAACGCTGTGCTGAACCAAGTACTACGTCTGCACCTAGTTTACCTGGGGCTTTAAGTAGCATAAGCGCCATGATGTCTGCAGCAACACAGGCTAGTGCTTTTTTGCTTTGTACAGCAGCGATAAGGTCAGTTAAATCAACCACTTCACCGCTTGTTGTTGGATACTGGAATAAGGCACCGAAGATCTCATGGTTTGCCGCTTCGCTTGCAGGACCAATGATGATGTCAAAACCAAACTGCTCGGCACGTGTTTTTACCACGTCGATAGTTTGTACGTGAACGTCTTCTGCAATAAAGAATGCGTTGGCTTTTTTCGCTTTAGAAACGCGCTTAGCAAGAGCCATGGCTTCAGCCGCAGCAGTTGACTCGTCAAGTAGTGACGCGCTTGCAAGGTCAAGACCGGTCAAGTCCATTGATAGGGTTTGGAAGTTAAGCAGTGATTCCAAACGACCTTGGGCGATCTCTGGCTGGTATGGCGTGTAAGCCGTGTACCAACCTGGGTTTTCTAAAACGTTACGCAGGATCACGTGAGGTACATGCGTCGGGTGGTAACCCTGACCTATGTATGATTTGAATACCTTGTTTTTGCTGGCTACTGATTTTAGGTAGCTTAGGGTTTCAACCTCAGTGCGGCTTTCGCCAATTTGCAGGCCGTTCTCAAGACGAATGCTAGCAGGAACAGTTTGTTCCATCAGCGCTTCAACACTCGATACTCCAAGAGCACTTAGCATGTCGCTCATTTGCGCCGCGCTTGGGCCAATGTGACGACGAATAAAATCTTGCTTCTGCTCTAACTGTTCAAGAGATTTGGCATTTGACATGTGTCCAGATTCCTATGATCCAAGAAATTTAATGCGGTTTAGTGGGGGTTATTGCCAACAAATATGGCATTGCACCAAACCTGTAAGGGTGCCGATATGGCGGCACATCTACACTAACCCGATACCCAGGTACCTGGGGTTAGTATCAAAAAAGCCCCAAAACGGGGCTTTTCAGGGCCGACGCCCAAACGACTAATTAGTCTTCGTCGATGTTGTTCTGGTAGCCTTCTGCGTCAAGCAGATTTTCAAGCTCAGACTCATCAGATGCTTTAATACGGAATAACCAGCCGTCACCGTAAGGGTCGCTGTTTACCGTTTCAGGTGCATCTTCAAGCTCTTCGTTAATAGCAACGATTTCACCGCCGATTGGCGCGTAGATGTCTGAAGCCGCTTTTACAGACTCAGCAACGGCACAGTCTTCACCTGCGTCTACTTCGTCACCAACTTCTGGTAGTTCTACGAATACCATGTCACCTAGAAGCTCTTGCGCGTGCTCTGTGATACCTACAGTGTAAGTACCATCGCCTTCAGCGCGTACCCACTCGTGTGAACTAGCGTACTTTAACTCGCTTGGAATGTTGCTCATTGTCTGTTCCTTTGGTGTAAATTTATATTCTTATACTACGGCTTTACCTTGACGCACAAAGCAAGGTTTAACCACTTTAACATTGACTAATTTTTTACGCATTTCAACCTGCGCCGTTTCACCGATTTCACGCGGTACACGGGCAAGTGCAATACTGTGACCTAGTGTTGGTGAGAAGGTACCCGAGGTGATCACCCCTTCGCCCGCTTCACTTACTACTTTTAAGCCACTGCGTAATACGCCTTTTTCTTCAAGCACAAGACCAACAAGTTTGTCGGTGCTCTTGTCAGCGCGTTGTTGCTCTAATACTGCACGGCCGATGAAATCACGCTCTGCAGGTTCCCAGGCAATGGTCCAGGCCATGTTGGCCGCCAGCGGAGATACGCTTTCGTCCATGTCCAGACCGTATAGGTTCATACCTGCTTCCAAACGTAAGGTGTCACGCGCACCCAGACCAGCCGGTGCTACACCTGCGTCTAGCAGCTGCTGCCATAGGTCTGCGGCTTGCTCGTTTGGTACTACGATTTCGTAACCGTCTTCGCCAGTATAGCCTGTTGTGGCGATAAATAAATCACCGGCCTGCACACCGAAGAATGGCTTCATATCGGCCACGGCTTCTTGCTGTGCTGCACTTAGTACGTTTGCTGTTTTTGCTTTGGCGTTAGGGCCTTGCACGGCGATCATGGCGAACTCAGGACGCTCGGTCACACTCACGTTGAAATCGGCAGAAACGGCAGCCAAATGGGCTAAGTCTTTTTCACGGGTCGCCGAGTTAACCACTAAGCGGTACTCGGTGTCGCTGAAGAAATAGATGATCAAATCGTCGATCACACCGCCTTGCTCGTTAAGCATGCCTGTGTAAAGCGCTTTACCGGCAACGGTTAGCTTAGCAACGTCGTTTGCTACCAATTTTTGTAGGAAAGCTTTGGCGTCATCGCCTTGAACGTCAACTATGGTCATGTGTGATACGTCGAACATGCCAGCGTCGGTACGCACCGCGTTGTGCTCTTCGATTTGCGAACCGTAATTGATCGGCATTTCCCAGCCGTGGAAATCAACCATTTTTGCACCGGCTTCCAGGTGCTTGGCATGTAGAGGTGTTTTAGAAGACATAATATTCCTTCACGTTTTACAAACCCAGTATGGTGGGCGTGGCCTCGATTATCGAGGGGGAATAACATGGGCCGCGATTATACATAAGTTGTTCGCCGCTGGCACCCAAATTAACGATTACTTTTTTAACATCTGGCAAAAGATGCTTACATAACCCAGTGCGCCCATTTAAGCAGCTTGTGCTTGGGGGTTAAAACGAGCGCTGGTTAGGCTATGGGTTAAATCCGTTAGCGTCGATGACAAGGCAAACACGCGATAGTACTGCTGTGCGTCCTTGGCACTGGCGATAACAAAACAGTCATCGCACTGCACGCCATAATGCTGGCTGTTATCACCAAGCGCCATGCCCATATACAGGCTGAATTGCTGGCTTAGGAACTCACCGGCATCGGGACCGCTAAAGTGTAGGCAATTTAGCTCGGGACGGGGCAAAATATCCACATCAAACGACTCGCTGGCCGTATCAAGCACAGCCAGCAGCGGCTCGGCGTCGTTGGTTACTATGCGCAGCGCGGTATCGCTTAAGAAGAAAACATCAAAGCTGTGCGCCTGCTCTGCCAGCTCATAACGCACCGCCATGCCGGTTTTATTGGCCCAGTTCAAGGTGCTGGTCTTCAGGCTTTGTAATAACAAGAGCACTTCCGAGCCGCCGAGATCGATGATCTGTTCATTGGCCGACACAAAGGTATTGGTCTGGGCGTTTTCCGCGCCGTGATGACGGGCAAAAAAGAGAGATTGGATCGTCATGGCTGCCTCAACTTGTGATTTTTAAACTGTTGGCAGTATAGGGCTGGGCCAGAGCAACAACAAATTGTAATTTTTTATCGATTGATAAATAATTGCAATGTATATAGGCCAATAAATTTCCTTTGCTAATATGAAAAATATCCCCATGGACAGTCTGCGCACCCTGGTCACCGTTGTTGACGTGGGTGGTTTTGCCAAGGCCGGTGAGCTGCTGGGGCTGTCGCAACCTGCGGTCAGCCTGCAAATAAAGCGCCTTGAAGACTTACTCGGCCGTAAGCTGTTTAAAAAGCAGGGCCAACGCCAGGTGCTCAATCATCAGGGCGAGCAACTGCTGCCGTTGGCCAAGCAGATCCTCAAGGAAAACGACGCCATCTTGCAGCTCTTTAGTAATGAAACCGTCACCGGTAAGGTGCGCTTAGGCATTCCCAGCGAATTTGCCGCCAGTATTTTGCCCGCCATTATTGGCGATTTTGTTTCTCTCTATCCGGATGTGTCGCTGGAGGTGAAATCCGAGCTCAGTAAACAGCTGATGCACGTGAGTAACCGCGAAGAGTTTGACCTGCTACTGACCTTAGTGGAACAGCTGGATAACCCCCACTACCCAAGCTTTTTACAAGATCAGCTGGTGTGGGTGGGCAATACCTCCATCAAGGCGAACAAGCCGGTGACCCTGGTGGTGGCGCCACAGGGCTGTATTTATCGCCGCCGCGCCATCGATGCCCTGGAGCAGGCCGGCATTCCCTGGCGTATTGTCTATACCAATGCGGATTTGACCGGACTCACGGCGGCCATTAAGGAAGAGTTGGGGATCACTGTATTGGCACGTAAAACCGTGCCCGAGGAGCTGCCCTTTACCACACACACCGACATGCTGCCGGTGCTTGGGCAAGTGGGCATTAGTTTGATTAAACGTGCTCAGGAGCCGGCCCATGCCATCGACAAGCTCGCCGAGTTTATTACCTTGCGCCTAAGTTAAAGGGACGTCTGTTTATTTGCCGAGCGCCTGCTCGGCGAACAGCTGCTTCAGCGGCTTGATATCGTTCACCGCACTTAAGCCTAAACCGCGTACCAGCTTCTTGATGGGGTTGTTACCGGCAAACAGGGTTTTTAGCCCCTGCATGGTGGCAATATGCTTTTGCGCATCGAGCTTACGCTCGCGCTCGTAGGTTCGCAGTGCACGTTGAAGATCGCCCTCGCCGCTTAACAGTGGCTCGGCCAGCAACTCGGTAAAGCGCGCCGCATCCTTAAGACCTAAGTTCATACCTAAACCCGCTAACGGGTGTATGGTGTGGGCCGCATCGCCCATCAACACGATACGCTCCTTCACCCATTGACGGGCGTAGCGCATGGTCAGTGGGAAGACCGGGCGTTTAGATTGCACCTCACACAGGCCACACTGACCGTCAAAGGCGGTGTAGAGCGCTTTGTTAAACTCTTCGTCAGTCATGCCTTGATAGGCCTGTGCCTGTTGCGGTGAGCACGACCAGACGATGGAGTGCATATGCTCATCGGCCAAGGGTAAAAACGCTAACGGGCCGTCCGGCAAAAACACCTGACGGGCGCACTGCTCATTGCCCTGCTCGGTTTTAATGGTGGCGACCAGGGCATGGTGATCATAATCTTTAAAGGTAATGGGCAGATTAAAGCGCTGGCGTACGCCTGAGTTGGCGCCGTCTGCGGCGATCAAGAGCTCACACATCACCGGCGAGCCATTATCCAGCGTGAGTAATACATTGCTGTCGCTTTGGTGAATGTCTTTATAGGCGTGATTAAACAACAAGGTGACATTGGCTTGCTGCTCTAATCTGGCTACCAGAGCACGATGAATAACATCGTTTTCAATAATATGCCCTAGGTGGGTGACATCGTAATCATCCGCACTGAAATGAATATGGGCGAAGCTGTCTTTATCGCGTACATCCATTTGTGTATAAGGACTTATACGCTGCTCTTGCATTAGCGGCCAGGCGCCGAGCTCTGTAAACAGGGCTTCGCTGGCCTGGTTAATGGCACTGACGCGCAGGCCGTATTCGTCGCTTAAGGGCGCGCATTTATCGCCGGCATCTATGACCACCACGGAGACGCCTTGCAGGCTCAGTGCCAGCGCCGCACTTAATCCAACACACCCGCCGCCAACCACGGCTACCTTCGCTTGAAACATGCGTTAATTAAACCCCATTAATTGTTTTGCTAATGGCTGGCGCAACGAACTGCATAGTTGCATTGCCGCCAAACCCACACTGCGCCCAAGGGCTATGGTGCGCGAGCCATTGGAAAAAGTACGCACTAGACCGTCGGTCAGTGTCATCACCCGGGTAATGTCTTCGGCGCGCGCCTGAGCGTAGACCGAAGTAAAGGCGTATGTGCCCAAGTCATCGCCAGCATAGGCAATTTTGGCCACTAATTCTTTGATGTCGCGCAGGCCCAGGTTAAACCCTTGCCCGGCAATGGGATGAATGGCGTGGGCGGCATTACCAATCACCACGGCGCGATGGCTGACGAGACTATTCGCTCTGCCCCACACCAGGGGGTAAACGCTGCGCTCGCCGACCTGGGTAAAGAGCCCGGCGCGATAGCCGAACTCCTGCTGTAGTCTGGCAACAAATTCGTCGCTGGAGGCGTCTTGCAAGTCGCCCAGCTTATAGCCTTGGTCGCACCACACCAATGAATAGCGCTTACGCGACATGGGCAGTAAGGCCAGCGGGCCATGGCTGGTAAAACGCTCAAAGGCCTGACATTGATGGTCGTCCTGCACTTCTACATTGGCAATCAGGGCATGTTGGGTATATTCCTGGGTGTCAAAATCCAGATGTAATAACTTGCGCGTGGGTGACTGGGCGCCATCGGCCACTACTAACAGCTTGGCGCCTAACTCGGTGCCATCGTCCAAAGTGATCTGGTTATGTGTCTCATGCATGCTTACCGCGGTGACTTTCGCAGGGCAAAATTGGGTCACTTGTTGATGGCTTGCCAAAGCACGATGTAAGGCCTGACCCCAGGGGCGCACCTCAACCACGTAACCCAGGGCATCAAGACCATAATCCGCATGGCTGATCTGGGTTTTGCCAAAATGTCCGCGGTCCGATACCTGCACCTGTTTAATGGCACAGGCATAGTCGCTGTGCTCGTTAAACAGGCCATATTGCTTGAGGTAGTGCACCGAGTCGGCGGCCAAGGCAATGGATCTATCATCAAAGCTGGGGTGATAATCGTTACTGGGCTGGTAGGCCTCGATAACAGCCAAACGTAAATTAGGACACTGCTGTGCTAAGACATTCGCCAATGTGCCCCCGGCCAAACCACCGCCTACAATCACCACATCAAAGTGCTGCACCTGTTAGCTCTCCTGCATTAGCGCTTCTATTTCGGCCACTTCTTTGGGCACCGAGGCGGTGAGATTTTCATGGCCATTTTCGGTGACCAGTACATCGTCTTCAATGCGAATGCCAATACCGCGATATTGCTCTGCCACTGGCGCATCTTCGCTGATGTAGAGGCCCGGCTCTATGGTCAGCACCATGCCTGGCTCGAAAGGACGGTCTTTTTCGTCTTGCTTATACTCACCCACGTCATGCACATCAAGGCCAAGCCAGTGGCCAAGGCCGTGCATATAAAAGGCACGATAGGCCTGGCTTTCTAATAGCTCGTCAAGCTCGCCTTCTAGCAAGCCAAGGTCAATCAGGCCCTGGGTAAGAATACGGTTTACCACCTTGGCGGTTTGCGCCAGGGTATTACCTGGCTTGACCATATCCAACGCCGCATACTGTGCCTTAAGCACCACGTTATATA
This sequence comes from Pseudoalteromonas sp. T1lg22, assembly GCF_002964645.1. Lineage (NCBI taxonomy): Bacteria > Pseudomonadati > Pseudomonadota > Gammaproteobacteria > Alteromonadales > Pseudoalteromonadaceae > Pseudoalteromonas > Pseudoalteromonas sp. T1lg22. The sequence continues at coordinate 447,735 of NZ_PQBY01000002.1, forward strand.
CGGCCTTTTGCGCGTCAGAAAATTTGCCGTTAACCGGGAAAGTACGGGTAATATCGGCAGCATAGCCGGCCAGCTCACAGCCCGAGTCGATCAACACCAGATCGCCATCTTTGAGGGTCGACTCGTTTTCGGTGTAGTGCAAGATGGTGGCGTTATCGCCACTGCCCACTATGGTGCCATAGGCCGGATAACGGGCGCCGTTCATGGCGTAATGATGATGTAATTCGGCTTCGAGTTGATACTCGGTGGCTCCGGCCTTGGCAAAGCGCATGGCGCGCTTGTGACCATCGGCACTGATCTGACCCGCCTGGCGCATAAGCTCTTGCTCGGCGGGTGATTTAAATAAGCGCATCTCGTGTACCAGGGTGCGAATATCGCGGATCACCTCAGGCGCACGATAGCCCTTTTTAGGGGCGCCACGCAGGGTATTGAGTAAGGCAAAAACCTGGTCGTCGACGTCTTTATAAACGCCCTGACCATAGTAGAGGGTGGCTTTTTGGTTCACCGCATCGATGAGGCCCTGATCCAGCTCGGCAAGAGTGTAGGCATCATCGATAGGGAGCTGTTCTTTAGCAGCATCGGCGCCCATACGGCGACCATGCCAGATCTCGGCGGTTTTATCTTTGGCGCAACAATACAGGATGGACTTTTGCTCTTCGCCTTTGACCAGCACCAACATGGCATCGGGCTCATTAAAGCCGGTGAGATAGAAAAAGTCGCTGTCCTGGCGGAACGGGAATTCGGTATCGCGGCTGCGGGTAATTTCCTTGGCAGCGGGAATAAGGGCAACCGAGTTGTTTTTCATTTGCGCCAGCAACTGGTGCTGGCGCGCGCGGTATTCTGCGTTAGTGATATTCATTAGTGTAGCGTCTTTGAAGTTGGCGCCGTGCTCTCTCGTTTACCCAGCTCGGCAAAGCAAAGCATGGCCGATACGCGCACATACTCCAACACTTCATGCAGTGCCTGCTTGTCTTCTTCGGTCTCATCAAAGTGGGTATCAAGGCGGCTGATTTCGGTGAAGTCCTGGATCACTTCTTTGACGTCATCGCTTAGCTTGCCGTAATCTTTTTGCTTTAAGCCAAAACCCAGTAAATAGCCGTTTACCCAGGCAACCAGGGCATTAGCTTGATCGATCAGGCTTTCTTCTTCGTCCGGCAGCAAAAGCTCAAACTGCAACTGCTCATTGGAGAAGCTTTCAACTGCTTGGGAGTAGAGTTCACTCAACCATTGTTTGAGGGTCTTTTCAAAACTAATGCCGTCATTAAGCACATCGCTAAGAAGACCCAGGTAATCTTTTTCTTCGATATCCAGACCACAGGCTAGGAGCCCTGTGATAATCCCCTGCACTTCGGAGGGCATAACAAAGATGTCGTTACTTTCTAAGAGTAGTTGGGCTTGCTGATAGCTAGGTTGTTCGCTCATGATTGGCTCGCGTATGACGAAAAATATTGATTTCAATATCCAATGCTACCATCGCTGCGAGGGCGACTCCACCGTATTGTGACCACCCAAGTATGATAGCGATCAAATAACACCCAGCTTGTTTACTTTGCCCGCACTTGGAAGGAAATTTTGTTATTAGGCTGTATCCCTGTTGCTGGGTCTTATATACTAAAGGTGTTCCCTAGCTTGTTGGCCAGCGAATGACGTCCCTGAGCCGATAATTTTTATTTAGGAATGCATTTTGTAGGCTATTGCGCAAGCTCGGCATGTACCGAGAAGCCTACGGCTTACAGGTGTCTTCCGCCTTGAACCTTAGGGTTCAAGGGCTGATATTCGTAACCGCAAGCCGGGGAACACCCTTCCTTCTTTTTCTAAATCTTATCTCAGTTAATCACGCTCACACATTAGGCAAGACACCTTGTATTGGCGCTCTCTGCTTATATTACTCTGTGCACAAAAAAGCCTCTACGGGACTTGCTCCATCAGTTACAAACAGAAATGAAGCAGCACTTGCTTAGTTACTCTTTCCTTCAACGTGCTTTTTGAAATTATTGAGAATACTTTGCCAACCTTGTTTTTGCTGCTCGGCCGAGTTTTCGTCTTCTGCGTCGAAAGTTTCAACGACTCTAACGCCATCGCTAACTTCTATAAAAGAAACGGTGACAAGCCGATTATCCTCAAGCTCAAAATGAATAGAATCCTGTACCTCGACCTTCGTAAAGCATCCCTCAAAATCGAAGCCAATAGAGCCATCTTTTGCTTCCATTCGATAGTTGAATTTACCACCGACTTGCAGATCTATTTCGGCTCTTGGACAACACCAGTCATCGATAGAAAAATTCCAGCTCGTGATGTCTTGGGGCGTTACCCAGGCTTCCCATACGCTTGCTAGTGGTGCTTTTACTTGCGTTTCAATACTTATCTTCATGGTTCACTCCTGAGCTTGTGTGGTGAAAACAACTACTGATTTGAGTAAGAGCTTACAAGGTAGCATATATCTTTCACTGTTGGTTATTCACTAACAGCAATGAAGCTTCATTACTCCGCTACAGGTAACAAAGTTAGATACTGAGTTTTAGGGGGCAGTTAAACGCAAAAAGCCCGCTCAATGAGCGGGTTTCTGTAAATAGGAGCTTGGTGCGTTACGCAGTAAGATGCTCTACTTCGTAGCGACTACTTTACTTCGGGCTATCCTGCCCTTGCCCTTCGGGTCGCCTACGCGATGTAAAGCTGTTCCCTACAGCTTTATCACATGGATGAATTCGCTTCACTCAGCTTTTTTCCTGCCATGTTCAAGTAGAGTATCAATGCTTTTAAACGAAAAAACCCAGCTATAAGCTGGGTTCTTCGTATAATTAGGAGCTTGGCGATGTTCTACTTTCACATGGCAAATGCCACACTATCATCGACGCTGTTTCGTTTCACTACTGAGTTCGGCATGGGGTCAGGTGGTTCCAAAACGCTATGGTCGCCAAGCAAAAACTTGTAAATTCTTTTTTTGCTCTAAAAAACCCGGCTCTTTGAGCCGGGCTTTCTTAAATAGGGCCCTGACGATGTTCTACTTTCACATGGCAAATGCCACACTATCATCGACGCTGTTTCGTTTCACTACTGAGTTCGGCATGGGGTCAGGTGGTTCCAAAACGCTATGGTCGTCAGGAAAAAATTGTAAATTCGGAAAGCTTTATAAGTAATGTGTCTACTTCAGTCTTAATTTCTAACTTCTAACTTAACAGTCTCACACCATTTTGGTGTTGTATGGTTAAGCCTCACGGGTAATTAGTACAGGTTAGCTTAACG
>NZ_PQBY01000010.1:0-39877 GCF_002964645.1 Pseudoalteromonas sp. T1lg22
AAAGTGGCGTCCCCTAGGGGATTCGAACCCCTGTTACCGCCGTGAAAGGGCGGTGTCCTAGGCCTCTAGACGAAGGGGACACAAAATGTGTCACTAGGACTGGTTATTTAGACTCTTACCATACGAGTTAAACACTTAGACATTCGAAGTCTAGCCCAACGCGCGGGCAGCGTGTACACTGCAGATTTTGGTGGAGCTAGGCGGGATCGAACCGCCGACCTCTTGCATGCCATGCAAGCGCTCTCCCAGCTGAGCTATAGCCCCAAACCTGAGTGCAAAAAGGGCAAACTTGACGCTGCCATCTCGCTTAGTGCGGGGCGCATTCTATGCAGCCACCAAAACAAAGTCAACATTTTTTAGGTAACTTTTTATCGACCGCGGCAATTTTAAACAAAGCGCATAAAGCTTGTGCAAGATACTGGTATTTGTGGTTTTTTATTAATCAAAAAGCCCTATTTAGGCCATAGCCCAGAGCGCAAACGTAGCCTTCTTTTGCAGTACAGAAACTTGTTTAAAGGCTACAGGCACAGATTGAGCAGCACCATAGGCCACATGCAAGGGCATTAAATGCTCTTCGCTGGGGTGACAATATCGTGCCCCAGGAGCACTTTGCCAATTAAGCAGGTGTTGCGCCCTATCCTGCTTAGATAATGGCGTATTTAAAACCTGCTCCAGCCAATTCTCGAACTCAAGGTTGCTCTTAATCGCTTCCTTATTATCGGCCAATCGAAATGCTGCCATATTATGAAAGGAAAATCCGGAGCCTAAAACAAGGACATTATCCAAGTGTGTAATCGTCTTTGCTATACGCTCACCCATTTGTAGGTGGAGCTCGGGGTTATAATCGCGCTGCAGAGAGATTTGCACACAAGGAATATCCGCCTCTGGGTACATTATGGCCAAGGGCACAAAAACACCATGATCTAGACCTCGCTCGGTTTCCTCTATTACTGGCACTCCTAGCCCTTGCAAACCTGACAGCAACTCTTTTGCCAACTGAGGAGCGCCCGAAACGGGATATTTAATATTGTAGGCCTGTTCTGGGAATCCATAATAGTCATACAATAAGGGTGGCTGAGCCTGGGTGTTCACTTTTATCTCCGTCGTATCCCAATGGGCACTGATCACAACAATTGCAGCAGGTTTGGGAATTAAGGACGCAAACTCCTCTAAGGTTTCAACCATCTCCTTATGACCTTCATGACCCAAAAGTGGAAGCGGTCCACCGCCGTGAGAAATAAACGCACTGTAGTTCATAGATAATTCTTCATCTTGTGTATACGGAATACGAGCATTGTCATTAGATGCAAAGCCGAATACCAGGCGCTGAGCGCACAACTAATGTTCAACCGCGCACCGACGGTCCATTTATAATGGGTAAAATTGATTAAATAGCCCACGCATTGGCTATAAATGCCTCACCTAAAACAAAATGTATCATTCAAGTGTTGACAGTCTTTTCTCTCTATCTATAATAGCGCCCCACAACAACGCGGCTAATTCGTTTAGCAAGCAATGTTGTTACCAGATGTGGGTTGTTAGCTCAGTTGGGAGAGCATCGCCCTTACAAGGCGAGGGTCACTGGTTCAAGTCCAGTACAACCCACCACTTTAAAGTGACACATCTGAAAATTCTATATGGGTTGTTAGCTCAGTTGGGAGAGCATCGCCCTTACAAGGCGAGGGTCACTGGTTCAAGTCCAGTACAACCCACCATCATTTAGATGGCGTTAAGGAAAGTCGATGCTGGCATCGCACTATTATCCTTAGCAAGGCAAGGTTTATTGGTTAAATCCAGTACAACCCACCATATAGAATTTAAAAAGACCCGGGTTGTTAGCTCAGTTGGGAGAGCATCGCCCTTACAAGGCGAGGGTCACTGGTTCAAGTCCAGTACAACCCACCATCATCTTGATGGAGTTAAGGAAAATACGATGCTCAGCATCGCACTATTATCCTTAGCAAGGCGAGGTTTATTGGTTAAGTCCAGTATAACTAAGCATCATTTTAAAGTGACATATCTGATATTTCTATATGGGTTGTTAGCTCAGTTGGGAGAGCATCGCCCTTACAAGGCGAGGGTCACTGGTTCAAGTCCAGTACAACCCACCATCTATTGATGGAGTTAAGGAAAATACGATGCTCTGCATCGCACTATTATCCTTAGCAAGGCGAGGTTTATTGGTAAAGTCCAGTACAACCCACCATATAGAAATCGCAAAAAATTACGTTTTGGGTTGTTAGCTCAGTTGGGAGAGCATCGCCCTTACAAGGCGAGGGTCACTGGTTCAAGTCCAGTACAACCCACCATCATCTTGATGGAGTTAAGGAAAACGATGCTTGCATCGCATTATTATCCTTAGCAAGGCGAGGTTTATTGGTAAAATCCAGTACAACCCACCATCTACTAAAACGTAATCCTAATGCGGGTTGTTAGCTCAGTTGGGAGAGCATCGCCCTTACAAGGCGAGGGTCACTGGTTCAAGTCCAGTACAACCCACCATCTACTTCAAAACTATCTTCCCGATGCTCTAGCATCGCGCTATTACGCTTAGCAAGTCGAAGTTCACTGGTTCAAGCCAGTACAACCAACAATCTACTTCAAAACTATCTTCCCGATGCTCTAGCATCGCGCTATTACGCTTAGCAAGTCGAAGTTCACTGGTTCAAGCCCAGTACAACCAACAATCTACTTCAAAACTATCTTTCCCGATGCTCTAGCATTGCGCTCTTACGCTCAGCAAGTCGAAGTTCACTAGTTCAAGCCCGTACAACCAACAATCTACTTCAAAACTATCATTCCCGATGCTCTAGCATCGCGCTATTACGCTTAGCAAGTCGAAGTTCACTAGTTCAAGCCAGTACAACCAACAATCTACTTCAAGATACTTTTCTCGATGAAACCTGCTCGCTTACCTGGGATCTGCTTAGCCAGTTAGAAATTAAGTTCAACAGATATAAACAGGCACAGAGCTACCTCAGTACAGCCGCTGGCAATGTGCGTCAAAGCCTGTATATTGATGCCTTAAATCAATAACAAACGAACCCAAAATGAATAAACTAACAGCCCTGGCTCTTGGTGTATCACTGGCTTTGGCCGGTTGCCAAGACGCCCCTGCCCCACAACAAGAAAATCAAACACAGGCAGTCTCTGTGGCACCAAGCTCGCAGCAAATAGCCAAGGTAGTCGATGCCTATACTCAGCGCTTTATCGACCACCAGAGCGCGCTGGCGACATCCTTAAAATTGTCGAGCGAGCAATATGGTCCTTACGCCAGCAAGTTACCGGATTATTCAGTGGCCGGTATGCAACGCCTGCAACAAGATATGCGCAATGCCGCTGAGCAGTTGGCTGATTTGCAACACTCGGCATTGGCACCAAAAGATGCCTTACACCTTAAGGTCAATCAGGTGATCGCCAACTACTATGCTGGCGATGCCGATTTTGCCGCCGGTTATATCGACACCTGGGGTGGTCACCTCCCCTATGTGGTCAATCAGCTTTCCGGGCCCTTAATCGACCTACCAAATCTGTTAAAAGACCAGCATGAGATAGACTCAGAGCAAGACGCCAAAGACTACCTAGCCCGCCTTAATGCCTTTAGTGACGTGGTGAAGCAAGTGCAAGAAAAGGTCAATGCCGATGCCAAACTGGGTGTCATTTTACCTAAGGCTTTATTCCCCAACACTTTGGGTTACTTGGAAAACTTCACCTCAGAAGCGCCGGGCAAGCATTCCTTGGTCAGTTCAATGAAAACCAAGTTGGATCAGCTTGAAGGTCTAAGCAAACAACAGGTTACTGAGTATGTGCAACAAGCCGAGGAAATAGTTCGCAGCAAAATTTACCCCGCTTTTGCAAGCATCTACAAAGACATGCAGCGCCTACAAGAGCAAGCACCTGAGCAGGTAGGTATCTGGGCGCAACCCAATGGTGAGGCCTTCTACCAACATGAAATCACTTATTTGGGCGACTCCGACCTCAGTGCCGAACAAATCCACCAGCTGGGCTTGGATGAAGTTAAACGCATTAGCGAGCGTATGGACGAGATTTTAAAGGCAAATGGCTATAGCGAAGGCAGCGTCAACGAGCGCATGCAGCAGCTTAACGCTGAGCCGCGCTTTTTATATGCAGACAGTGATGCAGGTCGCGCCGAGCTATTGGCCTTCCTGCGCGAAGAAATCGTCACCATAAATCAAAAAGCACCGGACTACTTCTCAACCCTGCCGCCGCAAAAGGTCGAGGTGCGTCGTATTCCAGTGGCTGTGGAAGCGGGCTCGGCCGGTGGTTACTACAATGGTCCGTCGCTCGATGGCTCACGCCCTGGAGTCTTCTATATCAATCTTAAAGATATGGCTGCGGTACCCAGCTTTGGCATGAAGACCCTGACCTATCATGAAGCCGTGCCTGGTCATCACTTCCAAATCGCTTTAAATATGTTGCAGCAAGACATAGGCCTAATGCGCCAAAACGCCTCTTTCAATGCCTATGTTGAAGGCTGGGCTCTGTATTCCGAGCTGGTTGCCTATGAAATGGGCATGTATGAGAACGATCCTTTCGGCGATCTTGGTCGTTTGCAGGCGGAAGTTTATCGCGCCGCGCGCTTGGTGGTAGATACAGGTTTGCATTATAAGAAATGGACTCGTCAGCAAGCCATAGATTACTTTGCTGCGGCCACCGGCAGCCCCATGAGTGATGTGGTGCCTGCCATTGACCGCTATATTGCCTGGCCGGGCCAAGCTCTGGGTTATAAACTGGGTATGCTAAAACTGGTTGAGCTTCGCGAGCGAGCACAGAAAGCGCTTGGTGACAAGTTTGATATCAAGGCCTTCCATGATGTTATCTTACTCTCTGGCGCCCGTCCTATGGCTACCGTCGAGCAGGATGTCGATGCCTGGATAGCCTTACAGAAGTAACACCAAGGGCCCAACAGGGCCCTTTGCTTTACTAATCTTCGCCCTTCACAAGGGCGACGGCATTAATACAATACCGCAGATGCGATGGCGGCGGACCATCGGGAAAGACATGTCCCAAATGGGCATCGCAGACATTGCAGATAGTTTCTATGCGCTGCATCCCATGACTGCCATCGGCAATATAAGCGATAGCATTGGCACTGGCAGGCTGGGTGAACGAAGGCCAGCCACTGCCACTGTCAAACTTCTTGGCACCATCAAAGAGCAAATTATCACAACACACACAATGGTAGCGCCCCGGCTCGAACAAGGTGCATGAATCACTGCTAAAAGGGCGTTCTGTGCCTTTTTTACGGGTCACGTAAAAGGCCTCTTCGCTCAGTTGCTCACGCCACTGCTGCTCGGTTTTTTCCACGCGATAAGGAGGCTTTGGGTTGCCCTTCGCGCTCATCATAAGAATATTTTGCCAGTTCAACATAGTCACTCCAAAATTTGGCTAGTCGGCAAGGCACTTTGACACACCTGCGCGGCTCGGGTCTAGCTCTTAGAGCCTAAACGGGCTTAATACTTAGACCCCGGCTACGGGTTAAAACTGAGATTAGCGGATATAAGCCTTACCCAAACGAATAAGCGCCTGAATGCGATTATCTTCGCGCAGGTCCTTATGATACACAAACCACAGGCTGCTATCGTTATGCGGTTCGATACAATCAAGACGCCTTAGATGGGGGCATTGTCTGGCCTTGCTGTCATCTATGGGGCCAATCCCCAGGCCATTTTCTACCGCAAACTGAATATCCAACAGATTATTGCTCTGGTAACAAATATTGTTCTCGTCAATTGCTTCCAACACCTGTTTAACAAAGGCTAAATTTCTCTTACGCCCGCCAGGCATCACCCAATGATGTTGGCTAAATTCACTTTCGCAGCTCGGTGCATTGTGCAGCTGAAAATAGTGCTCGGAGTAATAATAAGAGAAATTCAGGTCGCTGACCTTTAAGGCCACAAGATCGGCCTGTGTCGGCATGGCTCCGGCGCGAATAGACACATGCGCCCTGCCCTCTGCCAACGGCACTATCTCATCGCTGACATCGACAAGAATTTTGAGTTCACGGTACTGCTCTTGCGCCTGCACCAATATCGGATGCAAGAATGAGGAATATTCCGGCAAGGTAGTGATCTTTAGCGTACCTTTAACCTGATCAGAGGTAGCGAAAAGTTGCGATGGCAACTGGTTGAAGCGGCTCTCAATTTCGGGAAAGGTTTCCAATAATCGGGTGCCCGCCTCGGTAATTTGATAACCACGCTGATTGCGAAAAAACAATTTACAGCCTAGGTCTTTTTCCAGCCGGTTAATTTTTCGCAATACCGTGGTGTAATTAATGCCTTCGAATTCCGCGGCTTTCGCCAAAGAGCCAGTAGCGGCAACACGATATGCGACTTTTACATCGTCCCAATTAAACTCTTTCACGCTAAAAAATCCAATGCTTTCCGAATTAGAAGTTTACCTTTGCTTAAATGCCTGTTCGCTATGCATTTTTGCAGAATCATTATGCGCATTTAAGCATTAATTTACCTAAGGATAAAGGATAGCATCACCCCGATAACAAAATTGCTACAAACAAGCGCAAGTGTAACTCGTGTTTATCGGAGGGAATATGAAACCTAATATTGCAATTATCGGCGGTGGAATTGCCGGTTTGGCTTTCGCTATTTACTACAAAAAACTCGGAGGACGGGTCGATATTTACGAACGCAGCCCGCTTTCAGGACGCGAAGGTTTAGGTTTTATCATGCTTGAAAATGGCGTTAAGGCCATGGCCCAACTAGGTTTGGATGAACAAGCCGCCAAGGTGGGTTATCCGGTTGAGTTATGTAATATCGTCGATGATGAAGGCAATCTGCTGATCGAAGAAACCTTAAAAGGAAGCTACGGGGTAACCCGCAAGGCGTTTTTGGACGTACTGCTAAATGAAATCCCAGCGGAATGGCTGCATTTCGATCATCAGTTTTCGCATTTTGAATGGCATCAAGACGGCAGCGCCAAGCTGGCTTGTTTTACCAATGGTGAGAAAATTGCGGCCGATTACTTCCTCGGCTGTGATGGCGGCCGCTCTGCGGTGCGCGCTCAGATCTTCCCAGAAGCAAAACGCTCCGACATCAAGGTGAAAGAGCTGGTTTCCATCGTCAATAGCCCAGAGCTGGTTCAGCTACTCGAAAATAAGTTCGTTAAGTACAAACACCTGGACGGCGGTCTGGCGGTTGGTATGGTTCCCGCCGACGAGCAAAGCGTGGTTTGGTTTGTACAGTACGACTGCGAACGTTTCGATATTCTTGACGTCAGTGATAGCGGGAAGCAGCACTTCGCCGAACGCCTAGTTAGCCAGTGGCCTGACCCGATAAAGGCGCTGATTAAATTAACCGACTTTTCCCAATCCCATATTTGGAATACCTGTTACCTGCTGCCGCTGGAGCGCTTCCACAAACACAATGTGGTGCTGCTAGGTGATGCCGCCCATGCCCTGCTGCCCTTTACCAGCCAAGGCGTAAACTCAGCCATTGAAGATGCCATCGAACTGGCAAAGATTTTTGAGTCAAGCGTCGCTGGTTTTGATGTTACCGCACTGGAGCACTTCTCCGTGATGCGCAAAAGCGTTGTTGCCAACTATCTGAACCAGGGGCTAGCCTTGCAGCAGGAGTTTTTAGCGCCGCATCATCACGAACAAAAAATCCCATTCGCTTTTTAAATTGGAGTTAAATTGATGACCACCTCATTATTTGCACATGACCAGGTGCCCTTGGAGACCTTGCGAACTCGGGCTTACAACTTTCGCTGGGCGGAAACCGATGCCGATATCATTCCCCTAACCGCCGCCGATCCGGACTTTGCGGTAGCAAAGGAAATTCGCCAGGCAATTGCCGATTACGCTCAAAGCGGTGTGTTCTCTTATGGACCGCACCTGGGGTTGCCCGAATTTAAAAACGAATTAGCCAATGCCCTAGCAATGCGCAAAGACTACCGCCTTAACCCGGAATTGATCTTGCCCATAGACAGCGCCGCCAGTGGCATGTATGCAACAGCGCGTTTTTGTCTGGAACCAGGTGATGAAGCCATTATTTTTGACCCGGTTGACTTCCTCTTCGAACAGTCGGTGCTGGCTGCCGGTGGTAAGGTGATCCGTTGTCCATACGATAAAGACACAGGTCGTTTTAAACTTGAATTGCTACCAGAGCTTGTGAGCGAGAAAACCCGTCTTATCGGTGTGTGTAACCCGCATAACCCGCTAGGCAAGATTATTCCTTTGGAAGATCTAAAGACCATAGCCGAGTTTGCCAACCAGCACATGCTGTGGATCATGAACGATGAGATTTGGTCGGATATCATCTACCCGGAAAAACAGTTTACCAGCTTCCATCACCTGGCTCCTGAGCTGTGTGAGCGCGTGATCACCGTCTATGGTTTCTCTAAAGCCTTTGGTCTAGCCGGTCTGCGTGTCGGTGCCGTAATTTCACCAAGCGCCGAAGTACATCAAAAAATTGTCGACGCCGCCTATGTGATGACTACCGCCGGCGGAGTATCAACCATTTCGCAAGTGGCCGCTACCACGGCACTGACAAGCTGTTGGTATTGGGTGGATGCCTTTATTGAGCACCTAACGGCTCTTCGCGACCACGCGGTGCAAAGATTAAATGCCATAGAAGGTGTGAGCTGTCAGGCCCCAGAAGCCACCTATTTATTATTTGCCGATATTTCCGCAACCGGCCTGGAAGCGGAAGAGCTGGTTGAGCACCTGCGCAATTACAAGGTTGCCGTGGTGCCTGGCAATGAACGCTTCTTTGGCCCCGGAGCAAAAGGTCATATACGTATTTGCTTTGCCACCAGCATGGACATCTTAGATCAGGGCTTGGATCGTATCGAGGCAGGGATTAACGCATTAAGGAATGAAAAATAATGGAATGTGATGCAGATATTGGCTGTGTAATGCCGAATTATGACAGCAAAAAGGACATAGAGACCAAGGCGACGCAGACGGAGCAAGTGCATCTTGTCTTCGTCACCGACCCTATTTGTTCTCACTGCTGGGCCTTAGAGCCGGTTTGGCGCCGCCTCAAGTTAAACTACCAGGTTAACGAGCGCTATATTCACGGTGGCCTGTTACCGGGCTGGGAAAACTTTGGCGATCCAGGTAATGGTATCGCCAAGCCCACGGATGTAATCGACCATTGGCAACAGGTAGCCCAGCACTATCAGCAGCCCATAGACCCATCGATGTGGGCTAAGGATCCAATAAGCAACTCTTATATTCTCTGTCGAGCGGCTATTGCCGTGCGTTTATTGGCCCCCAATCTGGAATCGGCCTTTGTGCGCCTAATGCGTGAACGTATCTTCCTCTACGCCGAGAATATGGCCAAGGATGAAGCACTTTTAGAACTGGTTACCTTGATGGGCATGGATGCACAAGCATTTGCCGCCTTGCTACATTCTGAACAGGTGCTGGCGATATTTAATGCCGAGCAACAGGAAATGATGCAGCTGGGTGCCCGCGGTTTCCCATCGCTCATTTTTAACGGTGATAACGCCTTTAGGCTTGCCGGCTCACAGCCGTATCAAAACCTTGAGCGTGCCTTGGTACTGATGGGTGAAGCGCAGCCGAAACGCCGCCATTTAACGGTGCAGCAAAAATTGGCATCTTATCCGAGCTGGACCTTACGCGAAGCCTGTGAGGTGTTACAGGTTAGCCCTGAGGAAGCCCGTATAGAACTGTATCAATTCGGTTTTATCGAAAGTCAGATTGCCGGTGGCAGCTTCTGGTACCAAGCAGCGCCTTAGACGCTCTCTATTTATACAAATTCTGTTAAGTATGTGATCAGAGATAGCGCTGGATAAATGATGTGAACACAAGGCGGAGTTTTTCTTATGTAGTTATTCTACATAGGCGAGCAAGATCGAAGCAATGCTTCGCAGCTTAGCGAGGTGAGCGCATGGATGCGCGATGTAACCAAGTTTCATGGATGAATTTAACCGCAAAAATAAACAGATTAGCTATTTAAGTGAATTGGTATTTATGTGCGGGCATTAGGTGAATACTCTCCCTATTCACTTAGTGCCTATGCACATTCTCCATATTCTAGCTTTACCTTGTCAGCGGCAATAGCATCAGCAAGCACCGAGCTCATATAGGCATGCAGGCTATCTGTGGTGCCAACAACACTAAGGCGATATTCCGTCTCCTCGGCTGTAATCTCAATGCCATGCTGCCACACTTGTACCGACGAAATCCTGTCTATGGGCAGGTATTGCCAAGGACCATGGAAGTCAAAAAAGCCCGCCAGTGAACAAACCTTTAAGTGCCCCTGCTCGCGTTGAACAAAACGGCTCAGAGGATTGCGGGCGATAAACCAGGGCGTCAGGCGATAGAGGCAGGATGCCAGCGCGACAGAATAGGCCAGCATCAAGGTCAGGCGTACAAGTGGCCAAGGCGCAGCCAATAACAGCAAAATAGCCACAAATGGCAAAGCCACCAGGGTGAACTTGGCCAGGGTTTTATCTACGGGGCGTAGCGAACTCACGCTGAACACCCTAGTTGTCCTTACCTTTTTCATCGCTTTTCTTGCTCTCCAGCTCATCCGGCCAATCGGCAAAAAACACCCGCAAATAGCGGCTGCGCATTAAATACAGCAGGATCCAGGCCACCGCCACCGCTTGCACGGCAATATACAAGGAAAATCTATAGTACTGTTGTGAGGCCTGTAAAATAAGCCAGGCCAAATCCAGCATGGCACAGAGCACTAAGGGCCAGCGCATATGCCGCCACAGGGATTTTAACCTCAAACTGCTACCGGGACGACGCAAGGAGTACACAGTGGCTGGCAAAATGGCGATAGCAGCTATGGCCAAGGCGACAAAAAAATCCTGCTTTTGCCGATACACCAGGGCCACCAAATCAAGCTCAGGGCGTCGCGATATAGCGGCAAAGGCCCAGATAAGATAAGGGCGCAGCAAGATGACAAGCGCCAGGGTAAAGCCTATCGGGGTACGATAGGCGCCATGCTTATCCCAATATTCAGGACCATAATGTTTCACAGCTGAGACTTCCTGTCCGCTAAAACCCCCACCAGGATAAAGGCGGCGAATACGGTCAGCGGCAAATAGGTGCTGCCGAAAAACATCAGGGCCTTGGCCATAAAGGGGCTCACCCACAGGGTTAAAACTCCTAAACCAAAGGCACTCACCAGCACAAAGGCTAAGGTGCGCAGTAAAAAGTGCTTACCGGCCACCAGCTTTTTAACGCTTTTGATCACATCCCCGGCATACAGGCCGATAATACAGACCACAAACACCAGGGCAATATCGCCTAGATAAGGTGACAGCCACTGGCCAAAACGCGCTAAGCCCGACTCCAGCCAGGCGATAAAGTCATTCATGGCCTAGGCACCGTGCTCGGCAAACAGGGCCATTAAGTCGTCTTCACTGAGTACCTCAATACCCAGCTCCTGCGCCTTGGTGAGCTTAGAGCCGGCCTTTTCTCCGGCCACCAGGGCATGGGTTTTCGCCGACACACTGCCCGCCACCTTAGCTCCTAAAGCCTGTAATCGCGCCTTGGCATCGTTGCGGTTCAGCGTATGCAAAGTACCGGTAAGCACATAGGTTAAGCCCGTAAGTGGTTGCTCACTTTCATTTTTAACTTCCAGCGCCGGCCAGTTTACGCCTTCATCAAGCAGAGCCTGAACCACCCCTTGATTCGACTCCTCGCTAAAGAAGCTGTGAATATGCTTGGCAACTATCTCACCCACATCACTGACTTCCTGAAGCTGCTCTATACTCGCCTGCATAATGGCATCCAGGCTCAGGTAATGATTGGCCAGGTTTTGCGCCGTCGCCTCACCTACCTCGCGAATGCCCAGAGAATAGATAAACTTGGCCAGGGTTGTGGTCTTGGCCGCCTCCAGGGCATTGACCAGGTTGGCTGCCGACTTAGGCCCCATACGCTCCAGGCTTTCAAAGTGACCCTGACGCAACTGGAATAGCTCAGCCGGAGTATGGATCAGCTCTCGCTCAACCAGCTGCTCGACGATTTTATCCCCCAGACCATCTATATCCATGGCCTTGCGCGAGGCGAAATGTTTAATCGCTTCTTTACGCTGCGCCGCACACACCAGACCGCCGCTACAACGGGCCACCGCCTCCCCTTCAATACGCTCTACATGGGAATGGCACACGGGGCACTCGCTTGGGAAAAGGATATCTTTTGCATCTGCCGGGCGCTGCTCCAGCACCACCTGAGTGATCTGCGGGATCACATCACCGGCGCGGCGCACCACCACGGTATCGCCAATTTTCACCCCGAGACGGGCAATTTCATCGCCATTGTGCAAGGTGGCATTGGAAACCGTCACCCCACCTACGTACACAGGCGCCAGGCGTGCCACTGGGGTAATAGCCCCGGTACGACCGACCTGGAATTCCACATCCTGCAACTGAGTGATCTCTTCTTGCGCTGGGAACTTAAAGGCAATGGCCCAACGCGGCGCGCGGGCAACAAAGCCCAGCTGCTCTTGGGCGTCCTTATCGTTGACCTTGATCACCACGCCATCGATTTCATATTTCAACTCGCCGCGACGCGTAAGAATATCCTGGTAATAGGCGATGGCCTCATCGGCGCCATTGACCAACTTGGTCTCCGGGCAAAGGGGCAAGCCCCAGTCTTTCAACTGATGCAACTGCTCGAAGTGACCCCCCGCCAATTCGGCGCCGGTTACCTGGCCCATGGAATAGGCGTAAAACATCAGTGGGCGTTTGGCGGTGATCTTAGAGTCAAGCTGACGCAAACTGCCGGCGGCGGCATTGCGCGGGTTGGCAAACACCTTGCCCTCGTTTGCCTTGGCTTCCTCGTTAAGACGATGGAAACCGGCCAAGTCCATAAATACTTCGCCGCGCACTTCTAACTCTTCGGGGAAGTCACCGCGCAGCTTCAGGGGAATATTGCGAATGGTTTTAACGTTTTCGGTAATGTTTTCACCTACCTGACCATCGCCGCGGGTCGCCGCCTGTACCAGCACACCGTCACGATACAAGATAGATACGGCCAGACCATCGAGCTTGGGCTCACAACAAAACATCGGCTGGGTGCTTGCGGCCAGACGGTCGTTAATACGCTTATTAAAGGCATTAAACTCGTCTTCATCAAAAGCGTTGTCCAGAGACAACATGGGCACCTGGTGGGTCACCTGAGAGAATTTGCTCAGCGCCGCGCCGCCCACTCTCTGGCTTGGCGAGTCAGGGCTTTGTAAATGCGGGTGCTCGGCTTCCAAAGCCTGTAACTGGCGCATCAGGCGGTCATATTCAGAGTCGGGAATGCTGGGGTTGTCCAACACATAATAATTATAATTGTGCTCCTCCAGCTTGGAGCGAAGCTCGGCAATCTGTTGCTCGGGGGTGAGACTCATATCTACCTCGATAAAAAAGCCACCGGGAGGTGGCTTAGTGTCAATGTGTTTCCCTGCATGTTTAGCCTTGGCAAAGCAAGGCCGACACCTCAGGATTAAGCGTACTCGCGGACTTTTTCCACGTACTCGCGTATGCCGTTTACGCTAAGCGGCTGACGGTTATGATCCAACAGCTCGGCACCGAATTCTTCGGCCAGCTTTTTCGCGGCGCTGTGCAGCATATTGAAGGTGGTCATGGCTTCGCCTTCGTTTGGCAAGGTCATAAACAAACTGATACCTGCGGTACTGAATTGCTCCATATTGTCGATATCAAAGGTACCCGGATTGTACATGTTCACCATGCGGAAAAGTACCGGGCCCTGGCCGCTGCTTTGCTCGTGGCGATGGAAAAAGCCATCGTCGGAGTATTTGAAGCCCAGTGTAAGTACTAAAGGCAACAACTTAGCGCCCTGCATTTGCAGGCCCTCAGGCATATGCACATGGATAATTACAAAATCTTCTGGCTGTACTTCGGCATTTGGCTGGGGCTTCGCCGAAGGATCTGACGAAGGCTCGGCTGCAGCGTCCGTTTGCGCCTGCTCTTCGGCCTCGATGCTAAAGTCGCCCATTTTGGGCTCATCGTCCAGGGCATTAAAGCTAGGCTCTTCACGCACCTCTGAGGCCACCTCTGGGGTCATAGCGGGCTCTTCGGTTTGACCTAATCCTCTCTCCTGGTCTCGCGATGCAGCCTCGGTCTTTGACGTTGACGCTACTGTAGCCGCAGGCTCACTGGCTGCTTTTTGCTCAGAGGCAGGCTTGGCTTTTGTCGCCGCGCTGCTATCAACCGACTGCGCGCGTTTACGCACCGACCATAGGCCGTGAATCAGCAAACCGCCAATAACTACCGCACTGATTAGAATTAATACCCATCTGAGATCTTCGGCCATCCCCTCACCTTTATTCTTAGTTTGTTCAATTAACTGGCTTGAGCCATTTCCATTGCTTGCTCAATATCCACTGCCACCATACGTGACACTCCAGGTTCCGCCATAGTGACGCCGGTCAGGCGCCCTGCCATTTCCATGGCTATTTTATTATGGCTTATGTATACAAATTGCACGGTTTGCGACATTTCTTCAACCAAACGGCAAAAACGACCGACATTGGCATCATCTAACGGCGCATCAACCTCGTCAAGCATACAAAATGGTGCTGGATTGAGCCTGAATATCGAAAACACCAATGATAATGCGGTCAGCGCTTTTTCTCCACCACTTAACAAATGGATTGTGGAATTTTTCTTACCGGGCGGTCTGGCCATAATTGCTACCCCACTTTCAAGCAGGTCATCGCTGGTCAATTCCAAGTAGGCCGAGCCGCCACCAAAGACCTTGGGAAACAGCTCTTGCAAGTCCATATTGATCTGCTCAAAGGTGGCCTTAAACTGGGCCTTGGTCTGGCGGTCGATTTTGGCTATGGCCGCTTCCAGCGTGTCCATCGCCTTGGTGAGATCTTCTAATTGCTCATCCAAATACTGCTTGCGCTCCTTGGCACTGGCAAACTCATCGATGGCCGCTAGGTTCACTGCGCCCAAATCGCTGATTTGCTTATCCAGGGTCGTGAGCTGCGCCTGCCAGCGTCCGGCTTGCGCATCTTGTGGCAAGGTTTCCAGCACGGCTTTTAAGCTGGTATTGAGCTCTTCTAGGGGAGCCAAGGCCTGTTGTGCCTTTAAGGTCAGGGTTTGCTCTGCCAACAGAGCCTGCTGGATCTGCTCTTGCAATTGCTCCCTTTGCTGCTCGCCCTGTGCCAGCTTATCTTTATTTCGCTGCAATTCGCTTTGCGCCTGCTCAAGACGCTGTTGTAGGGCCAATTGCTCCTCACTCAGCTGCTCTTTTTGCTCCAGCAAGTGAGCGATTTGCTCTTCCTGCAGGGCGATGGGTTCGGCCACTTCCTGCTGCTCGGCTTCAGCCTCGGCTAATTGCTCACGGGATTGCTCCAGCGAGCGTTCAATATTTTGCAGCTTGCTGCGACTTAACATCAGCTCACTTTGCAGTCGCTCTGTGCTAATTTGTGCCTCGTTCACCTGAGCTTGCAGCTCCTGAACACGCAACTGAGTCTGCTTCAATGCCTGCTGAACTTGCTCAAACTGGCGGCGCTCTTGGAGTGAATTGTGCTCGGCCTGTTCTAAGCTTTCCTCAGCTTGCTCAATACGCGCCTGCTGTTGTTCAAGCGTCAATTGTGCCGTTTCAATTTGCTCGCTCAGGGTTTGCTCTTGAGATTGCAAACGCTCAAGTTCCTGTTGCCATACCTGGGCCTGCTCTTTAAGGAGCTCCTGGCGGGTTTGCATACTGGCGTAAGATTTAGAATGCTCGTGAACTTCTTGCTTGGTCTGTTCCAGCGATACTTTAAGCGTTTCCCGCTCGCCGTTGAGCTGCTGCAACTCTTTTTCTATGGCCGGTAATTTATCCCGGCGCTGCTCTAAGGCAGTCTCTAATTCATTGAGCTGCTGGCGCTGGGCAAGCACTGAGACTTGCTCGCTGTTAGCCTGCAAACACCAGTGGCGACCATGCAGATGGGCGTTTTCATCAACCACTGCCAACCAGCTTGGGTCGTCCAACACCCGGATATCGCCCTTGGCGTCAAAGGCGATGCGATGTAACAGATCCGGGTAGTGGCCGGACTGAATAAACTGGGCGACCGAGCGATGGGGCGCTTTATCGTTTTGCGGCGTTAACCAGCTGCCACTTTTATCAGCCATCACCTGCAAATGGCGCAGTTGCATCAAGGCGGCTTCTATTATCTGCTCATAACCCTTTTGCACCTCAAGCTGGAATAAAACGCCCTTGCCCTGCTCAGCCTCTTCATCCTGTAACAGGGAGGCAATGGCATCACGTTTGGCGCCCAGCTCCTGCATTTGCCGCAGTATGCCTTGATGCTCCTCGCTGGCGTGACTCAACTCTTCATCATTGGCGTGTAAGGCCTGCTCAAGTTTTAGCTGCGCACTTTTTGCCTTGGCCAGGCGCTCGGTCAAAGCCTTGCTTTGCTGCTCGCTGTCGTTAACTTGCTGGGAAAGAGAGCTATCCTGATGCCTGCTCAGGGCCGCACCATTGTCTTGTACCTGCTGCTGCAAGGCCTGCAGCTTGACGGCAGCGCCTTGGTGCTCGTGGCGGCATTGCTGCAACTGTTGCTGACTTTGAAATAAAAGCTCGCGCTGTTGATGCTGTTGCTCTTGCAGCTGTGCAAACCCTTCATCAGCCTCATCACGCATCGCCTGGCACTCCAACAGGGCTTCTTGCAACTCTTCACTCAGCAGCTGCTGCTGCTCACATCGCTCCTGATGCTGGGCCACAAACTCACTTTGCTGGCACTGGGCCTCAAGAAGCTGCGCCTGTTGTTGCTGGTTTTGCGCTATGCTGGTTTGCAACTGGTGGGCCCGTTGCTTGGCATGAATTTGTTGCTGCTCTAAACGCGCCAACTGATTGTCGGTTTGAAATATTTGCTGCTGGTTATGGTTTAGCGCCGCGCTGGTGTCATCCAGTTGCTGTTGATAGGCGCTCAGCACATCCTGCTCACCGCGGTGAGCATCCTTAAAAAATGCCAGTTGCTCTTTTAGCTCGGCGAGTTGTTCGGACTGTTGCAGTTGTTGTTGGTGCAGTTTTTGCCATTTGAGTACCGCCAGCTCGCCCTTATAGCGGCGCTGCTGGGCTTTGAGTTCACGATAACTGCTGGCTTGCTGGGCCTGATGCTCTAGCTTATCGAGCTGACTTTGCAGCTCGGCGCGTACATCAAGCAGACGCTCAAGATTTTCCTTGGTGCTGCGGATACGAGTTTGTGTCTCGCGGCGACGCTCCTTGTATTTGGACACGCCGGCGGCTTCTTCGATAAAGACCCTGAGTTCCAGTGGCTTACTTTCGATCAGCCGGGAGATCATGCCCTGTTCGATAATGGCATAGCTACGCGGCCCAAGGCCGGTGCCTAAGAAGATATCGGTAATATCGCGTTTGCGGCATTTACTGCCGTTGAGGTAATAAAGGGACTGGCCGTCGCGGGTCACCACGCGCTTAATAGCCACCTGATTTCGCGCCGCCAGAGTGCCGGGTAAGCGCCCTAGGGTGTTATCAAACACCAACTCCACCGAGGCTTGGGAAACAGGTTTACGGGTCGCAGCACCGTTAAAAATCACGTCCGTCATGGCATCGCCACGGAGGTTTTTGGCCGAGCTTTCACCGAGCACCCAGCGTACCGCATCAATAACGTTAGATTTGCCACAGCCATTTGGCCCCACCACACAGGTCATGGGGTCGGGAAATGGGATCTTGGTGGCATCAACGAAGGACTTAAAACCCGCCAGTTTTATGCTGCTTAAGCGCATTACGCCTCATTATTCTAGTTATTATTGGTTGCAACATCTGCCTTAGCGCTAGGCGCTTAACCGTGACAACGCTTTATATTATCTAAAATAATGCCACTGGCAATAGCCACATTTAAGGATTCGGCGCCACCATAACCGGCAATAGTGATACGCTCGCTGACATGCTCCGCCACCGCATCACTGATACCGTGAGATTCACTGCCCATCACCAAGATGCCTTGCCCACCAAAGTCGGTGTGATGCAGGTTTTGTCCACCTAAGAAAGCGCCGTAAACCGGCTTATCACAGCTTTCCAGGTAGGCGGGCAAATCGACTTGATGGCATGACACCCGGGTAAAGGAGCCCATGGTGGCACTGATCACCTTGGGGTTATAAGGATCGGCGCAATTGGCCGACAACAAGACCTGTTTAAAACCGTACCAGTCCGCCAAACGAATGATGGTGCCGAGATTGCCCGGATCGCTGACGCCGTCCAGGGCTATTTGCCAAGGGGTATGCTCGATTTCCACCTGAGCCATGGGGGCCACGGCAATGGCATCGTTATTAGTAACCAGGGTGCTGACCTTAGATAAGGCCGCTTCATCGCTGTGATGCACATCCTTACCACTTAAACGGCTTTCAATCAGTTGTTTATGGGCCGCGCAGAACTCATCGCTGGCAAATAGTTCGGTGATGCCATGCTCGCTTTGCAATAGCTCAAGCACATTTTTAGTGCCTTGAACTAAAAATGCTTGCTGCTGTTTACGGTATTTCTTTTGACCTAATTGACGCAGGTGCTTTTGCTGATTTTTTGAAAGCATAGGGCATGGCCTTGGCTAATAACTAAGGAGGACCGACCTATTATACACATGCTTTGCCCCATTGCAGAGAGTAAAAGCAGGTTAAGCCCTTGCATCTGTTGCATTATTCGAAACTTAACGCTAAATTAATGAGCTGCGTTTTAACCGCCAAAAAGACTAAAAAATGGATTTATCACAAACAGATAGCGCAACTAACACGACGCCTCAGTTTCAACCTTATAGCCGTCGCGTCGAGTTTAGTGGCTCAGGGAAAGAGTTTTTCTCAATTTGGATCGTTAACATAGTTTTGACCTTGCTAACCCTGGGAATTTATTCCGCCTGGGCCAAGGTACGCACCTATCGTTATTTCTACGGCCATACACAACTCGATGGCCATCGATTTGATTATTTGGCAACGCCGATTCAGATACTAAAAGGCCGCATTCTTGCCTTTATCTTTTTTGTTATTTATATGTTCTGCACCCAGTTTGTCCCTGTGCTGGGCATACTGGCGATTTTTATTCTGCTGTTTTTAACGCCCTGGATCATCAATCAGGGCATGCGCTTTAACATGCGTATGAGCCGTTATCGCAATGTGCGCTTTAACTTTAAGGGCAGTTATGGCGAGGCCTTTGTGGTGTTCTTATTGCTGCCAGTGGCCAGCGTATTCACCCTTTATTTATTGCTTCCGTACGTGTTTAAACGCATGGACCAGTATTTACACAGCCATATTGAGTTTTCCGACACCCCCATTAGTGTCAATACCAAGGGCGGTGAGTATTATTTAGCGGCGCTGATGGCCTATGTTGCCGCCGGCATTATCGCGGTGATCATGCTAGCCCTGGCTGGTGCCTTCGGTTTTGGCCTGGAGGCCATGATCCAAGACCCGGAAATGATAAACGACCAAGCCGGTGCTATTGCCGGTGTAAGCATCATGGTGATGATGATGATTGTTTACTTTGTTGCCTTTGCGGTAGCCACGGGCATTTATCAGACTCATATTCGCAATCACCTGCTTAACAGCAGCGAACTGCAGGGCATTGCCGATTTCAAGTCGGATTTAAAGATGATCGACTACACCCTGCTGGTATTTACCAATACCCTAGCCATCGTCTTTAGCCTAGGTTTGGCTTACCCCTGGGCCAAGGTGCGCAGCGCCCGCATGCTTAGTAACGCCACCGAAGTGACCTTCCTGTGCGACCCGCAAACCCTGCACGATCAACTGGGTGAGCAGCAATCGGCGTTTGGCGAAGAAGCCGCTGACATGTTCGATATCGATCTGTCTTTGGGCTAACGCATGCAAGTCACCGGGTTTTATTACCTGAACAATCAAAGCCACAGCACGGAAGTAACCCTGTGGCTGACGCAAGATAGCAGTTGCGAGCAAGTGCGCATTTACAGTGGCGATGAATTGCTGGTGCAATTTGACCAATACCGTCAAGGCCAGCAGCTCAGCGGCCTGCCGGTAGAGCTGGTGTTTATTGACGGCAGTCGTTTTGTACCCCATAGCGCCAGCCATCGCTGGCCTTCGGAGTCCGCTTGGGACCGCCTGCTGGAGCGCATCGAAAAACATAAAACGGCTGTGCTTGGCTGTGTAATAGCCAGCGCGGTGCTCGCCTGGCTGTTGTTCTTTAAGATCATTCCCGCCAGCGCCGCGGTGGTCGCTCGCTCATTACCAGACTCTGTGGTTCATGCTGCATCAGAGCAAACCCTGGCAGCACTGGAATACGTGTATCTGGAACCCACTAATCTGGACGAGGCACAGCAAACCCATATTCGGACCTTGTGGCAAAGCCATATTGCGGAAATGGACCAGGCTCCCGAGCATTTGGTTTTGCACTTCTACAGTGCCCCTGAGATAGGCGCCAATGCCTTTGCCCTGCCCGACGGCCAGGTGGTCTTAACCGACGAACTCGCGCTTATCCTCAAAGATAACGACACCGCCCTGCTTGCGGTATTACTGCACGAAATTGGCCATGTTCAATATCAACATGGCTTGACCCTGGCAGCCCAATCCGCCGGCTCTTCGGTCACTTTGGCGCTGATGTTTGGCGACCTCGAAGGCTTTGCTGAGATCATCATGGGTACGGGTTCGGCCTTGATCCAACAGCAGTTTTCTCGCGATATGGAACGTCAGGCCGATACCTTTGCACTAGAGCAGCTTAGCCAATTAGGCTATCATCGCTCGGCTTTTGCCGAGGCCATGCAGGCCCTGGCTCAGGCGCACGGGATGGATGAAAAAGAGCAAGGCACTTTGTGGGATTATCTCTCATCACACCCAGCAATTTCCGAGCGCATAGAAAACGCGCATAAAACGGACTAAAGAATTCTATTAACTCCAAGGAATCATCATGGCTTATGATTTTGGCTCGAAAGGGCTAGGTATTTCTAACCCATTTAAAATTGAAGGAACGATACGCACCGCAGGTGGTGCCATTATCACCCTGATTGGTTTATTTAGCCTTTTTAAAGTCACCTCTTTAACGCAAACCGATATGATCTCTGCCTGGGCCTACGCAGCAGTAGGCTTAGTGCTTATGATCTTAGGTTTAAAACGCTGTGGTAGCGGCCTTTTCCAACTGTTTAAATTCTTCGTTGGCCGCTCGGTACCCAGCTCATTAGCACTCAACCTAAGCAAGAGCGAGCAGGAAAATGCGGCTCTGGAGCAAAAGAAAGGTTCCCTAGCCTATACGGCGAAAACCTTGGAATCCATGTTGATGGGGCGCAAAAACGCCACCTTCACCGAGCCCAAGGGCTGGGTAGGTCGTTTTGCTCACTCGGTATTACCAAAATTAATCTTCTTGCCCTACCCCATGCGTAATGTGGCACAGGAAGTCATCGGTGTTATTCTGCAAACCATTTTGGCCTTTGTTGCCTTCGGCCTGACCTATTTTGTCTCATCATCTGGCCTGGCCGGTGAAGCGGGTCATATTATCGTCCCGGTATTCTCGGCGCTGATTTTGGTTTACCTGCTGCTATGCTGGCGCAGTGCTGCCAATGCGGTAAGCCTGAACCGAGTAAAACGTCTTAAAGACGTAGGCGCCGCCTCACTTGCGAAAATCATCGCCTTTTCGGTGATCTTCCCCGTGGTTATAGGTCTTATCTATCATCATTTCTTCGCCCCACATAAGGGTGAATTGGAGCAATGGGCGCAGCTGACAGAAAAGGTAAGCCTGTTCTCGGCCTGGCCTAGCCTCTTTACCTTATTATTCCTAGGTGCGCTTTGCTGCGCGGCAGTCTTCTACCTGATCAATGCCCGTAGCAAACAAAACGAAGTGGCCACCGAGGTCAGCGAATACCGTGCTAACTTGCAAGAAGAAGTGCATCCGAACGAGATCTTCATCAATATCGAAAGCATAGTTCTGGCCAACCGCCGCTATAAGGAAATCCCGAACCGTACCTATATTGACTTCGATCCGGTATTGAACGAGCAAAGCAGCAGCAAGGGTGATTTCCGCGGCGAATTGCTGATTGAAACCCAGCCTGAGTTTAATCCGCGTCCTGGCCACAAGGGCTTTAACATTACCCGTTTGGTAAGCACCACAGCGGCTCAGCTGTGTCTGGTGATCGGTGCCTTGTTGTTCTTCTCACTGGCCGGCGAAGCCATTGGCCTGTATCACTTTATCAGCCAGCAGAGCAGCCTGTTACCTGAGTTCACCCGTGCCGCCAACCGTGGCAATATCGAGCTGTTACAAAACTGGTTAGGCGAGCTCTCTGGCCTGATCGTGGCCGTGCTTGGTACCTTCTTTATGTGGCAAATTTTCAGCACTATAGGCCGTATGTTGGAAAACTTCAGCCATGTGTTCTGGGCGGAAATGCAATTTAGCTCTTTGCTACTGTATCTAAAAACCGAAGGTACTTTCACCGAGTCGAAGATCTCTACCGGTATGTCAATCCATGACTCGACGCGCAGTGAAAACGTGGTGATCAAGTCGTCAATCACGCCTTGGATCATCAGTTCGCGCATCAGCTCAAGCACCTTCGCCACCAGCGGTGCCGATAATGTTGAGATGCCGCGTTACGTGATGGCGATGAAGAAGAATGAGCAAGAGCTCAATACCATAGTCGATGAAATCCACAGCTTCTTAAAAGCACGTGAAAACATTGCCGGCTTCAGCAATACCTCGGATCTGCAAAACGCCGAAAACATCTTAAAGATGAACCAGGTGTCACGCGCTCAGCAGGAAACACCGACGCTCATCGAAGAGCAAAGCGGTGCCTACCGCGAACGTCAGCAGCAAGAAGCAGACATGCTCGAAGATAAGAACTAACCATCACCACCTCCTTAGGAGATGGTTTAAAGTTGACAATAAACGCCCTGCCTAGCAGGGCTTTTTTTGGCCGTTTTTTAAAACCCTAGCCCGCTGTTTTTGCAACAATTGTTTACCACTTTGCGCTGTAAATTCGCAGCGCCTTAGATATACTGCAAACCATACCCTGTAACACTTTGAGGTAAAGCATGCAGTTAGGTCGCGGATTTGAATACTTTTTTAGTGGTTTTCCAATGATCACCGAAAAAGGCCTAAAACGCTTTGTACTGATCCCCCTGATGATCAACCTGGTGATCTTCGGCACATCCCTGTTTTTTATTTATGGCTGGCTGACCGACGCCTTCGCCTGGATTAATGCCCAGCTGCCCGAATGGTTGTCCTGGCTAGAATGGCTGTTGTGGCCTTTAGCACTTCTGGTGGTGCTATTTAGCTATTCGATGATCTTTACGGTGATCACCAACTTTATCGCCGCCCCCTTTAACGGCATCCTCGCCGAGAAGGTGGAATTACATTTAACCGGGCAGCGCGTCAACGACGACGGCCTGCTCGATACCATGCGCGATGTGCCGCGTATGCTTGGCCGGGAATGGACCAAGCTGTGCTATTACCTGCCCCGCGCCATCGGCTTTTTTATCCTTATGTGGTTTCTGCCGATAATTGGACAGATCATCTGGGCGCTGTTTACCTGCTGGATGTTCGCCATTCAATATAAGGATTACGCCTTCGATAACCACAAGGTGAGCTTTGGTGATATGAAACGCGATTTAAATGCACATAGGGGACTGTCCTACGGCTTTGGCGCCGGGGTGATGCTCTGTGCCATGATCCCCATTCTCAACATGATAGTCATGCCGGTGGCCGTGTGTGGCGCCACCAAGTTGTGGGTGGAAAACTACCGTAACAATTATCGCGGGCAATAATATGAAAGGCACCTGGCAATGGACGCTGATGTTATTGGCGCTTGGCTTTTTTGCGTTTTTGGGCTGGATCATCTATCTCGCTAACACAGGCCAGCCAAGCATCTTTTTTGATTTGGTCAGAGCCCTGCCCTATGGCGATAAGTTGGGCCACTTCGTGCTCTTTGGCACCGCCACCTTATTATTGAGCCTGGCCTTAAAAGCCGCCTACTGGCGCCTTGGCAGGGTAAAACTATACTGGGGCGCCTTAATTGTTTTTCTCTTTGCCCTAAGCGAGGAAATAAGCCAGGCCTTTGTTGCCAGTCGCACCTTTGATCTGGTGGATTTAACTGCCGACGTTTTCGGCATAGCCGCGGCCAGTTATCTGATCAGCCTCTTGGTCAAGCAATACCAAAAAAGCCAGAGTTAATCTCTGGCTTTTTTGCATCATAGGTATATATCTTAGCTAAATACGTTTTGCGGTACGCGCAGCACTTGCAGATGCACCGTAACCTCTTCACGGTCGTGATACAGGTGCTTGGCCTGCAGGTTGTATTTTACGCCGTACTCATGCAGTTCATCGCGAATACGCTGGAGATTCTCGTACACAGTATCAAAGCGCTTTTTCATTGGCAGCTTAAGGTTGAAAATCAGCTCCTTCGCAAAACCGTTCACAGCCCAATCTATCATTAGCTCGGTCACGCGGCTTGGTTTTTCCACCATGTCGCACACCAACCAGCTGATATTACGACGCTCAGGGCGGAACTTAAAGCCGTCTTCACGATAGTGCTTAACCTGACCACTGTCCATCAAGGCCTGATCCATGGGGCCATTGTCTATGGCCTGCACAAACATGCCACGGCGCACCAACTGATAGGTCCAGCCGCCGGGGCAAGCACCCAAGTCCACTGCCTTCATGCCCGAGGCCACACGCTCTTCGCGCTCATCTTCAGGCACAAACATCATAAAGGCTTCATCAAGCTTAAGGGTTGAACGGCTCGGTGCATCCTTAGGATAACGCAGGCGCGGGATACCCATATACAAGGGTGAGTTGTTAAAGCTAAACGAATAACCCACATAAGCGGTATCGCTGGCGATAAACAACACATGCAAGGTCGGGCGGTTTTTAACCTGTTGACGCAGCAAGGTTTCCTGACTCTCTAATGCCTTGGCCAGAGGGTTGCTGATCTTTTTACAGAACTTAGAAAGCTCTTTGCCTTCGTTGGTATCACAGGTTTCCACGCGCAATTCACCGCATAGAGGGAATGACTTGGCAACCTCACAAATGCTGCCGACGCGGTCGTCGATAGGCATTTTTGCTACTTGCGTGCCGATAAACCACTGGCGGGCAAAGATCATGTCCTTAAACGGGATCTTCTTGATCAGGTATTCTGCTTCATCTTGGCTATAGCAGTGATATGCCACCAAGGCCGAATTCGGCTTCGTCTTAACATAACCGCCCACACCTAGATTGCTGGCGTGGTGAGTGATCTCTGCGGCAGCGTCGTTTTCGAAACCAGCGCGACAATAAATAACGATACAGGACATGGTAATGACTTATTTCATTTGTAAAAGTTTAATAACCATCGCCGCCCAGGCGACAATAAAGCACAGGCCACCTAAGGGAGTAATGGGGCCAAACCACTTAATGCCGGTTAGGGCCAAAGCGTACAGACTGCCACTAAATAATAGGATGCCGGCGAGCATAAAGTAGCCGCTGACATTAAATTGCATCCCGAGTTTCCCCAGCACGCCAATTAATATGAGCCCAAGTGCATGATATATCTGGTATTCAACCCCGGTTTGAAAGACGCCGATAGCGTACTCCGAGAGCCGACTTTTTAGGCCATGAGCGGCAAAGGCGCCGAGTATAACACCGAGCCCTGCGAAAATCGCGCCTAGCACCAAAAATAACTGACTCATAGCTGCTCCTTAATAAAGTTCACGGCGACATCCGCCGCCTGCTGCCAATTGCCCTGCTGGGTAAAACCGCTTCTTTTACGCGGCACAAGGGAATGGTCGCCGTCACTCAACCAATGGATTTGTGCCGGACGGGTGTCGGCAAGCTGACTTAATTCATCGCGCTTGCCAAAGGTATCCCGCTCGCCCTGAATAACGCAAAACGGCACCTTGATATCATCAAAGTGGGCAACCCTTAGCTTGTCTTTTTTCCCCGGAGGATGAAACGGATAACCAAAGGCTAATACTCCACGCACCTCTGCACTGCTTCCTTCGGGCTGCGCCACCAGCATACTGGCCATGCGCCCGCCCATGGATTTGCCACCGATAAACAAGGGCAAGGCATCTTGCCGCTGGGTCAGTTGTTGATTAAAACTGGCCAGCAGCTTGTCGGCGCGATCCGGTGGGCGACGCTTGTTCTCTGCCTTGGCTTTTTCCATATAGGGAAAATCAAACAAGCCAACACTAATTCCCTGCGCTGCCATTAAGCGCGCCAGCTCTTGCATAAACTCACTGTCCATACCGGCGCCGGCGCCATGGGCAAAAATAAACTGAGCAATCGGCTGCTCTGCATTAAACCACTGCATTTAGAGTTGCTCCTGCTCTTTTTCTACCAGACCTAACATCCATTCTTTAAAGGACACTATTTTACCCAGCTCGGATTGTGACTCACGAAATACCAGATAATAGGCATTTTTACTCTCCAAGCTGTGGTTGAAGGGCACGATCAAACGTCCGGCGTCGATTTCAGGTTTTGCCAATACCAGGTTCCCTAAAGCCACCCCCTGACCATGGGTTGCGGCCTGCATGGCCATGGAAGAGTGGGAAAAAATCGGTCCCTGATTCACCTGAACATTACGTACCCCGGCGGTCTTCATCCACACCTTCCAAGGACGTCGGGTGGTGTCGTGTAACAAGGTGTGATTTTGCAGATCCTGCGGCTCATTCAAGGGCTTGGGCCCGGTGAGCAGCATGGGGCTACACAAGGGCACCAGATATTCCGTATGCAACTTATGGGTTTCCACCCCACTCCAGTGGCCACGACCATAATAAATGGCTACATCCACATCATCTTGTAGCGAGTTGTCGTCCTGATCCTGCGCCTTAATTCGCACATCGATATCCGGATGCTGCTCGTTAAACAGGCTTAAGCGTGGGACCAGCCATTGAATGGCGAAACTTGGAGTCAGACTTACGGTTAAGGAGCCCTTGGCACCGCGAGCCAGGAGCCTTTCGGTAGCATCGTCCAGCTGAGTGAAGATCTCTTTGATATCGAGAAAATAACCCTGACCTTCCTCGGTCAGCAATAAAGAGCGGTTCTTACGTAAAAATAATTTTAAGCCAAGATGCTCTTCTAATGTTTTGATCTGATGGCTCACCGCGGCCTGAGTAACATAAAGCTCTTCTGCGGCCTTGGTAAAGCTTAAGTGCCTTGCCGCAGCTTCAAAAGCCTTGAGGGAATTAAGAGGGGGAAGTCGCCGAGCCATAGCCAATAGATTAGTTTTTTTAATTTGAACTGATTATATACAAAGGCCTTCAAGATGCCAATTTAGTGCGCAGCGCTGGCTCAAACATAAAAAAAGCCAGCAACTAGGGCTGGCTTTAAATCATTTAAAATAAATCTACAGATCGCTGGCGCTGGTATCTAGCGGTGGAAAGCTTTTTACCAGATCATCAATGGCCTTCATTTGCGTTAAATACCCTTCTAACTTAGCCAGTGGCAAGGCGCAAGGGCCGTCACATTTGGCTTCATTGGGGTTCGGATGCGCTTCAATAAACAAACCAGCAATACCTAGCGCCATACCGCTGCGTGCCAGCTCTGCAGCCTGGGCACGACGGCCATCGGCGCTATCGCTGCGTCCGCCAGGGCGCTGCAAGGCATGAGTAGCGTCAAAGATAACTGGGGCCATGGTTTTCATATCGTCCATACCCAGCATATCAACAACAAGGTTGTTATAACCAAAGCTGGTGCCGCGCTCACATAAGGCCACCTGCTCGTTACCGGCTTCGGCAAATTTCTTGATGATATGACGCATTTCGTGCGGTGCTAAAAACTGCGGCTTTTTCACATTGATCACATTGCCGGTTTTGGCCATGGCCATCACCAGGTCGGTTTGACGCGCCAAGAAGGCTGGCAACTGAATCACATCAACCACTTCGGCCACTGGCGCGGCCTGATAAGGTTCATGCACGTCGGTGATCAAAGGCACATTAAAGGTGCTTTTGATTTCCTCAAAAATCTTTAAACCTTCTTCCAGACCTGGGCCGCGATAAGAATTAATCGACGAGCGATTGGCCTTATCAAAAGAGGCTTTAAACACGTAAGGAATGTTTAACTTGTTGGTCACTTCCACATAGTGCTCGGCGATGCGCATGGCAAGATCGCGAGACTCCAACACATTCATGCCACCGAACAGGACAAAAGGTTTGTCGTTGGCCAGTTCAATGGCGCCAATATTAATTTGTTTAATGGTCATTTTTAATTCCTTAAGGGGCGACCGACTGCATGATCAAGCCGCAAATATAAGCCATATACGTACCTACGCCGTAACCCAGCACAGCCAACAGCACACCTACAGGTGCTAGCGAGGGGTGAAACGCCGAAGCCACTACGGGCGCCGAAGCTGCACCGCCAACATTGGCCTGCGAGCCCACCGCCATATAAAACAGCGGCGCCTTAATGGCCTTGGCAACAATCAACATCAAGGCCGCGTGCGTCAGCATCCAGATAACACCCAAGACAAAGTACCATGGGGTATCGAAGATGGCGGTGATATTCATATGCAAACCGATAGAGGCCACCAGAATATATAAGAAGCTGGATGCCACTTTTGAGGCGCCAAATGCTTCGATATGACGCACACGGGTAAACGACAGACCAATACCTATGGTAGTTGAAATCACGATTAGCCAGAAGAACTTGCTGTTTAAGCTGTATTCTTGCGCCCAGGCAAACTGGTCGAAATAAGGCGCCAGTATATCGCCACAGAAATGAGCCAGACCGGTAATACCAAAAGCGATGGCGATTATGGTCATATAATCATTCAAGGTCGGCAGGCGTGCATGTTCGGCATGATAGGCTTCGACGCGTTTTTTAAGATCTTCGATGGCGCTGGTGTCGGCGCCGGTTTTCGCATCTATGGCTTTATGGTTACCAGCCATCAAGAGCAATACCGCCATCCAGAGGTTGGCAACAATGACATCCACGGTCACCATGGCGGAGAAGATATCTCCCCCAACGTCAAACATTTCCTTCATCGAGGCCTGGTTAGCCCCGCCGCCTATCCAGCTGCCGGCTATGGTGGTCATGCCACGCCACACCGCATCCGGGCCATGGCCGCCGACTACCTCGGCGTTTACCGCACTCATAACCAGGATGGCCAAGGGGCCGCCTATGACTATGCCTAGGGTCCCGGTCAGGAACATGATCAGCGCCTTGGGGCCAAGGTTAATAATGGCCTTTAAATCGATACTGATGGTCAGCAAAATCAAACAGGCTGGTAGTAAATAGCGCGAAGCCACGTGATACACGCTCTTCGCACTTTTTTCGTCGACTATGCCAAAGGTATTGAGTAAAGAAGGCAGGAAGTAACATAGCAGCAACGCTGGCACATACTTATAAAAGGTCCGTAGCCAGTGGTTTTGACTATGGGCGGTTTTAAAAATCACGCCGAGAATTACGGCGAGCAGGCCCATCACCACGGCTGGATTGCTGATCATGGCCTCAGCAGGTTGATCCATAATGATTCCTTACTAATGTAGTGTGTTGTTATTATTGTCGAGCTCATCAATTTGATGGCGTACTATTTCAATACCTGGGTCGTCCGGGCACTCTTCAACAAAGAAGCGCAGGTCTTCTTTGGCCAGCTCAGGGCGATTAATCTGATTGAGCAAATAACCACGGTCGCGACGCTCGTAAGGGTCGTCACCTATCAGCTCTAACAACAGCTCGGCACAGGCCAAGGCGCTGCCAAAACGCTCGGTGGCAATAAACGCCCATTTTTGATGGGCCAGGTACAACTTATAGATTTCTTCGTCGATAAGCAGCTCTGGGCTTTGCTCTGGCTCGGCGTTTTCCGGTTGCAGATGCCACATTTGCTGGCCCGAAGTCGGCTCGATCAGATAATGCTCCTGATCACTGAAGTGCACCTGCACCATCACGCTTTGATCCACCAGCACCAGATCCGCATTAAAACCTGCGTCCTCTAAAATACCGTGCAAAATAATGCCCAGCGCCAGGCTGTTTCCGGTGCGATAAAGCAGGGCAAAGTACACACTGTTAAGGCGATACTCGGGCACATCCTGATGGGTGCCGCTAAAGCCCCATTCGGTGTAGAAACTATCGACCACGGCATCCAGTGCCTGATGCTTATCATCTTCATGGCGCGCAACGATTTCATGCGCTTGCTGCTCTAAACTTTGCAACTGCGTATAGGCTTGCTCGGCTTGAGCCTGGGCCTGCCAGCGTGATTCGGCGGCAATACAACGGCTTATGGCGCTAACACTGTAGCTGTGCTCTAAATCAAATTGGTCATCTAACCAAACATCAGACATAGATAGGGATATCTCACAGGCAATAAAATGGCCACTAGTTTACCTAGGATCGCCCTAAGATACCAATTTCACTGCGTTAGCGCCGTATTCACGGCTAGAAAAACGCGGATTTTGTACCCGCCAAATAGCCAATTGCCAACAACACCAAGGTGTTAACTCCCAGCCATAGCCATTTTTGCCCTTTGCTTTGCGCTTTTAGTAGCTTAAAGCCAATCACAATATAGGCCACAACCAGGATGATTTTTTGCCATAACCAGGGCATGGTCAACGGATTCATGCTGGCCACAATCAGTAGCGCCACCGCACTCACTAGTAATAGGGTGTCGACTACATGACTGGTGATAAACACGCCCTTGTTTGCGGCAATTTTGCCACTACCAAGGCGCGAAAACGCGCGGACGTAAAAAAGCACTACACTGAGCACCACAAATAACACATGCGTGTGTTTGATAGCGATATAATCCATGTTCTTCCTTAAGGGTCTGTTGACCTTTGTTGTTATTTTATCTTTATTCTACGCACACCCGGGCACCAACTCGGCCAGGGTAATGCGGTCATTGTCACCTAAATCGCGCTCGGTGCGGGCATTAATGTAGCCATGGTCGGTGAACAATTGACGCACCGCGGCACCTTGCTCGTAACCATGTTCAAACATCAGCACACCGGGGCGCGCTAAAAACGCTTTGGCATGAATAATAATATGTTCTATATCTGCCAGCCCCTGCTGCGCGGCAACCAAGGCGCTAAGCGGCTCAAAGCGCACATCACCCTGCTGCAAATGGGGATCCGCCGCATCGATATAAGGCGGGTTGCTGACGATTAAATCATATGTAACATCATTAAGGGCGCTAAACCAGTCGCTGTGCATAATTTGCACATTGCTAAGCCCCAGATTTTGCTTATTTTTTAGTGCTAATGCCACTGCATCCGCGCTGGCATCAAGGGCATCGATATGCCAGCTGGGGCGCTCCGAGGCCAGCGCCAAGGCTATGGCTCCGGTACCTGTGCCAAGATCAAGCACTCTGGCGTTATCCGGCAAGGCTAACGCTAAAGCTTGTTCAACCAGAGTTTCTGTGTCGGGGCGAGGGATCAGAGTGCTGTTATTAACCATGATGGGCAGCGACCAGAACTCCCGCACTCCGGTGAGGTGAGCAACGGGATGACCGGCGCAGCGCTTTTCCAGCAGCTGCGTAAAGTCATGGTATTCCTGTTCACTAAGTGGGCGGTCGCCCCAGGCAAAAAGGTAGCTGCGGGGACGTTGCAAGATATGCAGCATCAGCACCTGAGCGTCAAGTTTTGGCGAGTCGCTCAGGGCTTGCAGGCGCTTTGTGGCCGCTGACAAGGCATCATCTATGGATGGCAGTGCCAACTTATTCCTCTCCCATCGCCGCCAGTAGGTCGGCCTGATGCTCAAGTAAAAGTGGGTCAATAACCGCACCCAGTTCGCCAGCAACGATTTCGTTAAGGCGATATAAGGTTAGATTGATACGGTGGTCGGTAATACGACCCTGCGGGTAGTTATAGGTACGAATACGCTCAGAGCGGTCACCGCTACCTACCAGGTTACGGCGTTGAGTTGCTTCTGCGGCCTGACGTTTTTCCGTTTCTGCCTGCTCTAGGCGAGCGGCAAGTACGGACATGGCCTTGGCACGGTTCTTATGCTGTGAACGCTCGTCCTGACATTCAACCACCACACCGGTTGGCAAGTGAGTAATACGAATTGCCGAGTCGGTTTTGTTAACGTGCTGACCACCGGCACCGGAGGCGCGGAAGGTATCTACCTTGATATCCGCCGGGTTAATTTCGATGGCTTCTGCCTCTGGAATTTCTGGCATCACGGCAACGGTACAGGCAGAGGTATGCACTCGGCCTTGCGATTCGGTTTCTGGCACACGTTGTACACGGTGGGCGCCGGATTCAAACTTAAGCTTGCCGTAAACGCCATCACCCTTGATATTAGCGATCACTTCTTTGTAGCCGCCGTGCTCACCTTCGTTGGCGCTGACCACTTCCACCTGCCACTTTTGTGACTCGGCGTAGCGGCTGTACATGCGGAATAGATCACCGGCGAAAATCGCCGCTTCGTCACCACCGGTACCGGCACGTACTTCAAGGAAGACGTTGTTATTGTCTTTTGGATCTTTAGGTAGCATCAAGACTTGAAGCTCGTCTTCAAGAGCTTCAATTTGGCCTTTGGCTTCTTTGAACTCTTCCTGAGCCATTTCGCGCATATCTGGATCTGAGTCTTTGAGCATTTCTTCCGCTGCGGCGACATCGTCCTGCGCCCGCTGGTATGCGGTGAAGGTTTTTGCTACTTCTTCGAGCTCCGAATACTCTTTAGATAAAGCGCGGAAACGATCCTGATTGCCGATCACCTCGGGATCACTGAGCAACGCCTGCACTTCTTCATAGCGTTCCACTAAGGATTCTAACTTACGGTATACGGACTCTTTCATCTGTTTGTTATTCCTGGTTAATTCCTAACATCTTCTTCATTTGTGCCAACTGCCCCAGCTCGCCTTTTTCGGCGGCGTCTTTAATCGCCTTGGTAGGAGCGTGCATCAAACGATTGGTCAATTTATTGGCCACTCGACCATCACCTTGTCCGGTTCTTTGCCGCTGGCAAGCTGGCTTAGCGCCCGCTCTAACAATTGTTCTTTGGTTTGCGTTACCTCGTTGCGGTAATCGCGGATCATATCGAGCGAATCAAGGGACTTCAGCCAACTGGCAAACTCTTCCACCTTGGCGGCGATAATGCCCTGCGCCTGCTCTGCTGCCTGCTCTCGCGTCGCCATATTTTCACTCACTATGGCCTGCAGATCGTCCACCGAATAAAGGTAGGCATCGTCAAGTTCCGCTACCTGGCTTTCGATATCCCGCGGCACGGCGATATCGATAAACAGCATGGGCTTGTTCTTACGGGTGCGCAGCGCCTGCTCAACCACACCCTTACCGATAATAGGCAAGGTACTGGCTGTGGAACTTATAACGATATCAGCATTGGCCAGTTGCTCGGGCAATTGCGCCAAGGAGATCACCCCAGCGGCAAATTCATCCGCCAGATTACGGGCCCTATCCAGAGTACGGTTTGCCACCGTCATGGACTTGGGTGAATGCTGATGAATATGGCGCGCTACCAACTCTATGGTTTCGCCGGCCCCGATAAGCAAAACGCTGGTGTTATTAAGTTGACCGTAAATATGCTTGGCAAGATTCACCGCTGCATAGGCAACGGAAACCGCGCTGGCACCTATATTGGTCTCGGTACGTACTTGCTTGGCCACCGAGAAGGTACGCTGGAACAAACGCTCGAACAGCACGCCAACACCGCCATTTTTCTTGGCGCTGGCATAAGCCTGTTTAATTTGCCCAAGAATTTGCGGTTCGCCCAAGACTAAGGAGTCCAGGCCACATGCCACCTTCATCAGGTGAGCTATGGCGTCATTATGGTCGTAACTATAGACATTGTCGGCCAGTTCTTCGATATCGAGACAATGAAACTCGGCCAGCCACTGCAATACCTGCTCGGGTGTGCCGCTCTCTAGCGAGCAATAAATTTCGGTGCGGTTGCAGGTTGAAACAATCACGGACTCAGCGAATTCATCCTGCATGGTGAGTTGCTGTAGTGCACGATCAAGCTGCTCCGCCGAAAAGGCGACTTTTTCTCGTAAATCAACGGAGGCCGTTTTGTGATTAATACCCAGTGCGACTATGGTCATGGTGACAACTATTGCTTAACAACCAATTTGATTAAATACCTACTCATTGATAAATTAGCGCACACAAGCGCTTTACCGGCAAATGGATTTTTACGATGCCGACAAACGCTTTATTCGACGCTAAATACAAATCGCTTGCAATTAATATTGGTCAAAACCTGCTACAAGCGAATAATTTTACGAAAATCAAGCGAATAAGAAAAGGCAGGAAAGACATTTGATTAACTTTCGATTGATTTTGCTGGTGTTTTTTTTGTTTATCACCGGCTGTGCTCAACAAATCCCAAAATCCACCACCCCAGATGACAACTGGCGCCAGCAACTTGCGGCCATCTCTCATTTCAGCGCGGAAGGGAAAATGGCCTTTATTTCGCCACAAAAGCGCCAATCGGCTAACTTTGTGTGGCAACAGCAAAATAAAGACTATGAACTGGATCTCAACACCTTTATCGGCACCAATGTACTGCGCCTGCAAAAACAAGGTGAGCAGGTACACCTGGAAGTGGATGATGAGCATTATCAAGATCAGAATGCGCAGCAACTGGTTTACCGCTTAAGCGGCTGGCTGCTGCCATTAGCTGAACCGCAAAGCTGGCTGCTCGGGCAACTTGAGAGCGATGCCGAGTTGGATGAGCTCGAGCGCGTGCGCAGCGCCCACTGGCTAAGCCCGGATCAGCGCCGCTGGCAAATTCGCTATGAAGAATACGAGGCCATAAACGGCGTCTGGTTGCCCACCCGCATCACCCTGGTTCATGAGTCACTGCGGGTAAAACTTTTAATTAATCAATGGCAAGTGCAATGAATTTGGAAACTTTGAGCGTGATTGCCCCGGCAAAGCTTAACCTCTTTTTACATATTACCGGGCGTCGCGAGGACGGCTACCATGAACTGGAAACCCTGTTTACTTTTCTCAATTACGGCGACACCTTGCACTTTAAAGAGCGCCCTGACCAGGAGATTGCCGTCGCTCCCCTGCCCGGCGTAGCCAATACCGATAACCTTATCTCTCGCGCCGCGCGCATGCTGCAGCAGCGCTATGAAGAATTAGGCTATGCTCATAAGGGTGTCGACATCAGCATAGACAAGGTGCTGCCCATGGGCGGCGGCGTTGGCGGTGGCTCATCCGATGCAGCCACCACACTGCTGGCTTTAAATAAAATGTGGCAACAACGCCTAAGCTTGGCACAATTGGCTGAACTTGGGGTGTCACTGGGCGCCGATGTGCCGGTTTTTATTCACGGCCACAGCGCCTTGGCACGCGGCATAGGTGAGCAATTACACACCGTGGAGCTGCCTGAACGCTGGTATTTAGTGGTGCATCCTCAGGTGCATATTAGTACCGCCGCTGTTTTCACTCACCCCGACTTAATACGTGATAGTGAGAAACTTCCAGAGCAGTGGCAACTGGCGCAGCAGCGTAACGACTGTGAGCCGCTGGTCAAAAAGCTG
Organism: Pseudoalteromonas sp. T1lg22; assembly: GCF_002964645.1. NCBI lineage: Bacteria > Pseudomonadati > Pseudomonadota > Gammaproteobacteria > Alteromonadales > Pseudoalteromonadaceae > Pseudoalteromonas > Pseudoalteromonas sp. T1lg22. Next base: position 35,340 of record NZ_PQBY01000010.1, read on the forward strand.
TACAGCGAGGTTGAAAAAACACTGCTGTGGTTGTTAAAATACGCCCCGTCGAGAATGACTGGCACTGGGGCATGTTGCTTTGCTGAGTTCGAAAATGAACAAACCGCACGCAATGCTCTAGAAAAGCTGCCTGAAAAATGGCATGGCTTTGTTGCCAAAAACCTGAACAAGTCGCCCGCTCATACGGCACTTGGTTTAGAGAAGTAAAGTGTTTAAGTTAGCCTGTAACCAGGCATACTCCTGCACCTTTGCAAACCTTGGTTTGCCATCGCAGTCGATATGCTTAACTTACAAGTTAGTCCCAAATTTCAGTGCCCGAGGACCCCTACCGTGCCAGACATGAAGCTCTTTGCTGGTAATGCAACGCCTGAACTTGCTCAAAAAGTTGCAAAACGTTTATATATCGAACTAGGCGATGCCGAGGTTGGTCGTTTTAGCGACGGTGAAATCAGTGTGTCTATTAATGAGAACGTCCGTGGATCGGACGTTTTTATTATCCAGTCTACCTGTGCGCCAACTAACGACAACTTAATGGAATTGATCGTTATGGTTGATGCGCTACGCCGTGCATCAGCAGGCCGTATCACCGCCGTAATTCCTTACTTTGGCTATGCTCGCCAAGACCGCCGCGTGCGTTCTGCTCGTGTACCAATCACGGCCAAGGTTGTTGCCGACTTCCTATCTAGCGTAGGTGTCGACCGCGTACTAACCGTTGACCTACACGCAGAGCAAATCCAAGGTTTCTTCGATGTGCCAGTAGATAACGTATTCGGTAGCCCGGTACTAATCGAAGACATGAAGCAGCGCAACTTTGAAGATGTTGTTGTTGTGTCTCCTGATATCGGCGGTGTAGTACGTGCCCGTGCTATCGCTAAGTTACTAGACGATAAAGACTTGGCGATCATCGACAAGCGTCGTCCACAAGCCAACGTCTCACAAGTAATGCACATTATTGGTGATGTTAAAGGCCGTGACTGTATTATCGTTGACGATATGATCGACACCGGTGGTACCTTATGTAAGGCAGCTGAAGCGCTGAAAGAGCATGGCGCCAAGCGCGTATTTGCTTATGCAACGCACCCGGTGCTTTCTGGTAAAGCAGCCGAGAACCTACGCAACTCAGTAATCGATGAAGTGATTGTAACCGATTCAATCCCTCTATCTGACGAGCTAAAAGCGCTGGATAACATCAAGGTATTGACCCTTGCCGATATGATGGCCGAAACCATTCGCCGCATCAGCAACGAAGAGTCAATCTCAGCGATGTTCGAGCACTAAGCTCAACATCTTAGCGAGGGCTCGGGTTTCCCCCTAGCCTTTTGAAAAACACCGCAATCGCTTAGCCATTAGCTCTGAGCAATTGCGGTGTTTTTTTATATCTCTTGTTTATTTTATAAGGTCGCGGTGGTACTATAGCGCGCCTTTTTTGATTGGTGGTTGTTTAAACGGCTATCAATCGGCTAAGACTTTTGGTCGCGAAGGTCTTAAAACTTTAACTAAATTATTTTGGAGACATCCATGTCTAACATTTCTTACACATTTGATGCAGAAGTACGTGCTGAGCTAGGTACTGGTGCGAGCCGCCGCCTACGTCGTGCAGACAAAGTTCCTGCAATCCTTTACGGCGCAGACAAAGAAGCTGTATCACTAACGCTTGACCACAACAAAATCATTCAAGCGCAAGCACACGAAGGTTTCTACACTCACATCCTTACGCTAAACATCGGCGGTGAGTCAGTTGAAGCGATCCTTAAAGACGTACAACGTCACCCGTTCAAGCCTAAGATCACTCACTTAGACTTCCAACGTGTTGACGCTAACTCTAAGATCCACACTAGCATCCCAGTACACTTCATCAACGAAGATGTAGTAACTAAGAAAGGTGCAACTGTTGTTCACCAGCTAACTGAGATCGAAATCACGTGTCTTCCTAAAGTACTTCCTGAGTTCATCGAAGTAGACGTAGCTAAACTAGCTGCAGGTGATTCACTACACCTATCTGACGTTAAACTTCCTTCAGGTGTTTCTTCTGTTGAACTAGCTAAAGGTGCTGATCACGACCAAGCAGTTGTAACTGTTGTTGCTCCTAAAGGCGCTGCAGCTGAAGACGCAGAAATTGAAGAAGCAGCAGAATAAGGTTTAAGGTGTTAGCACCTTGAATACTATTCAAATGCTAGTGGGCCTGGCTAATCCAGGCCCCGAATACAAAGATACTCGCCATAATGCAGGGGCATGGTTTATCGAAGAACTAGCCGCCCGCTACAACTGCATCCTCAAGCCCGATAGCAAACACCATGGCCTAACCGGCAAGGTGCTTATTGCCGGCACAGAATATAAATTATTGATCCCCACCACCTATATGAACCTCAGTGGTAAAGCCGTCTCAAGCCTGGCAAACTTTTATAAGATCCCAGTTGAGAGTATTCTTGTCGCTCATGACGAGATGGACCTAGAGCCGGGTACAGCCAAATTAAAAAAAGGTGGCGGTCATGGTGGTCATAATGGCCTTAAAGACATCATTGCCAAGATGGCCAATAATAAAGAGTTTATGCGCTTACGCATTGGCATTGGTCACCCCGGACACAAAGATAAAGTAACTGGCTGGGTTTTAGGCAAGGCACCGGCGGCAGATCAAGAAAAGATTAACGCAGCGGTAGATGAAGCGGTGCGTTGTATGGAAATTTTGGCGAAAGATGGTGTGCTTAAAGCACAAAACAGACTCCATTCATTTAAGCCTTAGGCTTAAAGATTAAATAGGTATTAAGAATATGGGTTTTAAATGTGGCATCGTTGGCTTGCCTAACGTAGGTAAATCAACTCTATTTAACGCACTTACTAAAGCTGGTATTGAAGCGCAAAACTTCCCGTTTTGTACCATCGAACCAAACACGGGTGTAGTTCCTGTTCCAGATATGCGCCTAAATCAATTGGCCGAAATCGTAAAACCACAGCGTATTCTACCTACGACCATGGAGTTTGTGGATATTGCCGGTCTGGTTAAAGGCGCTTCTAAGGGTGAAGGCCTAGGTAACCAGTTCCTTGCCAACATTCGTGAAACAGATGCCATCGGCCATGTGGTTCGCTGCTTTGAAAACGAAAATATCGTTCACGTAGCGGGCACGATCGATCCAGCTGACGATATCGATGTTATCAATACCGAGCTCGTACTAGCCGATATGGATACCGCCGATCGCGCCATGCAGCGTCAAGCGAAAAAAGCCAAAGGTGGCGACAAAGACGCCAAATTTGAAATTCAGGTACTTGAGAAAGTAAAAGCACACCTTGATGAAGGCTTAACGCTACGCTCATTAAGCCTAGAGAAAGAAGAGAAAGCGGCTATCGCCTATCTAAACTTCTTAACTATCAAGCCAACCATGTACATTGCCAACGTCAATGAAGATGGCTTTGAAAATAACCCGCACCTGGACAAGGTACGTGAAATCGCCGCTGCAGAAGATGCAGTTGTGATCCCTGTTTGTGCCGCCATCGAAGCGGAACTTTCTGAGCTTGATGATGAAGATCGCGAAGAGTTTATGGCCGACTTGGGCCTTGAAGAGCCGGGTCTTAACCGCGTAATTCGTGGTGGTTATGAGCTGTTAAAGCTGCAAACCTACTTCACCGCCGGTGTGAAAGAGGTTCGTGCCTGGACTATTCCTGTGGGTGCAACGGCGCCACAAGCCGCCGGTAAGATCCACACTGATTTTGAACGCGGTTTTATTCGCGCCCAGACTATTGCTTTCGCTGACTACATCGAATTCAAAGGCGAAAATGGAGCCAAAGAAGCGGGTAAGATGCGCCAAGAAGGTAAAGAATACATAGTTAAAGACGGCGATGTGATGAACTTCTTGTTCAACGTATAAAAAGTTTTTACCTTGATAAGCCCGCTATTTGCGGGCTTTTTTGTAGGCTTTTTAAGCAAGGTAAGTCGATTTTTATTCGCTTCGTTTGTTTTTCAAGCAAACGATTCATCCTGAATGTGTTTTTCGCAAAAAGGTGTTGACGCGCTTTCACCATATCAGCATAATACGCCCCGCATCAGCGATGATGACAAACAAAAGTTGGCTACGTAGCTCAGTTGGTTAGAGCACATCACTCATAATGATGGGGTCCCCTGTTCAAATCAGGGCGTAGCCACCATTTTCCACTACCAAGGAAAATGGAAAACTAGTTTGTATGCGAAAGTAGTGGAATTGGCCGATGTCTTGAATTAGACGCTGGATTTAGGTTCCATAAAATACTTAAGCAAAATGCGGGAGTGGCGGAATTGGTAGACGCGCTGGATTTAGGTTCCAGTATCTTCGGATGTGTGAGTTCAAGTCTCACCTTCCGCACCATGTTCTTGATAAGAACTAAAATTATCAAATTAATACATTGCGATAGTACGGAATTGGCAGTTGTCTTGATTAAGACGCTGGGTTTAGGTTCCATATCATGATGTAAATAATACATTGCGGGAGTGGCGGAATTGGTAGACGCGCTGGATTTAGGTTCCAGTATCTTCGGATGTGTGAGTTCAAGTCTCACCTTCCGCACCATGT
>NZ_PQBY01000010.1:39887-40278 GCF_002964645.1 Pseudoalteromonas sp. T1lg22
AAACTCTATTGCTGGAGTATCGCCAAGCGGTAAGGGCAGAAGAGAGAGGTTTTGATCCCTCACTCGTCCACCCCCAGATTCAAATCCTGGACCAGTAAAGATTTGAGATTTCGTTGGAGTATCGCCAAGCGGTAAGGCAGCGGGTTTTGATCCCGCCATTCCCAGGTTCAAATCCTGGTACTCCAGCCAACCTTGCGGGAGTGGCGGAATTGGTAGACGCGCTGGATTTAGGTTCCAGTATCTTCGGATGTGTGAGTTCAAGTCTCACCTTCCGCACCATGTTCTTGATAAGAACTAAAACTATCGACCCTTTAGTTGGAGTATCGCCAAGCGGTAAGGCAGCGGGTTTTGATCCCGCCATTCCCAGGTTCAAATCCTGGTACTCCAGCCA
>NZ_PQBY01000010.1:40490-280579 GCF_002964645.1 Pseudoalteromonas sp. T1lg22
TTAACCTTCTTAGTTATCCTTCAAAAATATCAATCCTGATTCTTAATCATTTAAACACCCTTAAACTTCTTTCTATCCATTCGTTATATACCTGATTTTTTATGGCATAAAAAAAGCCGCCCTATTGAGCAGCTTAGATAGATTTGCAGTCACTTTTACAATTAAGTAATGCCGCCCATGGCGTGTTTCAAGACCTGTTGTTTCAGCGGACCAGCCTTGTTCGCTGCTGTCAAAGCCAAATTACGCAAATATTTAAGTGGCGATAAGCTGTTCGAGAAACCAAAATAACAGGCATCCATCATACTCATCATCAGCAGATTGTCCGTGCGGCGCGTGCGCTGATAATGCGCCAGAGCGTCCGCTAAGGTCGCGCTGGTGTCAGCTAACGCCTTAGCAAGTGCATCCACATCTTTAAAACCAAGATTAACTCCTTGTCCCGCCAAAGGATTAATGGTGTGGGCAGCATCACCAATGAGTGCGACGCGTGAGCCGATATAGGTATTTGCATGCTGACGGGCTAAGGGGAACACGGCGGCGGCTTCTACCTCAAAGTCACCGGGAAGAGTAAAAAAGTGCGCTTCAATCTGTTTCTTTAACGCCGATTTATCCAGCTGTTGCAGTTGCTTAAGCTTGGTGCCTTGGTCATACCAAATAAGATTGGCATAGGGATATTGCATGGGTAGAAAGGCAATGGGGCCACTGGGTTTAAATTGTTGCCAGGTTTTCGTTTGTTGTGGGGCGTCCAGTTTTATCAGTATGCCCATACAATGTTGCTGATACTGCCAGCCGGTCACACCAATTCCTGCTAATTGACGAATACGAGAGCGGCCACCGTCGGCGGCAATAATCAGATCACAATGAAACTGCTCGTGTTCATAGATAAGAGTCGCTCCTTGAGACGTTTGCAGCAGTTGCTGAGCTTGTCCCTCGGGTGAGCATACCTTGATGTCGTATTGGTCGAACTGGGCCCACAGGGCTGCTTGTAGAAGCTTGTTCTCGACCAGGTGCCCTAAGTGGCTGGCGCCAAGTTCCTGGCAGTCGAAAAGCAGCTGCTCGGGCTTATCTTCGTACGCCTCCAATTGGGTGTACTGGGCAATACGGTTTTGACGCAAAGCCGGCATGGCCCCTAACTCGTCCAACAGCTGCTCGGAAAAGCGGTTAATAGCGGATACGCGAATATCAACCTGATCGCTTTGTAGAACCGCCTGCGGGTCTATTACCTGCTGCTCGATAACGCATACCTGCATGCCCTGCTTGGCCAGCTTGATGGCACAGGCTGCGCCCACCATACCGCCACCGACAATCAGCACCTGTTTTACACTCATTGGCCTTGTCTCTTATTCTTGTTTCGCTGGCGCAATTGTAACCCAGTTCTTTAGGCAAATGGCAGTTGTTGACATCAAGATGTCAAGCATCTTTGATTTACTGCACCCCGGCGCGGCAAATATCAAAACTATACTTGGCTCATAGCGCGATAGCATATAAAATACGCGTCCTTTAGGCTAAGCTAAGTCAATGACCACAGGTCCAGAGTATTAACTTGGCCTAGTCGTGCATAGTCAGTACCGGATTGAAAACGAGGCAATATTTCAATGAGCAAAAAGCTGCATATTAAAACCTGGGGTTGTCAGATGAATGAATATGACTCCCAGAAAATGGCGGATCTTCTAGATGATACCAATGGTTATCAACTGACCGAAGAGGCCGAAGATGCGGACGTGATTTTGCTTAACACCTGCTCTATCCGTGAAAAAGCACAAGAGAAAGTATTCCACCAGTTAGGCCGCTGGAAGCCGTTAAAAGATAAAAACCCGGACCTGGTTATCGGTGTGGGTGGCTGTGTTGCTTCACAAGAGGGCGACACCATTCGCCAACGCGCGCCTTTCGTTGATATCGTATTTGGCCCGCAAACCTTGCACCGCCTGCCGGAAATGATCCAGCAAGTACAAGCCAAAGAAGGCTCGGTCGTTGATATTACCTTCCCGGAAATCGAGAAATTTGACCGTTTACCTGAGCCGAAAGCGGAAGGCCCAAGCGCATTCGTATCAATTATGGAAGGCTGCTCTAAATACTGTACCTTCTGCGTGGTGCCTTACACCCGAGGTGAAGAAGTAAGTCGCCCTCTGGATGATGTGTTGCTTGAAGTGGCTCAGTTGGCCGAGCAAGGCGTGCGTGAAGTAAACCTGCTTGGTCAAAACGTAAATGCCTACCGTGGTGCCACCCATGACGGTGAGATTTGCTATTTCTCAGATCTACTGCGCTATGTCGCCGCCATCGATGGTATCGACCGTATTCGTTACACCACATCGCACCCGGTTGAATTTACGCAAGACATAGTCGATGCCTATGCCGATATACCAGAGCTAGTTGATCACTTACACTTGCCAGTGCAAAGCGGCTCAGATCGCATTCTTAATCTGATGAAACGCGGCCACATGGCGATGGAATACAAGTCGACTATTCGTGCCCTGCGCAAGGTGCGCCCGAATATCAGCATGAGCTCTGACTTTATTATCGGCTTCCCAGGTGAAACCACCGAAGACTTTGAAGCAACAATGAAGCTTATCAATGACATCGGCTTCGACATGAGCTTTAGCTTTATCTACAGCGCCCGTCCGGGTACGCCGGCGGCCGATTTACCGGATGACGTAAGCGAAGACGAGAAAAAGCAACGCCTTTACATTTTACAAGATCGCATCAATCAAATGGCGCAGAAGATCAGCCGTGATATGTTTGGTACCGAGCAGCGTATTTTGGTTGAAGGTCCTTCGAAGAAGAACCCGATGGAACTGCGCGGCCGTACCGAGAACAACCGTGTGGTAAACTTTGAAGGTCCACACTCGGTGATCGGTCAATTTGTCGATGTACGTATTACCGAAGCGCTGCCAAACTCACTACGTGGTGAACTTATCCGTACCGAAGCAGATATGAATCTGCGTCGTGACGTGGCCCCAAGCGATATTCTCGCCAAGGCACCAAGCGAAGAGCAAACCAATGAGATTGGCGTGGGTACCTTTACCCCTAATTAATAAAAATAATGCGCTGTGGCCAAGGCCACGGCGCCAATCAACAGGAAGCAACTTTGAGTAACCAGCTGAAGAACATCGATATTTATTTAGAACCGTCCGATAACACCCGCCTTTCTTCTTTATGCGGTCCTTTTGACGAGAACATAAAACACATCGAGCGTCGTCTGGGAGTTGAAATTGCGCACCGCGAAAACCTCTTTAAAATAACCGGCAAACCACACACTGCAAAGGCTGCAGGCGAGATCATCAAAAGCCTGTACCTTGAAACTGCGCCGGTCAAAGGCAAGCAAAAAGAAATCGAGCCCGAGCATGTGCATCTGGCCATTATTGAAGCCGATGTGCTGGAGCAAGAAGCCCCGAGCGTCTGGGGTAAAGAAGTCTTTATTAAAACCCGCCGAGGCGTGGTTAAGCCCCGTAACCCGAATCAAAGCCAATATGTGGCCAACATTCTTAATCATGACATTTGTTTTGGTATTGGTCCTGCCGGTACGGGTAAAACCTATCTGGCCGTTGCAGCTGCCGTTGATGCCCTGGAGCGCCAGGAAATCCGTCGTATTTTGCTTACCCGCCCTGCGGTAGAAGCCGGTGAAAAACTGGGCTTCTTACCGGGTGATTTAACTCAGAAAATAGACCCCTATTTGCGCCCGCTTTACGATGCCTTGTTTGAGATGCTGGGCTTTGAAAAGGTTGAGCGCTTAATTGAGAAAAATGTCATTGAGGTTGCACCACTTGCCTATATGCGTGGCCGTACCTTGAACGACGCCTTTATTATTCTCGATGAAAGCCAGAACACCACGGTGGAGCAAATGAAGATGTTCCTGACCCGTATCGGCTTTAACTCTAAGGCGGTGATCACAGGTGATATCACCCAGGTTGACTTACCTCGTGGCGCCCGCTCAGGCCTGCGCCATGCCATTGAAGTCTTGGGTGAGGTTGATGAAATAAGCATGAACTTCTTCCAATCTCATGATGTTGTTCGCCACCCAGTAGTAGCGCGCATCGTTGAGGCCTATGAGCATCACGAAGAAACAGAGCGCGTTAAGCGACTGCAAAAAGAACAAGCCAAAAAAGAGTCTGACCAATGAGCACCACTGTCGATCTGCAAATAGCCTGTGAGTTTGATAACTTACCAAGCGAGGCTCAGTTTCAGCGCTGGGCGGCACTGGTACTGGATGAGCTGAAGCCCGACTCAGAGGTCACCATTCGCATTGCCGACGAGCAGGAAAGCCAAAGTCTGAATCACAGCTACCGTGGTAAAGACAAGCCGACCAATGTCTTATCCTTTGAATTTGACGCCCCGGCCGGAATCGAATTACCCTTGGTGGGTGATTTGATTATTTGCCCGCAAGTGGTATATGGTGAAGCCTTGGAACAACATAAGGCATTTCATGACCACTTTGCCCACATGGTGGTACACGGGTGCTTGCATTTACTTGGCTATGACCATATAAATGAGGCCGATGCCGAGATTATGGAAGCGTTGGAAAAACGTTTGCTGGCCAGCATCAATATTAGCGACCCATACAGGGATGATGAGTGTTAATCCCAATAGTGAGCTAGGTCTCATTATCGGAATTAATTCAACTTGGAGCGCATAAAGCTAATGAGCGACGAAAACTCGCATAGTAGAGAGGGTTCTTCTGGAAAATCCTGGTTAGATCGTATCAGCCAGATGTTTCAAGGAGAGCCCCAAAATAAGGAACAGCTGGCAGAAGTGATCTCAGATGCCCAGGAGCGCGATCTGATCGATCCTGAAACCAAGGAAATGATTGAAGGTGTTTTGGGTGTCTCTGAACTCAAAGTACGAGATATCATGATCCCCCGCTCGCAAATGATCACCCTGGATGTCGATAAACCCTTGTTCGACCAATTACCGCAGATGATCGAGTCGTCACACTCGCGTTTTCCTGTGGTCTGTGAGGACAAAGATCATATTGAAGGGATCTTGCTGGCGAAGGATTTACTTCCTCTGCTGATGGATAAGGAAGCCGATCTTCCTACCTTACGCGAAGTATTACGCCCGATTGTGATTGTTCCCGAAAGCAAGCGTGTTGACACCCTGCTTAACGAGTTCCGTCAGCAACGCTACCATATGGCCATAGTCATTGATGAATATGGTGGTGTATCCGGCCTGGTAACCATTGAAGACATTTTGGAAATTATCGTCGGCGAAATCGAAGATGAGCACGATGATGAGGAAGAAAATCTGCAAATTAAGCAAATTTCCAAGCATGTTTTTTCAGTGCAAGCCCTCACTCCTATCGATGAATTTAACGATAAATTCAACACAGATTTCAATACCAACGAAGCCGATACCATAGGTGGTATTGTTCTTCATGCCTTTGGCCATATGCCTGGGCGCGGTGAAATCATCGACATCCCTCCCTTGCAGTTTAAGGTAACAAGCTCCGACAGCCGTCGTATTTTGCAACTGCAAGTGACTTTGCCAAAATCGAATGATGGCGAAGACTCTGACGCGGCTTAAGGGCGCACTAAGGGATAGTAAAACCTGGCTGGCCTTCGTGGCCGGCCTTGTTTTAACCCTGGCCTATGCCCCATTTTCAATTTGGCCCATCGCCTTTCTCAGCATCGCAGTGCTGAGCTGGTGCAGCTATCAACAAACGCCCAAAAAAGCAGCCTGGTACGGTTTTGCCTTTGGCCTTGGCTGGTTTGGCGCCGGAGTTAGCTGGGTTCATGTTTCCATTGCCGAGTTCGGCGGCTTACCCATTATCGCCTCCTTGGCGGTCATGGCCCTATTGGTGTGCTATCTGGCCCTGTTTCCGGCGATAGCGCTGGCGATTACCGGCTGGTGTTACCGTCGCAGCGGCAGCTGGTTTGCCCCTCTAATTCTTAGTTTCGCGTTCGCTGAGTGGCTACGCGGCACACTGTTAACTGGTTTTCCCTGGCTCTCCCTGGGTTATACGCAAACCGACTCACCGCTTAATATTCTTGCCCCCCTGGTCGGTGAGTTTGGTCTCGCCTGTGTCGTATTGGCACTGGGTTACAGCCTGTTTCGCTTAGTCTTGAACCGTGCCTGGCAACCCCTGGTTGGTACTTGTGCCCTGGTGGCTATAATAGCGCTTAGTGCATACTTTGCCCCGGCTAATCAGTATGCCAACAAGCATCTTTCGGTGGCTCTGGTGCAGGGCAATATCAAACAAAGCATGCGCTGGGAGCCGGAAAACTTCTGGCCAACCATGCTCAAATACCAGGATATGACCCGCACTCACTGGCAGGCGGATCTGGTGGTCTGGCCCGAGGCGGCCGTGCCCGAACTGGAGTCCCTGGCCGGCGACTTCCTGCGCTCTTTGGATAAGGCCGCGGTCTTTAACGACAGCGCCCTTATCACCGGCATAGTGGATTACCAGTATGACACCCGCAAGGCCTACAACACGCTTGTGGTTATGGGTAAACAAGAGGCCGACAGCAGTGAGGGTCAATATACTTACCTGCATAGAAATCGCTATCGCAAGCACCAGCTTTTGCCCATAGGCGAGTTCGTGCCTTTTGAGGATCTCCTGCGCCCCATAGCGCCGCTGTTCGACTTGCCCATGTCGAGCTTTAGCCGTGGAGAGCGAGTGCAGAATAACCTGCTCGCCAACGGCTATCATATTTTGCCGGCAATCTGCTATGAAATCGTCTTTCCCGATTTGGTGCGCGCCAACTATCGCAGTGACTCGGATATTCTCTTTACCGTCAGCAACGACGCCTGGTTTGGCGACTCCCACGGCCCCCATCAGCATATGCAAATATCACGTATGCGGGCGCTGGAGCTAATGCGTCCCCTGGTTCGCGTTACCAACACAGGGGTCACTGGGGTGTATGATCCGCTGTCACAAAAGCAGGTGAGCCTGCCTCAGTTTGTTGATGATGTATTACTTACCGATGTACAGCTTATCGACGGCGACAGCTTCTACGCCCGCCAAGGTACATGGCCGGTGTGGCTGCTGTTGATTGGCTTTGCCCTGGTTAGTATGGGCATTACTTACCGAAGTAAAAAAGGCGCTTAATAGCGCCTTTTCACTTTCCTATTTCAGTATCACTTATCCAGGTAATCAAACACCAGATTAGTGAGGGCCTTCACGCCTAGCGGCAGCCCCTGCTCATCAATATAGAAGTGTGGCGAATGGTTGCTTGGCGCCGTTTTTGCGTTTTGCTCGGCTGGAGTGATCCCTAAGAAAAAGAACATTCCCGGCGTTTCTAGGGCGTAGTAGGAAAAGTCCTCGGCACCTGTGATCAGGTCGGTAATAATGACATTATCCTTACCCGCCGCTTGCTCCAGGGTAGGCATCATCTTCGCCGTGAGTTCGGGGTTATTCACAGTCACCGGATAGCCATGGTCTATATGCACCTCGGCCTTGGCACCTGCGGCTTGTGCAGTCAATTCGGCAGTATGTTGTAAGCGTTTTTTAATGTCGGCACGCATATCCTGATCAAAGGTGCGAATGGTGCCGACCATTTCCACCTCATCGGGAATAATGTTATTGCGCACACCACCTTTAATGGCACCGTAGGAAATAACCGAAGGTGCCTTGGTCACATCTACCTGACGTGACGCTATGGTTTGAGTGGCCATAATAATCTGACTGGAGGCCACGATTGGATCTATGCCATTCCACGGCCTCGAACCATGGGTTTGACGGCCACTGACCTTGATACTAAAGGCATCCGAGCTGGCCATCAGCGGCCCAGAGCGCAACCCTATCTGGCCGCTGTTAAGGGATGAGGTTACATGCAGGCCGAATACCGCCTCGGGCTTTTGCGCAAACAAACCTTCTTTGAGCATTAACTCGGCGCCACCCTCCTCGCCTTGAGGCGCCCCTTCTTCGGCGGGTTGAAAGATCAAGAGTACATCGCCGGCAAGTTCATCCTTTAAGGCCACCAGCGACTGTGCCACCGCCATTAAGATGGCGACGTGAGCGTCATGGCCACAGGCATGCATTACACCTACGTCTTCACCACGGTAAGTGGCTGTTTGCTTTGAGGCAAAAGGCAAGTCCACCTGCTCGGTCACTGGCAGCGCATCCATATCGGCGCGCAGCGCTATCAAGGGACCACTTTTACCACCCTTAATTTTTGCCACTACCCCGGTATGGGCGACGCCCGTTTGTACCTCTAGGCCTAAACTTTCGAGATGTTCGGCGACATATTTGGCGGTTGCAAATTCGCTGTTACTGAGCTCCGGGTATTGATGCAAGTGACGGCGCCACTCGATCAGCTTGTCTCCTACCTCGGCATTGACGGTATCGATTTGCGCCGCTAATGAAGCGGCATAGGTGTGCATACTTAGGCCAGTGACGGCACTAAAGAGCAGAGCCTGACATAAAGGTTTACCTAGTTTCATTGTTTCATCCCCTGTTGATTGCTTTGGGCTGCTGGCTCTTTGAACGGCACAGCTTCATTAAAACTAGGCTATCAAGGCGGGGAACAACAGCGCAATGCGACAAAAGGCAGGTATAAAAAACCACCGCAGGGACGGTGGTTTTTTATTGATTAGTACTGATTTAACCGAGGCGCAGTAGCTCAACCTCAAAAATTAACGCACTGGCAGGCTCAATGATCCCCACGCGACGGTCGCCATAGGCGAGGTGGGCGGGGATGTACAAGGTGGCCTTATCGCCCACACGCATCTGTTGCAGCCCCAGCTGCCAGCCCTTGATCACCTGATTCAATTTAAAATCTAAAGGCTTGTCACGCTTATAGGAGCTGTCAAACTCACGGCCATCTAGCAAGGTGCCACGATAGTGCACACAAACCTTGGATGTTGGCTCTGGCTGTACTCCCTCATCGCTGCGACTCTGCCACAGGATTTGCACCCCGCTTGGCAGCTCCTCCAGCCCTTCCTGCTCTTTGTTTTTGGCAAAGAAATCGGCTTCCCTCTGCTTGTTGAGGGCCGCAACCTTACGGTTGCGCAGGTGCCCGCGTATGGTCAAGACCAGTAAGACAAGAATAATGGCCGAAAGAATAAGATTAAGCATCGTCTTCATCCTCCCCACCGACTATGGCGGCAATTTCGCGCAGTCGGGTCATGGCCAGGTCGTGAATACTGCCCTTGGTATAGGCACCATCTTTTAGCTCGCCGCACTCCTTGCCTGTAAGCAGGCTTAGCGCTTCATCGACATTGGCCACAGGGTAAATATGAAAACGTCCCTGCTCCACGGCATCAATCACGTCCTGGTTTAATACCAGATTCAAGCAGTTCGATTTAGGAATGATCACCCCCTGCTCACCACTTAAGCCGCGCATCTGACAAAGCTTGAAGAAACCTTCAATCTTCTCATTCACACCGCCTATGGCCTGCACCTCACCGCGCTGGTTAATCGAGCCGGTCATAGCGATGCCCTGGTCGATGGGCACTCGGGTAATGCTCGATACCAGGGCACACAATTCCGCCAAAGACGCGCTGTCACCATCGATATAGCCGTAGCTTTGCTCGATGGCAATATTGGCGCTCAGGGTAAGGCTGAAATCCTGGGCATACTTGCTACCCAAATAACCTGTCAACAGCATCACCCCTTTAGAGTGAATCGCCTTACCCAGCTCAGCCTCACGTTCAATATCAATAACACCATCACTGCCGGCATAGACGGAAGCACTGATGCGCGCCGGGGTACCAAATGAGGTATCGCCCACATGCAACACGGTGAGACCATTGACCATACCCACCGCCTTGTCCTCGGTGGCAATCAAAATATGACCTTCGCGGATATCGCTGAGCATATGTTCGCTCATTTGCCCGGTGCGATACTCCTTACCGGCCAGGGCCTCGTGTACATGAGTGGCGTGGATCTGCTCGCTGCGGTCCTGACGGGCGTAATAGCTGGCCTCTGCCACCAACTCCATCACATCGGCAAAACGCGCCGAGAGTTTTTGCTGATGTTCGGCCTGACGGTGGCTAAAACGCAGCAAGAGTGACATGGCATCGCAATTCACTTCGGTTTTTAAGGTCTCGCGGCAATATTCCTGCACCTTGGTAATAAACTGATACTGGTATTTGTCCGTGCCCGGCAGGTAGAAATCAAAGTCCGCCAGCACCCTAAAGTGCTCGGCAAACTCTTCATCGTATTCGTTAAGTGCGTAGTAGAGGTCGCGAGAGCCCAACAAAAGCACTTTTACATCCAGGGGAATAAGCTGGGGGCGCAGGGTAAAGCTGCTGCCCACAGAGCTATCCTGATAGGGCAAATCATTTTTGATCTGGTGGGTTTTTAAACTCAGCTTTAAGCCATCCCACACTTGGGCATTGGCCATCACCTTCTCGGCATCCATAATCAGATAGCCGCCGTTGGCACGGTGCAAGGCGCCGGGCTGAATACTGCGGTAACTGGTCACCAAAGAGCCTTGCGAGGTAGAATATTCAATCTTGCCAAAAAGATTACCAAAGGTCGGATTCGGCTCGTAAATTACCGGTGCGGCATCGTGCTCCTTGTAGGGCACCAAAAGGTTAGGAGCAAAGAATTCGGTAAGCATTTCCTTGCGGTCATACTCCTCCTCGCTCTTGTCATTGCTCTGCTCTTCATCTAGCCATTCCAGTACTGTATCCACCAGCTCCGAGCGCAGGTCTTTTAGATAGCGTAATACGCCGATATGGGTGGCGTATTTGTGCTCCAATTCACGCAGTAACGGCTTAATGGCCGCCTCTGCGGTGGCCTTTTTCAGCTTACGCAGCGCTTCGCTCGACTCACGTTTCCATTTCGGCAGCTCGATCAGGGCATCGATTAAGGCATCTTCGAGCTCAGTAATGGCGTTGATAAAGCGCTCCTGAGTGTGCTCGTCCAGGGCGCTGAATTGCTCATCGCTTAAACGTTGATTGTTCACTATGGGCACAAAGCCAACGTTGTTTTGATCTTCAATCAGCTCCACGCTGTGTTCATTGGCCAGCTCTTCTACATGGGCCAGCGCATCTTCGTATTTGTCTTCAAATTCGCGGTCGATGGACTTTTTCTTACGCTGATAGCCAGGGTTGTCAAAGGCAGCAGGAAAGGTATCGAGAATTTCCTCAAGCACGGCGTCAATATCGTCCACCAGAACCTGCCCTTCACCCGGGTTCATCAAGATAGCAATAGGCTCACGGTGATCCTGATAGTTGTTTACGTACAACCATTCTCTGGGGGTTTCCCTGTCCTTGGCATACTGTTGCAGCTTGTGTTGCACCAGGGTGTAACGACCCAGAGCCGGCTCGCCCATCACATAAGCATTGTAACCCGGCAAGTGCATACCCAAGGCAAAATCAAGGGCACTGTCGGCACGCTTTTGGCCGATAAAAGGCAGCTCTTCGGGGTAAGGATGAGTGAGACAAGTACGAATATGATTTTCGGAAATTTGCGGCGCAAGAGCGCAAGCACTTAAGGTGCTGACCACGCCTGATGTTTTATGTTTCATACAACACGTCTTTTGCTGGGCCCATAGCCGGGCCCTTGTTATTTTTAACGCCGCTAAAATTGGCTATGGCTGCAGCGCCTGACGATTAAAGTGAATGCCGCCGCACTCGGTGCAGGGCAGAATTTCACTGGGGTGGTAAACATCTACCTTAGAATGGCAATTTTGGCACACTAAGGTGCCCATGGCTATCCATTCTCCGCTATGATAAACCCCTTTATGTTTAAAGTCTTGGCTCAACGCCTGCCACTCCAACTGGGACTTGTCTTCGATATGGGATAACTCAAACCAGAGGCTCTCCTTAAGCTCCTGCCAGGCCAATGAGTTGTAATAGTTCTCGTGCTCGATAAGGTGGTCTATATCCCGAGCCAAATAAACGCTTATATTCTTCGTACTTATCCTTGCTTAAATCCTTTAGCGCCTGCTTAGACTCTAAAAAGGTGGCCACCATATCTTTGACTTCATGGTCGTTTACATCCTTTAGCCAATCGCTAAATTCGGATAACCATTGTCGATAATCTGCCATATTAACTCCTTGCATAATTTTTACCCCTACTAGTTAACTATAGCCTGCCTGCCCACAATTCAATAATGGCGACAAAAAAGCCTGTCCCTTGCTGTGATTAACCATAGATTTGGGGTATGCTATCGGGCAAATTTGTCATCATTTTGCAAGAAGTCTGGAAGAGTAGATGCAAGAGCAATATAACCCGCAGGAAATTGAAGCGAAAGCCCAGTCATACTGGGAAGAAAACAAGGTATTTAAAGCCACAGAAGACGACTCGAAAGAGAAGTTTTACTGTCTCTCCATGTTCCCCTACCCCAGTGGTCGACTGCACATGGGTCACGTGCGCAACTACACCATTGGTGATGTAGTTTCTCGCTTCCAGCGCCTGCAAGGTAAAAACGTAATGCAGCCTATGGGTTGGGATGCTTTTGGTCTACCTGCTGAAAACGCCGCGATTAAAAACAACACGGCGCCGGCTAACTGGACCTATCAAAATATCGATTACATGCGCAACCAGCTAAAACTGCTTGGTTTTGGTTATGACTGGGATCGTGAAATCGCGACTTGTCACCCTGGATACTACAAGTGGGAACAGTGGTTCTTCACTAAGCTTTACGAAAAAGGCTTGGTGTACAAGAAGATGTCAACAGTTAACTGGGATCCGGTAGACCAAACCGTACTTGCCAACGAGCAGGTTATCGATGGTAAAGGTTGGCGTTCAGGCGCGGTAGTTGAACAAAAAGAAATTCCGCAGTGGTTTATTAAGATCACCGACTATGCACAAGAGTTGCTGGATGACTTAGACAAGCTAGAGCACTGGCCTGAGCAGGTACGCACCATGCAGCGTAACTGGATTGGCCGCTCAGAAGGCGTAGATATCACCTTTAAACGTGCCGATGGCCAGGGTGAATTCAGCGTTTACACTACCCGTCCGGATACCTTTATGGGCGTGAGCTATGTGGCCGTGGCCGCAGCGCACCCGATTGCCCAGGAAGCAGCGGCAGCCAATGCCGAGGTAGCGGCCTTCGTTGAAGAATGTAAAAACACCAAGGTGGCCGAAGCCGATGTTGCCACCATGGAGAAAAAGGGTATTGCCACAGGTTTGTACGCCATCCACCCATTAACGGGTCAGGAAGTGCCAATCTGGATCGCCAACTTCGTATTGATGGATTACGGTTCAGGCGCAGTTATGGCCGTACCGGCACACGATCAGCGCGACTTTGAATTTGCAACGGCTTACGGCCTTGATATCAAACAGGTTATCGCAGCAAACGAAGGCGATGAGTGTGACCTTTCAAAAGCCGCCTACACGGAAAAAGGCACGCTGGTTAATTCTGGCGAGTTCGATGGCCTGGATTTTGATGGCGCCTTCAATGCCATCGCCGACAAGCTAACCGCGCTTGGCGTGGGTGAGCGCAAGGTTAACTTCCGCCTACGTGACTGGGGTGTAAGCCGTCAGCGTTACTGGGGCTCACCAATTCCTATGTTGAACACAGAAGATGGCTCTGAGCTGGCCGCGCCTGAAGACATGCTGCCGGTGCGTCTGCCAGAAGACGTAGTCATGGACGGTGTAACTTCGCCGATCAAATCAGATCCAGAGTGGGCCAAGGCTACCATTAACGGCGAAACCGTGTTCCACGAAACAGATACCTTCGATACCTTTATGGAGTCGTCTTGGTACTATGCCCGCTACTGTAGCCCGCGCTACGATGAAGGCATGTTAGAGCCGGGTGCAGCCAACTACTGGCTACCGGTAAACCAATACATTGGCGGTATCGAGCACGCGATCTTGCACCTATTATATGCGCGCTTCTTCCACAAGCTATTGCGTGACTTTGGTCTAGTTAATTCTGACGAGCCGTTCGAGCGCCTGCTGTGTCAAGGCATGGTACTTGCTGAAACCTACTTCCGTAAGGATGAAAAAGGCGGCGATATCTGGATTTCACCCACTGACGTTGAAACCGAAAAAGACGACAAGGGCCGCATCATCAAGGCATGGCACAAAGACGACGGCCAGCCGGTAGAAAGCGCCGGTATGAGCAAGATGTCGAAGTCGAAAAATAACGGTATCGACCCGCAGCATGTTATCGAGCAATACGGTGCCGATACCGTGCGCTTGTTTATGATGTTCACTGCGCCACCAGAGCAAACCCTGGAATGGTCAGACTCGGGCGTAGAAGGTGCGCACCGCTTCATTAAGCGTGTTTACAAATATGCGCTAGATGTGAAAAAAGCCGGTTTTGTAGCGTTAGATGTTGCTTCGCTCTCGAAAGAGCAAAAAGAACTGCGTCGTGAACTGCACAAGGCGATCGCCAAGATCACCGACGACCTAGAGCGCCGTCAAACCTTCAACACCGCCATTGCCGCCGTGATGGAGCTGTCTAACAAGCTGATCAAGGCACCATTAGCGGATGAAGGTGACAAAGCGGTGGCCAACGAAGCCCTAGAAGCCATGTTGATCATGCTTGCGCCTATCACCCCGCACTTGTCGCACCAGCTATGGCAAGACTTGGGCAAAGAAGGCGATGTGCTTGACGCTACTTGGCCGGTTGCCGATGAATCGGCTATGGTTGAAAGTGAAAAGCTGGTCGTGGTCCAGATCAATGGTAAGGTACGTGCGAAACTGACTCTTGCGGCGGATGCCGATCAAGAAGCGGTAGAGCAAGCTGCTTTTGCCGATGCCAATGTACAGAAATTCACCGAAGGCCTAACTGTGCGTAAAGTGATTTATATTAAAGGCAAAGTGCTTAACGTGGTGGCGAACTAAGATGTTCGCCCCATCGCGTTTGCTCAACCTTATGATCCTCGGCTGCTTAGCGCTTATGCTAAGCGGCTGCGGCTTTCATCTTAAACGAGCTTCCGATCTGCCTGCAGATCTGATGACCTTAGAAGTCACGGCGCAGGACCCTAACTCGGCCCTTTTTGCCGAGGTATTGCAGGAGCTTGAGCACAGCAATGTACTGGTAAACCAAAATCTTAGAGCTAACTCCCCGACACTCACTCTAAAAGCCGATAGTCTCGACAGACGCGTACTGTCGCTGTTTAAAAACGGTCAGGTGGCGGAATATGAGCTGATTTATTCGGTTTCCTATCGCTTAGAGCGCGCCAACGCCAAGCCAATTGAGCAATACTTTGAGCTCTATCGTAATTATCAGGATGACCCGGATAATGCCCTAGCTAAGGCCAATGAGATGACCATCTTGCTCGACGAGTTGCGCAAACAGGCCAGTCGTCGCATCGTTCGTGAGTTGGCCCAGCTCTAATGCGCGTCTACGCCAATCAACTGCCGCAACAACTACAAAAAGGGTTAGCGCCATTTTACATGGTCTTTGGCGAGGAGCCCTTTCAGGTCAGTGAATGCGTGCAGCAAATTCGCCACAGCGCCAAGCAACAAGGCTTCGATGAAGTCATTAAGCTGAGCGCCGGGGCGCAATTCGATTGGCTAGAGCTGGACGCCCATTATCAAAGTATGTCGCTCTTTAGCGCCCGCACCCTGATTGAAGTGGATATGGCGGGACAAAAGCCCGGCAAAACCGGAGCCGAGCACCTCAAAGGCTATGTGCAATCCCCTAACCCGGATTGTGTTATCGTCCTGCACGGCATGAAGGCATCACAAGAAATCCAGCGCAGCGCCTGGTTTAAGGCCCTAGATCAGCAGGGCCTCTTTATCCCCTGCTACCCCTTAAGCGGCAATCACTTGCGCCGCTGGCTCGACGGCCATTGCCGTCGCCTGCAGTTAAACCTCGAAGGCGATGCTAAACAGGTGTTGCTCGATACCACAGAAGGCAACCTGCTGGCCTGCTATCAGGAGCTGGAAAAGCTCTCCCTGCTCTATGGGCAGCGCGCCATTAATGGTCATACCCTGCTTGGAACCCTACTGAATCAAAACAAGTTCGATATTTTCGATTTGGCCAATGCCATCTTGCTGGGCGACAGCACTAAGGCCATCCAGGTATTAACCCGGTTGCAAAACGATAATACCGAGCCCACCGCCATAGCCTGGGCCCTGACCAAGGAAGCGCAGCAATTACAAAAGCTGCTGAGCTTGCAACAAAACGGGCAAGACTTTAACAGCGCCTGCAAACAGCTGGCCATTTGGAAAAACCAACAAGGTATGTACAGCCAGGCCTTGCAGCGCCTGCGCAGCGAACACTTAAGTGCGTTGCTCGACCTGCTGGCCGATTTCGATAGCGCCTACAAAAGTGGCAAACTGGGCTCTCCCTATCCCATGTTGGCCCATATCAGCGTCAGCTTTTGCCGGGCACTGCCTTTTGCCGCACCTAGCTTTGTGGAGTAAGCATGTTGTTATTTGGCGGCACCTTTGATCCGGTGCATTTTGCCCACCTGAATATGGCCGAGCAGTGCCTTGAGCACTTCGGCGGTAACACCCTGTATTTTATGCCCAATCGGGTTCCCGCACATAAACAGGCAAGCGGTATCGACAATGCCGATAAGTTGGCAATGCTGAAACTCGCCATTGCCGCCGAGCCCCGCTTTGCCATAGACGAGCGCGAATTGCACCGCAGCGGCCCCTCTTATTCCTTATTGAGCCTGCAAGAATTGCGCAGCGAACTCAACGCCAGCGGTCGGACGCAGGAACCCATTTTGTTTTTGTTGGGTATGGACTCCTTTAACGGTTTTGATTCCTGGTACCAATGGCGCGACATTCTCGAGTTATGTCATCTGGTGGTGTATCAGCGCCCGGACGAGCATCTGTCCCCCTCGCCTCAGTTGCAGGCCTATTTAAACCAGCACCAATGCAACCAAGGTTCGGCGCTGGAGTCTAAACAAGCGGGACTGGTGTACTTTTTAGCCGGGCCGCAACGGGCTGTCTCCTCAACCTTAGTGCGCGAGCGCTTGCAGCGCGGAGAGCCCTGTGAAGATTTAATACCCGCGGCGGTGAGCCAATATATACGCGATAAGCGCCTGTATATGACCGGTTAAAAGTGATAACATCACCCGCTTAAATGAATTTGATTAAACAGAGAGTGTATTTTGCAAACCAACGAACTACTTGACTTTGCATTAGACAAAATTGATGACATGAAAGCCCGCGACGTGATCACCTTAGACGTACGCGAAAGCTCAGACATTACCGACTACATGGTGGTGTGCTCTGGTAACTCCAAACGCCAGGTACAATCTATTGCTCGCCATCTAGCTAAAGAAGCCAAAGAACATAACCTCGACGTTATCGGCCAAGAAGGTCAGGACGTGGGTGAATGGGTATTGGTCGACCTTGGCGATGTAATCGTCCATGTTATGCAAGACGAAACCCGCGACTTCTACCAGTTAGAAAAACTCTGGGGTTAAGCGGTGAAGATCCAATTGGTCGCCGTGGGCACCAAGATGCCTGCTTGGGTTGAAGCGGGCTTTAGCGAATATCAGCGCCGCTTTCCCAAAGATATGGCCTTAGAGCTGGTCGAGATCCCCGCCGGTAAGCGCGGCAAGAATGCCGATATTAAACGCATCTTGCAGCAAGAAGGTGAGCGTACCTTGGCCGCCATCCCTAAGGGCAACCGCATAGTCACTCTGGAGGTGACGGGCAAGGCCATGGACACCCATCAATTGGCCAAAGCCATGGAAAAGTGGCAGCTTGATGGCCGTGATGTCAGCTTATTGATCGGCGGCCCAGAAGGCCTGGCGCCCGAGTGTATCGCCCGCTCGGAACAAAAATGGTCGCTGTCGAATCTGACCTTGCCACATCCCTTGGTTCGCATTATTGTAGCCGAAAGCCTGTACCGGGGCTGGAGCTTAAACAACAACCACCCTTATCACCGAGAATAATAAGAACCCATGCTGCGTAAACGCACTCCGATCCGCGACCATTCCGCCGAGGCCAATTTGTTTGCGCGGCGGGCCTTTACCGCCTTTGTTTTTGTCTTGATCATGGTCGCGATACTTATTTCAAACCTGTATAACTTACAGATAGTTTCGCACCAAACCTATCAAACACGCTCGAACGATAACCGCATTAATGTGATCCCCATAGCGCCCAACCGCGGCCTTATTTATGACCGTAATGGCAATCTGCTGGCGGAAAACAAGCCCGTATATAACCTGGAGGTGATCCCCGAAGAGGTGGATGATCTCGATGCCGCGCTTGATGACATTGGTAAGCTGATCAGCATCAGCGAGCAACAAAAAGAAGAATTTTTAGACGACATCCGTCATAACCGCCGCTTTAAAAGCCAGGTGCTTAAAGGCCGCCTTGATGAAAAAGAGGTAGCGCTTTTTTCCGTCAATCAACATAAATTTCCCGGCTTTAGCATAGAAGCCCGACTGGCTCGTCATTACCCCTATGGCGATACCTTAACCCATGCCCTGGGTTATGTGGCCAAGCTCAATAAAAAGGAGCTGGCACAGCTTGAGGCCGAAGATTTAGCCACCAACTACCGCGCCACCCGCGACTTTGGTAAATTGGGTTTAGAAAAATTTTATGAAACCGAATTGCACGGTGAAGTGGGCTCGCAATCGGTGGAGATCAATAACCGCGGCCGAGTGCTGCGCAGTTTGGATGAAACCGCGCCTGTACCGGGTAAAGATCTGGTACTGACCTTAGACATTGGCCTGCAACAAATCGCTCAATTGAGCATGGAAGATAAGCGCGGTACGGTAATCGCCCTGGATGCGAAAACCGGTGGCATCCTGGCCCTGTATTCCAACCCCAGCTACGACCCTAACCTCTTTGTTCACGGCATCAGCTCGGCGGACTACAAGGCCCTGTTAAATCCGGACAGACCGCTTATCAACCGCGCTACTCAGGGGCGCTACGCTCCGGCTTCTACCATCAAACCGCATATGGCGATTTTCGGCATGGAAGAAGGATTAGTGACAGAGCAAACCAAGATGTTCGACCCAGGGTTTTTCCAAATTCCCAATGTTGAGCATAAATGGCGTGACTGGCGCCGCTGGGGTCATGGCCATGTTGACGTGTACAAGGCCATCGAAGAGTCGTGCGACACCTATTTTTACGATATCGCCTATCGCGCCGGGATCACCAAGATCAGCGACTTTATGGCGCAATTTGGCTTTGGCGATCTCTCCGGTATAGATATAAAAGAAGAAACCACCGCCATTTTACCTACCAGGGAATGGAAAGAAGGACGTTTCCGCGAGCCCTGGTGGCGCGGCGATACCATCTCAGTGGGCATAGGTCAGGGTTACTGGACGGCAACGCCGATTCAAATCGCCAACTCCATTAATATCCTGGTGAATAAGGGCAGACACCATCCGCCGCATCTGGCACAAGCGCTGCGCCGCGATGAGCAAGTAGAAGTAATCAATAATGACGAAAAGCCACCGATAGTATTGAACAACCCGAGACACTGGCAAGTTGCCCTCGACGCCATGCATAACACAGTGACCAAGATCACAGGTACGGCGCATAAAGCCTTTAAAGGTGCGACCTACGACCCGGCCGGTAAAACCGGTACGGCGCAGGTGGTCAGCATTGCCCAGGGTGAACGCTACGAGGCCGATAAACTCAAAGAGCGTCATCGCGACAACGCCATTTATGTGGGTTTTGCCCCTTTTAACGACCCAAAAATTGTAGTCACCATTATCGTTGAAAACACCGGTGGCGGCGCCACGGTGGCGGCACCTATTGCCCGTCAGGTAATGGATTATTATTTCCTCGCCAACCCCATTAGCCAAGGCAAGAAGGAGCCGCAGTCATGACGCCAGTCACCAATAAGGTTTCTATTTGGCAGCGTGTGCATATCGACCTGCCGCTGTTTTTGGCACTGTTAGCTATGATGGTAGGTAGCTTAGCCATAGTGTATAGCGCCAGTGGCCAGGATACCGGCATGATGATGCGCCACAGCACCCGCATGGGCGGCGCCTTTATTGCCATGATGATCTGTGCACAAGTCTCGCCAAGCACCCTAAAACGCGTGGTGATCCCTGTGTATCTTGTAGGCACCTTAATGTTGGTCGCCGTGCTCTTTGTCGGTGTCAGCTCCAAAGGCGCGCAGCGCTGGCTCAATATAGGTATTCGCTTTCAACCCTCGGAAATCATGAAACTGGCGGTGCCCATGTGCGTCGCCTGGTATATTGGTCGCAACCATTTACCACCGAAATTAAGCAACCTCTTTATCGGTTTGGCGATAGTCATGGTGCCGACCTTGCTCATTAAGGAGCAGCCTGATTTAGGTACCTCGATTCTGATCGCCAGCTCAGGCATCTTTGTGCTGTTTTTAGCGGGCGTCAGTTGGCGCCTGATCGGCTCTTTAGCGGTATTAGTCGGCGCCGGTGCGCCGCTGTTTTGGCACTATGGCATGCACGCCTATCAAAAGCAGCGGGTACTCACCTTCCTCAATCCGGAAAGTGACCCTTTAGGCTCGGGTTATCATATTATTCAATCGAAAATCGCCATAGGCTCAGGTGGTATTGAGGGCAAGGGCTGGCTGCAAGGCACTCAGTCGCAACTGGAGTTTCTACCCGAGCGCCATACCGACTTTATCTTCTCGGTACTGAGCGAGGAGTTTGGCCTTATCGGCGTCTTATTCCTGCTCGGTGTCTACCTCTTTATTATCGCCCGCGGCCTCTATATCGCCGTGAATGCTCAGGAAGCCTTCGGTAAACTATTGGCTGGCGCTCTGACCCTGACCTTCTTTGTCTATGTCTTTGTAAATATCGGCATGGTATCTGGCTTATTGCCCGTGGTGGGTGTTCCGTTGCCGCTGATCAGTTACGGCGGCACATCTATGGTGACACTGCTCGCAGGCTTTGGCATCATAATGAGTATCGCCACGGAAAAACGGATGTTGAATAAATAATGGCCTTACGCGCGCTTTTTATCGTCTTACTTAGTTTCATTATCACCGCCTGTAGTTCACCCGGCAGCGCCCCGAGCAAGGGTCAATCCGGCCGCTATCAGATGGAGCATGATGCCGCACCGCTGCGTCACCCTTCGGACTTAGAACTACAAGACGCAGTGGTCACAGACGAAGCGAAAAGCGCCGCGGCGAATCGTCCTTACCAAGTCAGGGGCAAGCAATATGTGCCTATATTTGATGAAACCGGCTTCACCCAAAGCGGTATCGCCTCTTGGTACGGGCGCAAATTTCACGGCTATCACACCTCCAACGGCGAGGTGTACGATATGTTTGCCATGACCGCGGCCCATAAAACCTTGCCGCTACCTAGCTTTGTGCGCGTCACCAATATCGACAATGGTCAGAGCGTGGTGGTACGAGTTAACGACCGCGGTCCTTTCCATGAAGACCGTATTATCGATTTATCCTACGCTGCGGCGTATAAACTGGGTTATCACTTAAAGGGTACAGCCAAGGTTAAGCTCGAAGCCATTACCCTTGCCGACGCAAAGCCGCGCACCAAATACATACAAGTTGCTGCCGGGTCACAATTGGCGAATATTCAGGCGCTGGCACTGCAGCTAGAGCAGGATTATCACGTCCCGACCCATATAAAACAGCACAAAGATGGAATTTTTCGCCTTCGCTTAGGTCCAATAAGCGACGAGCAACAGGCTAAGACGTTATTAGAGCAATTAAAAAGTACTAGGTTTGCCCAAGCTTTCTTGCTTTATGACGACCAAGCCCTTTAAGATAACACCCTAACCGCACTTTCACCCAAAACAGATTAAACAAGCATAATGAAATCAATTAAACATTCTCTTCTAAAAGGCTTAAGTGGACTGCTATGTGCTAGCGCCGTTTTTACCGCTAACGCCCAAATTATCCCCGCAGCTCCTGAGGTTAATGCCAAGGGTTATTTCCTGGTTGACTTCACCACAGGCAAAGTAATCGCTGAAGGCGAAGCCGATACCAAATTGGCACCGGCCAGTTTAACGAAAATGATGACCAGTTATGTGGTAGGTACAGAAATCGCCGCAGGCAACCTGGCTCCCACCGATATGGTGACGGTCAGTGAAAATGCCTGGGCAAAGAATTTCCCAGAATCATCAAAAATGTTTATCGAAGTAGGTAAACAGGTCAGTGTTGAAGATCTTAACCGCGGTATCATAATTCAATCGGGCAACGATGCCTGTGTAGCCATGGCCGAACATATTGCCGGCAGCGAATCAGCATTTGCCGATTTAATGAATGCGCATGCGGAAAAACTAGGCATGAGCAACAGCCACTTTATTAACAGCCACGGCCTAGACACCAACGAGCATTACACCACGCCACGCGATATGGCGACCCTAGGTGCCGCCTTGATCCGTGATGTGCCGGACGAGTATGCCCTGTATAAAGAAAAAGATTTTACCTATAACGGCATTAAGCAGTTCAACCGTAACAGTCTGTTATGGGATCAAAGCCTTGAGGTAGACGGCATTAAAACCGGTCATACCGATGATGCCGGCTATAGCCTGGTTTCTTCAGCGACCAAGGGCGATATGCGCTTAATCGCTGTGATCATGGGTGCCAGCTCTGAGCGTGCCCGTAAGGTTGAAAGCAAAAAGCTGCTTAACTACGGCTTCCGCTTTTTTGAAACCATCACTCCGTATCAAGCCGGTGACAAGTTTGCCGAGCAACGTATTTGGATGGGTGATAAGGAAATCGTTTCTCTGGGTATTTTAGAGAGCACACCAATCACTATTCCGCGTGGTCAACAAAAGAACCTGGAAGCCAACTTCGAGCTTGATACTACATTGGAAGCGCCACTGGCCAAGGGCACTAAGGTAGGTACCTTATACCTGCAGCTAGCCGGTGAAGACATTGCCAGCTATCCTTTAGTCACTCTGGAAAGTGTTGAAGAAGGTGGTTTTTTCAGCAAGATCTACGACTACTTACGCTTGCAAATCATTGAGTAAGTAGAAATATACTTACAACTGGCCTAATCCAGAATAAGCGCCCCTATTGAGGGGCGTTTTTTTTGCGCTAAAAAATGCTAGAATATGCGCCATTGTGAACTAATGAGCCCATTAGTTTGTTTGCGTCCTGTGCTGTAAATGAGGGTCAAGCATTATGGTCAATCCGGTTAAAGACACCAAGTTTGATGAGTATCTAGAGTTTCCTTGTCCGTTTACCTTTAAGGTAATGGGCCTTGCTAACGTAGAATTAACTGAGCAAGTACTTACAGTTATGCAAGAACATGCTCCGGGCGACTACGCGCCAAGAACCAAGCCCAGTAGCAAGGGTAACTACGAGTCGGTCACCCTGGTTGCGACCGTAACGTCAAAAGAGCATATCGAAATTATCTACACTGAGCTGGGCAGCCTTGAGCATGTCCGCTACGTGCTTTAACAGCACCACAGAGGACACGCCGTGAGTAATCTAATTGTTCGCCAGCTAGGACGCCAAGAATACATGCCCATTTGGCATGCCATGCAGGAATATACCGATGTGCGCGATGAGCAAAGTGCTGATGAAATCTGGCTGGTTGAGCACGATCCCGTATTTACCCAGGGCCAGGCCGGTAAAGAAGAACACCTGCTGATGCCGGGTGATATTCCTGTGGTTCAGGTCGATCGCGGCGGCCAGGTGACCTATCACGGCCCGGGCCAGCAAATGCTCTATGTACTGTTTAACTTACGCCGCCTGAAAATTGGCGTACGCGAGCTGGTAACCTGGCTCGAAGAAAGCATTATCGATTGCCTGCAAGAATATGGCGTCGAAGCCTATGCCAAAAAAGATGCCCCGGGCGTCTACGTGAATGAAGCCAAGGTTGCCTCGCTAGGCCTGCGTGTACGCCGTGGTTGCTCCTTCCATGGGCTGGCCTTAAATGTCGATATGGATTTAGGCCCATTTTTACGCATTAACCCTTGTGGTTACGCCGGCCTGCAAATGGTGCAATGTAAAGACTTAGGCGGTCCACAAAGCGTTGAAAGCGCCGGACAAGGACTGGTGCAGCAATTAATTAAACGACTCAATCCTGCAGAGGTTGAGTACCAAGAAGGTTTAGTGAAAGAATGACAAAATCATCTGTACGTATGGAGCCGGGCGTAAAGCTTCGTGACGCCCAAAAAATGGCACTGATCCCGGTTAAGGTCTTGCCGACAGAAAAAGAAGAAATGCTGCGCAAGCCACAGTGGCTGAAGATCCGTTTGCCTAAGTCGAGCGAGCGTATCGATGGTATTAAACAAGCCATGCGTAAACATGGCCTGCATTCGGTATGTGAAGAGGCCAGCTGCCCTAACCTGTCCGAATGTTTTAACCATGGTACGGCCACCTTTATGATCTTGGGTGCTATCTGTACCCGCCGCTGCCCGTTTTGCGATGTGGCACACGGCCGTCCGCTTAAACCGGATGCCGAAGAGCCGGAAAAACTAGCACTGACCATCAAGGATATGAAGCTAAGCTATGTGGTGATCACCTCGGTTGACCGCGATGACCTGCGTGACGGTGGTGCTCAACACTTTGCCGATTGTATCCGTGAAATTCGCAAGCACAACCCGGGTATTACCATAGAGATCCTAGTTCCCGACTTCCGTGGTCGTATGGAACGTGCACTTGAGATCCTCAGTGAAACACCGCCGGATGTGTTCAACCACAACCTGGAAACCGCGCCACGTCTGTATAAACTGGCACGTCCAGGTGCCGATTATAAATGGTCACTAGAGCTGCTACGTCGCTTTAAAGAAGCGCACCCAGAAGTTCGTACTAAATCTGGCCTAATGGTTGGTTTGGGTGAAGAAATGAGTGAAATCGAAGAAGTGTTACGTGATCTACGTGAGCACAATGTTGATATGCTGACCGTGGGTCAGTATCTGCAACCTTCGAAGCACCACCTAGCGGTGAAGCGTTATGTGCCACCCGAGGAATTCGACGCACTAAAAGAATATGCCGATGAAATTGGCTTTTCTCATGCTGCCTGCGGACCTTTCGTTCGCTCCAGCTACCATGCCGACCAACAGGCGGCGGGTAAAGAAGTTAAGTAACACCCAAAAACACGGCACTGCGTCATGCAAGTGCCGTGTCTATTTCAGGCACATCTTGGGCGCTTCCATAACCCTAGTGACATTACTCCCACAGACCGGCAAGATCTTTATCTCCAACCAGTGCCCTGCTCAATATAACTTCCCTTAAAATTCCACCTCAAAGTGCGATGGCTAACCGAGTTTTGTCTCAGTATGATGCTTAACCGCTAAAGCTAAAAAAGAACTAAAAAGTATCTTTGGGCAACTTAAATAGCATTTTCAGCGCCTTTTCAATCTTTGACTTATGCTTGTTAAATGCCTGTTCAGCCTCATTTGTTAAGCTCAAAAATACTGCAAACAAAGGGAATCAAAAACTATGAATAAACTATTACTAGCAACGGCCATCTCAGCTACTTTACTAACAGGCTGTGGTGGTTCTTCGAGTGAAGAAGAAACGGCTCAATTCAGCCTAGGTGTATCTGATGCGCCTGTCAGTAATGCAAAAGAAGTATGGGTAGCTTTTGATAGCATCATCATTAATGGTGCCGACGGCGAACGTCCAATGTTCGAAACCCGTACCGCAGACGGTGAACCTGTAATGGTTAACCTTTTAGAATTCACCGGTAGCGACGTATTCAGTCTTATCAATGATGAAGTTGTAGCGCCGGGTCAGTACAACTGGCTCCGCGCCAATATCGTGAACGGTGATGAAGCCAATATCGCGATGACTTCTCACATTGTATACAACGATGATACCGTTGCTCCTTTGGTAGTTAACCGTAAAAACAAAGATGGTCTTGGTGAGATTCAAATCAACGACTTCACCCTAGCGGTTGGCGAAAACCAGTTCGTTCTTGAGTTCGACCTGAAAAAATCACTGGTTGATCCTAGCAACAGCGAAGTTGTGAACCTTAAACCTACCGGTATCCGCCTTGAAAACCTTGCCGATGTTGAAGACATCGAAGGCTTAGTAACAGAAGCCATGATTACGAGCTGTGAAGCCGACAACATTGCCTTTGCTCCTGAAACAGGTGCCTTTGGCCATGCAGTTTACCTATACAGCGGTGATGTTGTTGAGCCTAAAGATCTGTATGTTGAGGCAGACGGTGTAACCTCACCTGCCGATGCACCAATCGCAACGGCTAACGTGGTATTCAATGAAGAAAGCGGACTGAACGAGTTCGAAATCGGCTTCGTTGCAGCGGGTAGCTACAAGCTTGCCTACACTTGTACGGCACACCTTGACGACGCTGAAGTACTGAATGAAGAAGTTACTCTGTACTCTACTCAGGACGTGACTGTAGTAGCCGGTGAAGACACTCAGGTTACTTTCGATATCGCTGAATAAACAGCTGAAATAAAGCGATAAAATTTTTAAAAATTTTGCTTGCGTGGCGCAATAATTTGGCTATTATTGCGCCACTTTTATTAGATAGCCAATCCTAGTACAGCATTTCTTGCCAAGGCGAAAGAGTAACTATCCAAATTAACTTTTGGAGTTATGATGTCGGTTTCTACCTTTGCTCAGCCTTTTGCTACAAACAACGAGCACCTTTCTCTATGCACCGCCCTTGCGAAGCAACACGGCACCCCATTACTGGTGCTTGATCTAAACCAAGTGCGTGAAAATTATTTACAGCTGGCTAACGCCTTGCCTAATGTTACCTTGCATTATGCGCTTAAACCTTTGCCTCATATTGATGTGGTACACACGTTAAATGAGCTTGGTGGCAGCTTTGATTTAGCCACGAACGGCGAAGTGGATCTTGTGGCTCAAGCAGGTGTTGCTCCTACTCAGGTGATCCACACTCACCCGATCAAACGCGTAAGTGATATAGAGCATGCTCTTAACTATGGCTGTACCACCTTTGTGTTCGACAGCGAAAATGAGCTGCATAAGTTTGTGCCCTATCGCGACCAAGTCGAGTTATTGCTGCGCCTGAGCTTCCCTAATAAAGATGCGGCCGCTGACTTGTCCAAGAAGTTTGGGGTGATCAGAGCTGATGCCTTACCCTTGCTTAAGCGCGCAAAAGAGTTAGGCATTCGCGTACGTGGTTTATCATTTCACGTTGGTTCACAAACCATGGATGCGGGTAAATATGTGCATGCTATCGAACAATGCAAAATAGTCTTCGAAGGAGCCGTCGCCGAAGGCCTAGGCGCTATGAATACCTTGGATATTGGCGGTGGTTTCCCGGTGAGCTACGCGGGACAGCCCATTGATATCTATGAATTTTGCGCACCGATACGCGATGCTTTGAGCAGCTGGCCCGACACGGTACAGTTTATTGCCGAGCCAGGACGCTTTATCGTTGCTTCGGCTATGACCCATGTCATGAGCGTGATGGGTCAAAGCAAGCGCGGGGGCACCACCTGGTACTACATGGACGATGGTGTCTACGGCGCCTTTAGTGGCCGAGTGTATGGTGAGCCAGAGCAGCGCTTTTACAGCCTGGTATATGAAGATGTGCAACCCTGTGTTTTAACCGGGCCGACCTGTGACAGTATCGATGTGATCAGCGATAACTGTTTAATGCCGGCCTTAGCCGACGGTGATTTGGTGTTTACCGAGAATATGGGTGCCTATACCTGGACCACCAGCACCGAGTTCAACTTCTTTGCTAAAGCGCAGTTGATCAGTCTCAATTCAACGATGCTAATCGCAGAAGTGGGTTAAATTAAAAAGCGGTGCCATTAAGGCACCGTTCTTTTTAGAACCATATTCTACTTCGCTTTTAATAGCGCATACTCGTTTGTTAGACGTTGCAATGCTTTTTGTTCTATGTCGATTAAAGTTGCGTACTTAGCTGTTATTGCTGACATTCTTTGCGCATTGGCATTATCGAACTTCGCAGCCACTAAGTTCGCAGACTGGCCCGTAGTCTTAATCTTCAACGCCTTGAGCTCCGAATCTAATTGCTGATGATAGGTCTCAATTTTATCTTCATGCTCTCGTATCTCCCGCTCAATTCGCTGCATTTTGATGTATTCATCAACGCTATCATCCTTATTCGATGGCTCAGCGGTCATCTGTTGCTTGAGAAGAAGACGATCGATATTAAGTTGCTCTCTGTTTATCAACGCTTGGTAATGATCGATGCTTGATTGCATTTGTGTTGCTATCGCCTTTTCTCGTTCAGCACCGGCAAGATTCTTGCGCTGACCGTTAGCTTGGGCTTCGAGCTCAGTTAACTCCTGCCTCATCTGCAATGAATAGGTATCTATTTTGTCTTTGCTTTGCGCTAACTCACGCGATATGGCTCGGTTATCTATGTAGTTCGCAATACCTGAATCTGCCGGCGTTGAGGTCATTACTTGTTGTTTATCGACTAGCGTTTTGACATCAAGCTTTTGCGCATCTTGGCTACAGGGTAATTGTGAGTAGCTTACAACCCCATCAATAACACATTTGTACACCGCGGTTTGTGCAACTAACTGATTACTAGATAATAATAACGTTATCGCCAATATCCTTTTGAACATGATAAAAACTCCTTTTGCACTGTTTAATTGCTTCCATTGTAGCTGATTTACACACCTGTCTTCGCTAAAACGATCGAACTCACTGTTAATTCCGTATCACTAAACATAGAACACTCACATGATGAACCTATGTCTACGGGCTTATATCTATTTAGTAACGATCTCAGAATCGCCGACAATGAGTTGCTGCAACGACTTTGCCAACATTGTAAGCAGCTTATTTTCATCTATACGCCACTAAATGAGCTCGTCGGTGCCAGCTACAACGCTTATCCAAAACAAGACGTCTCCAAAAGCGTATGTTCGTTTAGAGGGCAAACGCTTAAATGCCTCGCCGATGACCTATCGCGCCAAGGGCACAACCTCTATTTCGCCGACAGCATAGAAGATTTAGTTCGCATAATACGAGAGCATAAAGTGAGTGATATCGCCATTGCCAACCAATTCGGATGGAATGAGTCATTAGCACTGCGTAAATTGACACAGCAAGTACGGGGGATCAACTTTTGGCATAAGTCCAACCATACGCTGTTTGCAAAAGAGCAGTTACCCTTTCAAATTGACGACACTCCCGACACCTTTAGCCGCTTTAGAAAGCTTGTGGAATCTAGCGTTGCGGTCCATCCAACCATGGGAAGCCCACTACATTTTCCTACTTCGGTGCAATGTAAATTACCCTTATGCACGGACATATACAATGATTTGCAGCCAATGAGCGCATGGTTTTCACAAACAGCGACTACAGCGTTAACTAGTTATTTCAGTAGCACTGCTCCTAGTCGCTACAAGCAAACACGTAATGCCTTGTGGGGAGATAAATTTTCTACCGGATTGTCACCTTGGTTAGCCAACGGCTCACTTAGCGCGAGGCAAATGTATATGGCACTAATAAAATATGAAAATAAATATGGAGCGAACGAATCAACCTACTGGATCTACTTTGAACTCTTGTGGCGAGAGTATTTTCAATGGCTGGCTCTAAAGCAAGGCCGCTCGCTATTTGTATTTAAAGGCATGAGCCACACGGCCCCAAAAACCAGCTTTTACCCGGAACGTTATCAGGCCTGGTGTCATGGCAATACCGAGTTTGAGCTGGTCAATGCGCTCATGCACCAACTCAATACCAGTGGATGGATGTCCAACAGAGGCAGGCAAATCGTCGCCAGTTGTTTTGTCAATGAATTGGAACTGGATTGGCGCTATGGCGCGGCCTACTTCGAGCATCACTTAATTGATTACGATGTTGCCAGCAATTATGGCAACTGGCAGTACATAGCCGGGGTCGGTGCCGACCCCCGCGGTGGACGGCATTTCAACATTGCTAAACAAACCGAGTTATTCGACCCCGACGGCCGGTTTATCAAGCGTTACGGTGGAGTGGCTGTGCAAGCACAGGAGCGGGATCACAATGGCTGGCCACGGCACTAGTAAGAGAGCGAGCATGAGCAAGCAACAATACAAAGAAGTTCGCCTGATTTTAGGCGACCAACTCAATGCCAATCATTCTTGGTTTAAAACCAAGCGAGATGATGTGCTTTACATCATTGCTGAGCTGCATCAAGAAATGCACTACACCAAGCATCATATTCAAAAGAGCATGTGCTTTTTTGCTGCGATGGAACGGTTTGCGTCTGCCCTTAGCCAGGCGGGGCATCAGGTTTTACACCTTACTCTGGACGACACCCAAGAGTTTGCACAGCTCAATGAGTTAATTGCCCACTGTGTCACCGAGCATCAAGCCGACTGTTTTAGCTATCAGCTACCGGATGAATATCGGCTACGCCGGCAACTGGAGCAGCTGACATTAAGTAGCGTTGAGATAAGGCGCTATGACAGTGAGCATTTTATGCTCGGATTTGAAGAGTTAGGCGACTATTTCCAGGCGGATACCCATCACACCATGGAGCAATTCTATCGCAAGATGCGCAGGCGCTTCGATATCTTGATGGACCAGGGTAAACCCCTTGGCGGCCAATGGAACTTCGACAAAGAGAACCGTAACAAGCTCAAGGCCGAGGACATTAAACAGCTTCCCCCTCCCTTGTGCTTTGATAACGACGTTAAGGCAATTACCGAGCGCATTGCTCGCCATAAAATAAAAACCATAGGCAAAGGCGGGCCCAGGCTGCTGTGGCCGGTGACACGCAAACAAGCACTGCAGTTGCTTGAGTATTTTTGTAATCATCTGCTGCCTCTGTTTGGCACCTTTCAGGACGCCATGACCTGCCACAGCTACGCTAAATGGTCCTTGTACCATAGCCGCCTGTCGTTTGCGCTCAACGCAAAAATCCTCCACCCACTGCAAGTCATCAACGCGGCAATAGAGGCATATCATGAATCTGAAGGAAGGATCACCCTTGCGCAAGTTGAAGGCTTCGCCAGGCAAATTTTAGGCTGGCGTGAATATGTCAGAGGCGTCTATTGGCTCAATATGCCCAAGTACGCACACAGTAATGCCCTCGAGGCGCACCAAGCGCTGCCGGAATTTTTCTGGAGCGGCAAAACAAAAATGAACTGCCTGCAACACGCCATTGGCCAAAGCCTGGACTATGGATATGCCCATCATATCCAACGCCTGATGATCACCGGCAACTTTTGCTTGCTGCTGGGCGTTGACCCGGACCAGGTGGATGCCTGGTACCTGGGTATTTATGTCGATGCCATTGAATGGGTGGAAATGCCCAATACCCGGGGCATGAGCCAGTTCGCCGATGGCGGCATTATTGCTACCAAGCCCTACTGCGCCGGCGGCAATTACGTCAATAAAATGAGTGACTACTGCCAAGGCTGTCACTATAAGGTCAAGGAAAAAACCAGCGACCTCGCCTGCCCCCTAAATAGCCTCTACTGGCACTTCTTACACCGGCACAGAGCGCGCTTTGGCAATAACCACCGCATTGGCATGATTTATCGAAACTGGGATAAGCAAAGCGATGAGGCCCGTCAGGCCGTGCTTAATAGAGCGCAGTGGTGCATAGACAATGCCGATTATTTATAAAGACACAAAACAGGAATTAAAAATTAACAATTCAGTAACCTCATTGTAAGGCGCGACAATTTAAATACAGGCTGATTTAACACTAAAATGGAAACAAAATGAAACAGCCTCTTATTTTCGGCGCCCTATTAGTTGCCGCTATTACGACCGATGCCCAGGCATATAGCCAGCAAACCCATAAGCGCATTGTGCTTGATGCCATTGCCTATATGCAGCAAAACCAAAGCAGCACCGCCTATGCAAAATTGCAACAATACGCACAACAGCACAATATGTCGGTGGCTGCCCTGGCAGAACTGCTAGGCCAGGCGGCGTACGATGTGGATGATTTCGAAGACACCTTTTTCTGTGGTGCCATGTCAGGCTCGTGTGTTCAGGCTCCTGTCTGGGGAGCCGCCGAAAGCATAGTGAAATACACCAGCTACTGGCACTTCCAAAACCACACCCAGGGGGCGGATGTGCACGGCAATGACTTCGGTGGCTATAACTATGAAAAGCTCACCGTATGGGGTGACATAGATAATATGGCGGCCTCCTGGTTGCAGGGCGACTACCTGGATGACGGTCAGGGTGGCGCCAGCGGCTGGTTTGGCGACAGTAGCCAGTACAACACCTATGGCATCACCGAAGCTCACTATCGCATCGATAGCTACTCCAGCTACAGTATGTACGATGACTTTGAGGAAATGCCATTCCAACCCATAGATAACCTGGGTCAGTACTGGTACCAAAGCTACCTGCAAAGCGGTAACCCTCAGGTCTTAGGGTTTGTATTTCACACCACAGATCTACTGCAGCCGCATCACACCTGGACCACCTCGGCGCTCAATCACTCAAGTTGGGAAAGCTGGGTCAATGACTACTATGATCAAGAGCAGCTCAATGACTTTACCTTGGTTTCCAACGCCATGGCCTCATTTTCTGCCCCCGACCCGCAAAGTCAGGATATCCGTCCATTGCTAACCCAAGGCGGTGCGTTCAGCTACGCCCAAGGCGGAATAGTGCTCAACTCTGAAGATCATTATGATCGTGTACAAATTGGCCGTATGGTGATCCCTCATGCCATTGCCATGGTCGTTCACTTACTTAACCATGCGATGGAGCAGCGCTAATGCGCTGCTTTTTCTCAATCTTGATAGGCCTATTCGGCCTATCTTTTATTGCCCAGGCTAAACTTCCAAGTGAACATATACCTAGTAAGCAAGAAGTTCGCTTTATGCAGGAAATTTATAAACAGCATAACAGCGAGCTGGCACTGCATACTCGGGCGCGCCTGTTAGAAAATGCCTACCTGTTAGAACAAGCTCACCGACACTACCCCGCACTCCTTAAGCGCCAAGCCGATGTGGGGTTTGATAACCATTACCATATCCGCCGCTATTTGTTTGATGCCTGGACTGCACAAGCTTGGTTTAATGCGGCATCACTTAACACATATACGCCACCAGCGCGCCAAGATGCAAAGTGGTTACAACGCACACTTGGCCAATACCCAAGTAATGCACAGCTGACAGAGAAACAACTAGCAGACCTTACGCAAATAGAGGTGTTACCTAAATCAAGCGGCTTTGATGCCCTCACACTGGCAGATTTTTATACGGCCATGTCGATGCAAATTAAATTTCGCCTGCATCAAGGCGATCTAGCTGCCTACAGCGCAGAGCTAAACCGTTGGTATCAGTATCGCGAGGCCATCAGCAAAATTACTGCCGCGTTAAAACAACAGCAACTGTCACTACCGCGATTGGAGCGACTTGCGCTTGGGGACATATTAAGGCCGACAATACTTAGCCAACTGGGTGTGCAAGACATGATGCATGGTCATAGTCCGATGTTGGACACCTTAAAAGCAGGCATCACAGATGCGCAAATTAACCAATATTATCAGCAACATAAAAACCGGTTTAAGTACATTGATTCCGTTACAGCTTATGGCGCAATCTTTGATGACAAAACGCAGGCGGAAACCTTCTATACTCAGGCGAGCAAGCTCGGCGTTAAAGAAGCGTTTACGCAACAGCAAGACATCTTTGCTGCCCAACAAGGCGTGCTAACGCGACAAGACAAACACAAAGGCTTTACGTATCAACTGGCATTTACCAACCCGGAAAACACCTTGTCTCGTGTGGTGCGCACGCCAAAAGGTCAATGGCTTGTGGTATACACGGCAAGCAAACGCCATGCGACCTACCCCGTCGACTCGCAAACGGTGCGTTACCAGGCAAAGAATCATATTGCCCGCGAACTGGCGAAAAGCCAGTACCAACAAGGATTAGCAACCTGGCTGGCACAGGTGGAGGCCAAGCAATGAAAAAACTGATAGTCACCTTGGTTTTGCTAGCTGCTGCACTTCTGGTGTGCAATTACCTGCGCACAGCTGAACCCAGCAGCATGTCTGCAAAACGACAACCCGTTTTAAACCATTCTGATCCTGTCAGTAAAGCGCCCAAGATAGAAGAAGCACTAGCGCACGCAAGCGAATTAAAGGAGCAAGCGGTTGAACTAGACAGCCCTGAAACCGCTGAGCCAACGCCTATTCGCCAACCGGATTATCTGCCCCCCATAGCCCAACGTGAGGCAAAGACCAGCGGATATCAATATCAGGGTGATTTAGACGACCATCAGGCCTATTTGCAATTCCAGCACCAGCAACAAGCCGATGTAAAACAGGCCTATATTGTTGCAGCCAAGGTCAAAGTAGAGCAGCTTAAAGAGCTGCTCGCGCGCGGCGAGCGCGAAGGCATCAGCGAAGAGCAACGCCAATTCGCCAGAGGCAAAATCGCCGCAATAGAGAAAATGAGTGCAGAGCTAAAGGAACAGCTAAAAGCGCAGGCGATTGCGCAGTAAGAAGTTGTATAAATGAGATGACACATGAATCACAGCGTCGATTAGATTCATAAAATCGGCGCTGAAGGACAGTAATGTGCCAGAAGCGGACGGTGAACGCCAAATTAAGTAGTGAGCAACGCCGCCACCTACCTAAAGTATTGTGCCGTAAACACTAAAGCTGACTCAAACCAAAAGTGCCAAGCGTTGCGAATCTGCTTAAATTTATTGTTAGGCTTTGGTTGCCTTCAGGTCCTTTGCCTTAAACCCAATTACACCAGATTTATAGCTTTGAGTACCTTTCACAAACACGTTCCGAACAACAAAGCCTGCCATAAAGTCTTGTTCCGTGACTTTTACTGTTTGTAGAATTTCAGTAACCGTTGACTCAGAGCGATTCACAATTTCAAAAACATACATACCAGATTGAAAGCCGCCAAATCTTAAGCCCCACGTTGGCTCTTCAGTCTTTCGGGTAGATTGTTCTCTTCGTGAGAAAAACGTACCTTGTCCTATTAACTTCCAACGACGCCCTTCTTTCGCACCACTTAGCTGCACCAATGGTTTTGACGTAGAAAGAGAATAACTTTCATCCAAAATGATACCAATTTGACTACGGTGATATGCAGGGGTCGTATACACGAGCAGATCACCAGATACTCCGTCGTTGTAATTGTGAGTTGCTATCCACTGCTGCTTCTGTGGGAAGCGAGTATTTGTTGGACTAGAAAATGGAATAACTTCATAAACACTAACTGTCTCGTAGTAACGAGCCACATTAAACAGGTCATCACCAATGGAAACCATTTTTTCACTATTATCAATGGACATCTCAGAGTGGAAATCAGTTGTTAACTGATCTTCGAAAGCTGGTTTCTTAACCGGAGTATCAAGTTTAGAAGTATGGACAGAGTACACACATCCTGATAATAAAAAGCTTGCTAAAAGTGAAGTTAAAAGTTTATTGAACATATTTTCTATTCGAATTTACAACAAATTTTGGCACATCGTACCATAAGCAATAAATGAAATTGCTGAATTACGAAG
The DNA here is from genome assembly GCF_002964645.1 of Pseudoalteromonas sp. T1lg22. Taxonomy (NCBI): domain Bacteria; kingdom Pseudomonadati; phylum Pseudomonadota; class Gammaproteobacteria; order Alteromonadales; family Pseudoalteromonadaceae; genus Pseudoalteromonas; species Pseudoalteromonas sp. T1lg22. The sequence goes on from NZ_PQBY01000010.1 coordinate 75,587, forward strand.
CCTAACAATTTAATATCGAGCGATTGGGTCGTTTTCCTGCCGCAATCTGTCTCGTTTTTGTCCTATGACCATTGATAGCAAATTTAGAAAGTACTTGCCAGCATTGAAGTTACGTTACATTGCACTAAACGTGGACACGACAAAAACGACCCATTGGGTCGTTTTCCTGACTATGGGAGAAACTCAAGGATTATGGATGTATAAACAGTAATTTCGGTGGAAGGATGAACGTCAGCTCTTCGCTCATAGCAGTCACTATCCAAGCAACAAGCTCTCATCTATGGCGCGAAAATAACTGGCGGCATTAATTAACGATGCGGCGGTGAGCTTTTCGCAGCTATACACTTCCACACGCTTGTTTTTTTCGTCCCGTAACTTTTTCGCCAGCAGGTCAAAATCGCCATCGCCGGAGAGTAAAATGGTGGTGTCGGTTTGGCTACCATATTCAATGGCGTCCAGGGTAATGCCCACATCCCAATCCCCTTTCGCCGAGCCATCGGCGCGTTGAATAAAAGGCTTAAGCTTGACCTCAAAGCCGATGGCACGAAGGATATTTTGGAATTCCCGCTGCTTGTTATCGCCCCTGTCGATGGCGTAGGCGATGGCCTTTTCAATGCGATATTGACCGCTGACTTCACGCCAAAAAGCGTTGTAATCGAAGTTGCGTGCAAAGGTTTCGCGACAGGTATAATAAATATTTTGCACATCGACAAAAATTGCGGCGCTGGGCAGTTCGGTGCTCATACTTTGAGTCCTTGTTATTTTAACCGTTTTGCCCAATTCCCCCTATGGTGAATCTGGCATTGTTGTTCGCTGTCGTAGACTAACTGTTTGGTCTTATTAATCGGGCTCAGCCCTATCACTTTAAGAGCCTTAACTAGCTCGTCTTCAACTAACGCTCGGGTATCGCTTGCTAAATATGCCTCTAACTCATCGTCCGTGGTAAAAACAAAGGTGAGTGTGAAGCTCTTTTGCGGGCTTTTCCAGTCTATTTTATGAGTTAACCAGCAAAAGCCGGCAATGGCTTTACAATGATCGTCACAAATTTCGGTGAGTAGGTCACGCAATTGTTTATCGCGCTTTTTCTCCGTTTTAGTCACATCGGGCTCTAAATAATAAAAACGCCGCCCAAAAGGGCGGCGTATCAAAGAGAGAATGGCAAGTAATTATTTACTCTCTAGCAACTTACCTGTGCCAATTTCAATTTTGCGCGGTTTCAACGCTTCTGGAATTTCGCGCTGCAGGTCAATCACCAGCAGGCCATTTTCCAAACTTGCGGCCAACACTTTGACATGGTCGCCCAGCTGGAACTTACGCTCGAAGTTGCGCTCAGCAATCCCTTGGTGGATAAACTTGCGCTCTTCTGTCGATTCTTTAGCGGCCTTTGTTCCGGTAACCTTGAGCGTGTTATTCTCCGACTCAATGGTCAGCTCGCTTTCGCTGAAACCGGCTACGGCCATGGTAATTCTGTACTGATCTTTACCCAGTGCCTCTATGTTATACGGCGGGTAACTTGGTTGTTTATCGGTGCGTGCCGCTGCATCCATAAGTGATGCCAGGTGATCAAAACCGATAAATGAACGATATAGTGGAGAAAGGTCTACTGTACGCATAATAATATCCTTAATTTAAGCAATATTTGGCGGTTGTTTTTCTGCTGAACAAACAACCTTTATATATAAATATCAATAACTTTGTTTTGGTTGGGACCCTTTATGGCGTCCTCATAATCAGATGTATGGACGCCATATATATTTTCAAGATAATAATTTCACATTTTTCTTAAAAAAGCCGGTCTACAATATGTATCAATTTGAAACTAAAGAATTTTTATGAAGAAGTTTTTTTTCCAACTTGTGCTGATGGCGGTGGTATTTTTCGCGGTGAGCGCCTATCAGGAGCGTAACCTCTTGTCTGCCGACCACAGCCCGGCGCCTTATTTTTCCCTGCCGCAATTACACAGCGATACCCGCTTTAGTATTAAGGAACTGCAAGGGCAAAAAACCCTGGTATATTTTTTCGCCCCCTGGTGCTCTGTGTGCAAGTTGTCTATGCCGAATTTACAAAAAGCCATGGACAAGGGCGATGTTCACGCCATCGCCATTGCCCTGGACTATCAATCCAAGACGCAGGTACAAGAATTTGTCGATGATTTACAGCTGACAATGCCTATACTTTTAGGTAGCGAATACACCGCACAGCAATATAAAATATCCGCCTTTCCAACCTATTACGTGATTGATGAGTCTTTATTGATCAGTGCACGGGCAATGGGTTACTCCACTGAGTTGGGTATTAAATTAAGAGGTAGATCAGATGATTAAAATGCTTTGCGCCGCCATGGGCCTGGCCCTGTGTGGCCCCCTGTTCGCCGCAGAGTTACCGGCACTCCCGGAACCTGTCAGTAATAATGCTGTGGCCAAGGTGGACACAGATCAAGGCAGTTATTTCCTCAGCTTTATGGGTCTTGGGGCGGGTAAAACGCACCTGGATATCCATAACAAGGTGTGGGCATTAAAACTTGGCAGCAATGCCTGGCACACTAAAGCGCCCGTTCCGGCCTCAACCCAGCTTACCGGACGCCTTGCAGCCACCGCCGTGGGTGTAGGTAAATACGCCTATGTGTTTGGTGGTTATACAGTGGCTGCCGATAATACCGAGCTATCTGTACCGGATGCCTACCGCTATGACGTGGAAAAAGACCAGTATCAGCGCTTGGCCAACATGCCGGTGCCGGTAGACGACAGCGTCGCCCTTAATTACAACGACCAATACATCTATCTGATCAGCGGCTGGCACAACGACGGCAATGTCAATCTAGTGCAGGTTTACGATATCGCCAAAGACAGCTGGTCTCAGGCCTCACCCTTCCTTGGCGATGCGGTATTTGGCCATGCTGGGGCCATTAAAGATAACCTGATGATCATTTGTGACGGGGTTAAAACCGTGGCCTTTGCCGATAAGCACCGTGGTTTTGCCGCCAAGGCCCAGTGCCTTAAAGGGGTTATCGACCCACAAGACCCACGCGAGATCTCATGGCACAGCCTGACTCATCCAACCGGCAAAGCACACTACCGCATGGCGGCGGGCACCATTAATGGCAACCTGGTATTTATTGGCGGCTCACCCAATCCCTACAACTATAATGGCATAGGGTATAATGGCAAACCCAGCTCGCCCTCGAGCCAGGTATGGCGCTTTGATATTCCCAGCAATCGCTGGCAACGCATGGAGCACGCCCAAAAGGCAACCATGGATCACCGAGGCCTGCTTGCCCATGAAGGCACCGCGTACCGCATCGGCGGCATTGGCGAGAAACAAAAGGTGTTAGACCAGATCACACCGTATCGATTTAAATTTTAGGAGTAAAACCATGGCCAAAGCCTGTGCCTATCACATTCTAGTGAAGAGCAAAGAAGAGTGTTTAGCAATTAAAGCCAAACTGGATAAAGGCGGCGACTTTAATAAGCTTGCGAAGCAATACTCAACCTGCCCGTCGAAAAAACGCGGTGGCGATCTCGGCGAATTTGAACGCGGCACCATGGTCAAGGCTTTTGACGATGTGGTCTTTAAAAAGCCGCTTTTTGAGGTGCACGGCCCGGTAAAAACCAAGTTTGGTTATCACCTGATTAAAACCGTTTATCGCACTTAATCGCTTTTAGCGAACGGATAAATCGTTTTTTGGCATTTTACCTGAGCCCTTAAGCTCGTTACACTGCACCTCGTACCTTAAAAGAAGCACTGGAGAGATTATGTTAACTGTTATTTTTGGTCGAGATGGTTGTCCTTTTTGCGTGCGTGCAAAAGATGTCGCCAGTCAACTAGCCGAGCAACGTGATGATTTTAAATTCCGCTATGTGGATATCATTAAAGAAGGGATCAGCAAGGCAGATCTGGAGAAATCAGCCGGAAAACCTTGTGAAACCGTGCCGCAAATTTTTATCGGCCAAGAGCATATCGGTGGCTTTACAGAATTTGAAGCCTACGCCAAGGCAAACTTGGGTCTGTATCAAGAATAACAGCTGCCCTAAAGCGCCGCTCACCCAAGCGGCGTTTTCATTTGTTCATAAAACAAACTAAAAATTAAAAAAACAAGCGTAGCCCGAAACAAATCAATAAACACCTCATTTTCAGCATTTTTATCCTGCCATTTCTACTTTGGGCAAGGACTAAAAAACTCTTTATTCGCTAACAGAAAACCCTTTATTTATGCCGTTTACACAGGTTTCCTAAAATACACCTGATTAAATTTCATACAAAACCAATCACATAGGAAATAGTTTCAATTTATACAAGCAATTACTGCTTCATTCCTGTACAATGCGCGCTCTTTGAATTCCTGAGGCGTTTTAATGTCAGAACCAGTCACCTTTGAGTCGTTGAACCTTTCTCCTGCTATCTTAAAAGCAGTGGAACAGTTGGGTTATGAGACTCCTTCCGAGATCCAAACTCAATGTATTCCCCTTTTACTCGACAAAAAGGATGTCTTGGGAATGGCGCAAACAGGTACAGGTAAAACTGCTGCCTTTGCTTTGCCTTTATTGAACAACATTGATGCCGATGCTAAGCATCCGCAGATCCTTGTACTTACCCCCACTCGTGAGCTTGCTATCCAGGTAGCGGAAGCGTTCGAGCAATATGCAAAATTTACTAGGGGCGTAGAAGTCCTAGCACTTTACGGTGGCCAGAGCTACGGTATCCAGCTAAGTGCATTGCGTCGCGGCGCACAAATCATAGTCGCGACCCCTGGTCGTCTATTGGATCACATCAGCCGTAAGTCTATCGACCTATCTCGTCTTAGCGCACTTGTGCTGGACGAAGCAGATGAAATGCTGCGCATGGGCTTTATCGACGATGTAGAAAGCATCATGGCGCAAACGCCAGAAGACAAGCAAACCTGTTTGTTCTCTGCGACTATGCCAAAACAAATTCAGTCTATCTGTAAAACCTACCTGCAAGACGCCGAGCAAGTGCGCATCACGCCACGTAACAGCACGGTATCGACCATAGAACAGGTTTACTGGCAAGCCCGCGTACACAAGAACAACGCTATCGTGCGTTTCTTGGAAGCGGAAACGTTTGACGCCGCTATCGTATTCGTACGTACCCGTAATGACACGGTACAGCTGGCAGAACTACTAGAGCGTGAAGGTTTCTCGGCGGCACCGCTTAACGGCGACATGAACCAGCAAGCCCGTGAGCGCACAGTAGACCGTCTGAAGAGCGGCTTACTTGATATCGTTATTGCTACCGACGTAGCGGCCCGTGGCCTTGATGTTGAACGCATCAGTCTGGTTGTGAACTACGATATCCCACAAGACAGTGAAGCCTATGTACACCGTATCGGTCGTACCGGTCGTGCTGGTCGCCAAGGTAAGGCCATCTTGTTTGTTAAGGGTAACGAGCGTTATCTGCTTAAAAACATTATACGCCACACCAAGAGCGACATCGCAGAAGTACAGCTACCAAGTGCTAAAATGGTTGAGCAAAAGCGTATCGACGCCCTTGAAACCAAGATTGCGGCAGCCCTTGAGCACAAAGACAGCGAGTTCTTTGCCCAGGTTGCCAGTTCAATCGGTAACAAGCTGCAACTTAGCCAAGGTGACCTTGCCGCAGCCCTGCTATGCCTAGCGCAACAGCAGACGCCATTGAAAGTGGAAGAGATCAAAGCGAAGGAACGTCCAGAGCGCGGTGAGCGCAACGACCGAAATGAGCGCCGTAACGAACGCGGTGATCGAGGTGAGCGTCGTCGCGACGATAACCGTCGTGATGGCGATAAGCCACGCCGTGAGCGTCGTGACTCAAACACACCTATGGATACCTACCGTATCGAAGTAGGCCGTGAGCACGGTGTACAGGTTAAAAACATCGTTGGCGCTATTGCTAATGAAGCTGACATCTCTAGCAAGTACATTGGCGACATTCGCTTGTTTGATGCTCACAGTACCGTTGAGCTACCTCAAGGCATGCCGGCTGAGAAAGTGGCACACTTCCAGAAGGTATACATCTGTAAGCGCCCAATGAAGCTAACATTGAGCCCTTCTGAAGCGAATGCGCCACGTGAGCCACGTGAGCAACGTGATTCACGTCCACCACGTGACCGCAATGATCGTAATGAACGCAGTGAAGGCAAGAAGCGCAGCTTCCGTGACCCTAATGCGAAAAGCAAAGCTCCGCGTAAAGAGCGCCGCGCTGTAAGCTTTCAGTAATTGCACTCGCAATAGTTAAAAAAACCGCCTAAGGGCGGTTTTTTATTGTCTAGTTATTACGTATCCAGCCAACACTGAAGACATATCGAGTGCCTTCCTCTACCTCTGTGACTTCATGAGCATGCATATCGGGGCGAAACAGTTTAATGCGCTTACTGGCATAGATGGGCTGCTCGCAGACGAACTCACCGCCTTTCCCCGCGGCTTTAATAACGATATTAAGGCGATAGTGGCGGCCGGACTCTACCTTGTCTGTATGGCGCTTGATAAAGCTACCTTGCTTAAAGCGCAACAGGTAACAATCAAACTTAATCGGCCAATAGGCACCGGCCAAAAACATTTTATCGTACCCAGATAATTGGCGGCCCATTTGCCATCGCAACCAACCCATAAGCTTACCTTGTTCACATAAACGGACTATATCTTGCTGTTTATCAGCGAGTTTGGCAAATATCCAGGCACAAAAAAACCGCGCCTAAGCGCGGTTTTTCAAACTAGGGTGAAACCTTATAGGTCGCCTTCGTTTTCAGATAGGAACTTAGCAACACCTTCAGGGCTTGCGTCCATACCTTTTTTACCTTCAGTCCAACCAGCAGGACATACTTCGCCGTGCTCGCTGTGGAATGCTAGTGCGTCAACCATGCGTAGCATCTCGTCGATGTTACGGCCTAGAGGTAGGTCGTTAACTACCTGGTGACGTACAGTGCCTTCTTCGTCGATTAGGAAAGAACCACGGAAAGCAACGCCCGCTTCTGGGTGCTCAACGTCGTATGCTTGACAGATTTCGTGCTTAACGTCAGCAACTAGAGCGTATTTAACTTGACCGATACCGCCGTCTGCAACAGCAGTGTTACGCCATGCATTGTGTGAGAATTGTGAATCGATAGACACACCAATTACTTCAACGCCACGCTTTTGGAATTCTTCATAACGCTTGTCGAAAGCGATTAGCTCTGAAGGACAAACGAAAGTGAAATCAAGTGGGTAGAAAAAGATAACTGCTTTCTTGCCTTTGATTGTCTCGTGTAGGTTGTAGCCATCTACGATTTCGCCATTACCTAGCACTGCTGCAGCTGTAAAGTCTGGTGCCTTGCGGCCTACTAATACACCCATTTTATTCTCCAAAATAGTTTGAGTTTATCGTACTTTGCGACTGAGACGATGACTTCGCCCCGTCTGTATTTCTTCCTGCACATAGATATAGTGGCGGGCTGTTGAAAAACAACCCCGACTATAAAAATACATGCATTTATATTCTGAGCGCTATGTTACTGAGCTAGGGCGCAAAAGAACAATCGCATTTAACGATAGCAGCTATCGAAAAAAGTGATTGTTAAATTTTTAAGTGAGCAGAGACAAAAAGGCCCGCAATAGCGGGCCAATTATTAATCCATAATATTTTCGGGCATATCGCCACGAATTTCCTGCCAGATTTGACCACTTTGATGACCATAGCGACGCATCAAGGAAATAGCACCGTCGTGATCTTGCTTCTCAGCCAGCTCAGCCAAGTCCGAGTAGAACTGACGTGCTAACTCACGAGTACGAGGATCAGAGAAATAGTGGCAACCTATCTTGGAGTAAAAACCTCTAAAGCCATTGAGGATCAACACATAAATTTTGTTGTTGCCGGCACTGGCCAGATGGTGGTGTACCAAATAATCATAATCAGCAAAAGCCTGAGCCGTGTCTTCAACGCCATCGCGCTCGGCAACAATTTCCTTAACGCGCTCTGGGTCTATTTTAATCGCTGCACGCATATAGATGGCGCTGATGTTAGTGCGGGCAGAAAGTAACTGATCGGTCAGCTCCGGCATTTTATCTTCATCAAGGCGCGCCAGCGTCTCAAGAATGTTCAGGCCCGATGTTTCCCAAAAGTTATTTACTCGCGTTGGCTTACCATGCTGAATGGTTAACCAACCGTCTCGAGCAAGACGTTGTAATACTTCACGCAGTGTCGTGCGAGTCACGCCGATGAGTTCCGATAGCTCGCGCTCGGCAGGAAGAATAGAGCCTGGTGGAAACTCCCCATTCCAGATGGACTCAACTATATATTCCTCAGCAAATCCAGCTGGGCTTTTCGCTTTAAAAATTCTCATCTAAGGTCCACTTCAACACGGTTTATTTCATTTTAGTTATTCCACTGATTGTACCAGATGATCAGCAACTAACAAGAAAACTTCACTGTAAAGCACGCCTCGTATAGCCGGCAATTACACAAGACAATAATAAAGTATCAGCTTTCGAGTGCCATTGACCTAAACTTGCATAGACCTAGGTGCAGGGGCATAATCTCCAAAATAAAATTAATAAGAGAATCTCATGAGCTGGTTAAGTAGCATCTCGCGCACACGCGCTCCTTGGTTGTTGTTGGCACTGATTGCCTTTTTATTCGAGGCAACGGCCCTTTATTTTCAATACGCCATGGATTTAGCTCCATGCATCATGTGTATCTACCAACGTACCGCCGTGTTAGGCGTGTTATTGGCCGGCCTTATTGGCGCCATCAACCCTGCTAATCTGTGGCTGCGCCTGAGCGGCTTAGCAACTTGGCTGGTTGCCAGCATTTGGGGTCTGCTTTTGGCCCGCGAGCACATAATGATGCAAACCACCACAGACCCTTTTGCCTTCGTTTGTGAATTTGAGCCTAATTTCCCTGTGCCCTTGCATGAATGGATCCCTGGATTTTTCGCTGCAACCGGTGACTGTGGCAACATAGACTGGCAGTTTTTAGGTCTGTCTATGCCGGGTTGGATGCAGGTTATTTTTGCAGCCCTTGCTGCGGCAGCGGTTATCGTGACCTGTGCGAGCTTGTTCTTTAAGCCAAACAAGCCATGATTTATTTTTTAGCCAGCCAGATCCCCGGCCTGCAATCCTTTAGCCACCGTCAGCGTTTGCAACTGGTGGCTGAGGCGTTGGAAATGTTAAGTGCCCAGGAACGTATCCTGCTCAATATTATTAAACTGCTGCTGATCACGCCGCTGTTTTTATTGTTGGTGCGCTTTGAGGGGTGGAGCATGCTGCCCTGGTTATTGATCGCCGGTCTTGCCTACCCCATTTTGGTGCTGCCGGTGCGCCACTACTTTGCCTGCCGTCACCTGGAGCAGGCGATTGCAGAACATAATAAAGGCAGCTAACGCTGCCTTTATATTATGCCAATTACAACGACACCTTTTCCTTGAGCTCAGCCATTAGCCGCTCGCCTATCCCTGGCACATCATCCAATTGCTCAATACTCTTAAAGCCACCGTTTTTATCGCGATAATCGATAATTGCCTTGGCTTTCGCCGGGCCAATACCGGGCAAGGTCTGCAATTGCTCGGCCGTGGCCTGGTTTAAGCTGACCTTAGCATGGCTTGAGGCTTCGCTTTTACTGGGCTCGGCTGGCGCTGCAATAACCGGGGCTGTGGTGGCAAGTAAGAGTGTAGTGGCAAGAACGCCGATAATGGCGCTTGCAGAGGTGTTAAGTAGTTTCATACTTCTCTCCTTAAAGTGATGAATCTTCCATTGGTACTACCGTTATTAAATAAAGAAGACGAGACAGGGCTTGTCAACCTAAAGGCTTATGAACGCGAGCACTAAGCCTCTCACTCGCTCACAAGTTAAGTAAAAAGCGTAAAAACACCTTGACCTTAGCTGCTTGCCACCCTAATCTAACTGTATAAAAAAACAGTATAGTTAGGAGATCCCATGGCTGTTGTCGTTAAGTACGTAGTTGAAAGAAATGGAGTCGAGCGCATGACCTTTACCAGTAAGAAAGAAGCCGATGCTTATGACAAAATGCTCGATATTGCCGAAAGCCTTGAAGGTCTGTTGGCAAATGCCGATGTGCCCTTAAGTGAACAACAGGTAGAAGGCCTGGCACTGCAAATCGCTAAACAAAAAGATGAATTTATGCAGGTGTTAAAAGGCGCGAAACCAAGCGAAAATAAAGCAGAAAAAAAGCCAAAAGCGCAAAATAAAGACAGCCAGGAAAATGTCACCGAACTGAAAGCCAAAGAAGCCTAAGTAAAAAAAGAAAAGCCAGCAAATGCTGGCTTTTTTGCTTCGCTCTAAGCGAAAGTTATTTCGTTACTTCGGCTACGGCGTCGGCGAAGTAATCGATATTGGCGTGGCTGATACCGGCTACGTTAACGCGGCTCGAACCAACGATGTAAATCGAATACTCTTTTTGTAGACGCTCGATCTGCTCTTTATTAATACCTAAGAAAGAGAACATACCGTGCTGGCGCTCAATAAATGAGAAGTCCATGCCGTGGCATTTGTCGTTTAGCTTCTCTTTTAGCAATGAACGGAATTCATTGATGCGTGAACGCATTTCATCCAGTTCATCGTGCCACATAGTAGTAAGCTCAGAACTAGATAGAATAGTGCTAACAATGTCCGCACCATGCGCCGGAGGCATAGAGTAAATGCTGCGCACTACACTCAATAGTACCGAGTTAGATACATCGGCAGCGCTGGCATCTTTAGAGATGATAGAACAGGCGCCGATACGGTCACGGTAAAGACCAAAGTTCTTCGAACATGAAGAACAGATGATCAACTCTTCAACCTGTGAAGCAAGCAGGCGTAGGCCAGCAGCATCTTCGTCCAGGCTAGTACCAAAACCCTGATAAGCGATATCGATAAGCACGGTAAAGCCTTGTGCTTTAGCGATGTCGGTTACGGTTTGCCATTGCTCGGCGTTCAAATCCATACCGCTTGGGTTATGACAACAAGCGTGAAGCAATACCACATCACCTGCTGGGATCTGACTTAAGGCATTAACCATTTCGTCGAACAATAAACCCTTATTTTCATAGTCGTAGTAAGGGTATTCTTTTACCGTCAGACCGGCAGCTTCAAACAGGCTGATATGGTTAGCCCAGGTCGGAGTTGTCACCCAAACAGTGGCATCTTCATTACAACGCTTAATAAACTCAGCGGCTACGCGAAGTGAACCTGTACCGCCTGGAGTTTGTGCCGTGCGTACACGGTTTGCCAGCAAAGCAGGGTGTGCATCGCCTAGCAACAATTCTTCCATTTTCTGACAATAATCCAGGTTACCGGCCAATCCGATATAAGACTTGCTGGTCTCATTGGCTAAGCGAAACTCTTCCGCTTTTTTTACCGCTTTTAGCACAGGGGTATTACCCTGCTCGTCTTTATAAACACCGACACCTAAGTCGATTTTATTGGCATTGGTGTCAGCCTTAAACGCAGCCATCAACCCAAGAATGGGATCCGTCGGTAATGGTTTTAATTGTGAGAACATGGGACTCTCTTTTTATTTATCTCAGGGTTAGCAGTACCCGGCCACATTAGGCTGGCAGATGCGCGACAATTTCTTTGCTTGCGGCGACCAACAAGGCTATGCGTTCGGGGGTAAAAAAATCTGTGCTGAATGCTTCTGCATCTATGATGCCCACTACTTTACCCTTCTGCGAATAAAGCGGCAAGCAGCTTTCCGCCTTCACTTTAGGATCACATGTATAGTATTCGCCACCGCTGGCAACATAGTCTTCCACATTGTTGATAATTCTGGCCTTTCCAGAGCTTACAACCTGCACATTATTACTGGTGGCGGCAAACTCAGGGGTAATGGGAAACAAGGGACGACTGGGGGCGCCGTGATACGCCAGCTTTAGCAACTGCGACTGACCATGGATATCACGGGACTGATAAATACCGAACCAATCGACGCCGCTTTGTTGTACGACAAAATCGACTATCCCCTGCAACTTGGCAAGCTGTGCCTCGGCATCAATATCAAGATGTTCCCGCAGGCTAAAGGGCTCTTCCTGTAAATGACCAAACAAGCTGCATGCGCCACCCTCACCCAGCTCTGGAATAAGGTATTGCCATTGCACCTGGGCACTTGTATTCGCCAAATATTCTTGTAATAAAGCTTGATACTGCAGGGTCTGCGACTCATCCGCCTCAATTTGTGCCCACTCGTTATATAAAATCATTTAGCCATCCAAACATCCAAAACTTTGAAAGGATGCTAGCACAGAGGCAAAAGCACAGGCAATAGCAAAATGAAATGGGATCGGGGCCGCTGCGACTGCTTACCTAGATCTCATAAGCCTCTGATTATCTACCCGCTTGAAGTGCAGTTATCAGCACTATTTTGGCAAGACGCAGAGCCCAGTTATGATAAGCTAACAGCCTGTTTAGGTCGGAGGTACTGATGAGCGACAATAACCTAGTGTATTCAACTGAAACGGGCCGTATTAAGGCACCCGTTGAGAAAGAGCAAGCCGACGTTAAGTTGTTTAAAGACGGGGCGCTGCGCATAGAGCGACAAACCAAAGGTCGTAAAGGCAAAGGGGTGATGCTGGTTGTGGGAATTGATCCGCAGGAGCATGATCTGAAGAAGCTGGCCAAGCTGTTAAAGTCAAAAATGGGCCAAGGCGGCGCCGTTAAAGATGGCGTTATCGAAATCCAGGGAGATGACCGCGACAAGCTAAAGGGCTTGCTTGAGGCACAGGGCTTTAAGGTAAAAATTGCTGGCGGCTAAAGCCGGAGATTCGCAGTTATTACGGACTATGCTATTGCGGGCTATACAAGGCCCGCCAATGGCCACGTAGCGTCTGTGGGTCATAATCTATCTGAGCTACACCACAGGTTGGGAAGATAGGCATCTTATCCGGACACAACTCGGCCACCATATAGCTGACTATGGGCATATGGGCGACCACCAGCCAGCAATCAATTTCATCATGCACAGCTATCAAGGCGCTGAGGTAATCAACGGCGCGTTTGGCATCGGCACTAGGAGTCACCTCTTCGCTGTCTTCACTGTAAATAAAGTTACGACAATGCCCCTTCACCTGCATCGCGGTTTGCTGTGCCCGTACATAGGGACTGACAATTAACCCTTGTGGATTAAAGCGTTGCGCCAGCCATTGACCAACATGATCCGCCTGCGCCAACCCCTTATCGGTTAACTCACGCAAATTATCTTGTCCCTGCACTGCCTGCGCATCCCCATGACGCATGATTAAAACTGTTTTCATTTCTGTTAAATCAACTAATTAGAGAAAAAGTTTTGCCGCAAAAGCTAGCCATTAAGGCGCGATATTCGCTATAGTTTAGCTTTACCACCCGATATTCAGGTAGGCACTTCGCCGTAACCGCTGGCCCTGAACATCTTGTAACTTTTCTAGTTTCAGGAGCAATAATTGAATATCAGCCGCAATGATAACAGACTCTACCAAGCGCTAACACTGCCCAATGGTCTTAGGGTTTTGTTAGTCGCCGACAGTGATAGTCAAAAAGCGGCCGCCGCGCTTACCGTTAACGCCGGGCATTTTGATGACCCCTGGCACCGTCAGGGCCTCGCCCATTTTGTTGAGCACCTGCTTTTTCTCGGCACCGACAAATACCCCGAAGCCGGTGAATTTCACGACTTTATCAGCCGCCATGGAGGCAGCAGCAATGCCTGGACCGGCACCGAGCACAGCTGCTATTACTTCGACATCACCAAGCAATTTTTTCAACCGGCTCTGGAGCGTTTTAGCCAGCTGTTTATCGCGCCGCTGTTCAATGACGGGGAAATAGACAAAGAGCGCAACGCCATCGATGCCGAATTTAAACTCAAGATTAAGGACGATGGCCGTCGTATCTATCAGGCGCACAAGGAAACGGTGAATCCAAAGCATCCCTTTGCCAAGTTTTCGGTGGGCAGTCTCGATACCCTGAGCGATGCTCACGGCCCGATAAAGCAAGAGCTGGAAACCTTCTTTGCCGAGCACTACCAGGCCCAGTGGATGACCTTGGTGCTGTGTGGTCCATACACTCTGGCGCAATTAAAGGCCTGGGCCGAGCACCTTTTCGCGGATATCAACAGCAATGCAACCGCTAAGCCGGATATTGCAGAGCCTCTGTATCGCCCGCAAGATCTGGGGCTGGAGCTGCATATTGAGCCCCATAAGCATTTGCAAAAGCTGATCATCAGCTTCGCTATGCCAAGCATAGATAAGTTTTATAAGCACAAAACGGTCAGCTTTCTTGCCCATTTACTCGGCTATGAAGGCGAAGGATCCTTGCATTCTCTGCTAAAAAATCAGGGCTGGATCAATGCCCTGTCTGCCGGTGGTGGTATTAACGGCAGCAACTTTAAAGACTTTAATATCAGCTTGGCGCTGACCGATGACGGCATCGAGTATTATCAGGATATAGTCGAGATGGTGTTTGCCTATATCGCCCTTATCCGCCAAAACGCCGAACAATTACATGCCCTGTATCGGGATAAGCAAACGCTGTTGCAAATCGCCTTCGATAATCAGGAAAAGGCTCGGTTACTGGATTGGGTCAGCGGTTTGAGCGTGAATATGCACCATTACCCCAGCGAGCATTATCTTAACGGCGACTATTTGATGGCCGGTTATGAGCCCCAGCAGTTTGCTAAGGTGCTCGACTGGTTGAGCCCGAAGAATATGCGCTTGGTGTTGATCCACCCGGGCGTAAGCAGCGATCAAACCACACAATGGTACAACACCCCTTATTACACCAAGGCGTTGGAGCCTCAGTGGCTCGACGCCCTGGCCGCCATAGACACGCCGCTGGGCACCATGTCGCTGCCCGAGGTAAATCCTTATTTGCAGCGCCCTTGCGTGCTTCATGAGCTGGAATCCCCCGGTGCCACCCCGGAAAAACTGGCTTCACATCCGGGCTTTAATTTCTGGTTTAAACAAGACGCCACCTATCGCGTTGCCAAGGGTCATTTTTACCTCGCCATAGATTCCCATTTGGCGGTCAAAGATGTGCAACATATGGCCCTGACCCGCTTATTTGCGGATCTCTTTATCGACTGCGTGGCTGAGCAGTTTTACCCCGCCGAACTGGCGGGCCTGAACTACCATTTATCGTCGCACCAGGGCGGTTTAACATTACATACTGCGGGCCTGTCTTCGAGCCAGCTTGAGTTGGCGCAGGGGCTCTTGGATGCCCTCTTTAATGCAGATATTTGTGCCAAGCGCTATGCCGAATACAAGAAGCAATTGGTACGCCACTGGCAATCGAGTAATCAAAACAAACCTGTAAGCGAGATTTTCAGCCGCATCGGCGCCGAGATCATGCCTTGGAATCCAACCCCGGAGGCCTTAGCACAGGCACTGAAAAGCACCAGTTATTTGCAGTTTAAGCAATTCCGTCAGGAGTTTTTTGCCGCCGTGCATATTGAAGCCTTTTTACATGGCAATTGGCGACCCGCCGATGCTTACGACTTTTTACGCTTGATCCAGACACATCTGGAACAAAGAGCCAATATCGAGGCCATTAACCGCCCCCTTGCGGAGATCACCTCTGTAATCCAGCAACAGCTTAGTTTGCCCAGTAACGACCATGCCATGGTGATCTATTATCAGGCCGCCACGCACGATATTGAAGAGAAGGTGCTGATGATGGTGGTCAATCACCTCCTTAATCAGCCTTACTTTAATGCCCTGCGCACCGAGCAGCAGCTTGGCTATTTGGTTGGCGCCGGTTATGCACCTTTTAATTCCCGCGCAGGCCTGGCATTTTATGTGCAGTCGCCCAATGTCTCGGGAAAGGAGCTCTTGGCGCACCATAATCAGTTTATTAGCCAGTACTGCCAGCAGGTGGCGCAAATGGATGAGCAAACCTGGGAGCACAGTAAACAAAGTCTGTATCGCCAAATTGCCGAGAAAGATAAAAACCTGCGCCTGCGCTCACAGCGCTTTTGGCTGGCGATCAGTAACCCGGGGGTTGATTTTACTTTGCAGGCCAACCTGTTGAACACTTTAGAAAATATAGAGTTTGAGCAGGTACTGCAGTATCTTAACGCGCTGTTTGCGCCACAACGAGCACGGATGGAATGGTTGAGTGATCCCCAAGGCTCAACGCAGGCTTAAACCTGCCCCCCAACCCAAGGAACAAGTTATGTGTACCAGATGTAGCTGGGTGGATCTCAGCAAAGAAGATTATGTGGCCTACCATGATAATGAATGGGGCGTGCCCATTTATGACGACCAACAATTGTTTGAGTTTTTAACTCTGGAGTCGGCCCAGGCCGGACTGAGCTGGTACACCATTTTAAAAAAGCGCGACAACTACCGCCGTGCCTTCGCCAACTTTGATGTACACAAGGTGGCCGCCTTTAACGACCAGGACGTCGCCCGCCTGCTCGACGATGCAGGGATCGTCCGCAATAAACTCAAGATCAACGCCACCATTAATAACGCCCAGCGGTTTTATCGAAGTGCAAAAGGAATTTGGCAGCTTTAGCGCCTATCAATGGCAGTTTGTCGATAACAAGCCCAGGGTGAACTCGATTCGGTCGCGTGAGGATTATGTCGCCACCAGCGAACAATCCGATGCCTTTGCCAAGGATCTAAAAAAGCGCGGTTTTAAGTTCTTAGGGTCAACGACCGTGTACGCCCATATGCAAGACTCTAGACCACCATTTGCAAGTGGTGCTAAACTAGCCAAAATAATGCTTGGCAGAAACCATAATGACACTCGCAGTTTCCTACCTCAGATTCAGTTCTAGCAAACAACGTCTTGGGACATCTGAAGAGCGACAAGAAGAACTACTGATAAAGTATCTAAAGAAAAACCCGCATATAAGCCTACACTCAAAATCATTCAAAGACCTTGGTCTAAGTGCTTATCATAGTAAACAGATGGAAGGTGACCTAGGAGCATTCCTAGAAGCCGTTCAGAAAGGTGAGTTTCCCGAAGGTACGCTTCTTATTGTGGAAGCTATAGATAGACTAGGACGCTCTGAAGCATCCGAGATGCTAAACGTACTAACGGGTATTATCCGAGCTGGGATAGAGATAGTCACTCTTGAGGACAATATGACCTATAACCGTGAATCTCTTAACGGTGGCGGTATTTACATTCTCGTTGGTAAGGTACAAGCAGCCCACCAATACAGTGAAAGATTATCTACAAGGATAATTGCTAGTTGGGATTCCAAGAGGAAGAAGGCTAAAGAACATGGTATTAGACCAATATTTTCGCATCCATTTTGGTTAGATAAGAAAGGAGACTTAAAAGAAGAATACCAACCACTATTGGAAAGGATGTTCAAAGACTACCTAAGCGGCCTAGGTCAAACATTGATAGCAGAACGCCTAAGAGGTGATTCATCAGGACTACTTCCAAAAATTAATGCAAAGACAGTAAAGAAAACCTTAGCCAATCCACTTGTAATAGGTTTGTGGGAAGGTGCAGAGGTTTACCCCGTTGCTATCCCCAAGACCTTATTCTATAGGGTGCAAGGTGAACTAACTAAACGCTCAAAGAAACCAAAGGTTGAACCGAGGTCACTATTCTTCTCTGGTATAGCTAAATGTGAGTGTGGTTCCAACCTCTCGTTTCCTACTGACTATCAAAAGGGATATACGAGCAGCAGATGCAATACACGCTCTAGAAAAAAAGAAGCTTGCGGCAACAATAGAAGCATTGCTTATAAGGTTTTTGAATACGTCCATGAGCAAAACAGCTTTCATTGGGAATGGATGTTAAGACAACACAGGCAAGACAATAACGATGAAGCAGAGTTACAAGCTTTAGATGGCGAGATAGCCTTAGTGAAAAGTAAGTTAAAAAACATAGAAAAAGCTCTTGAACGTGTTGTAACAGATGGTCTACTAGATTCACTAGAATCCTTTCAAAAGGATTTGGATTCACTGGAAGGTAAGCGACTATTACTGGAAGGAGGCAGCTCATTCACTGTTGACTTCATCACCGATGAGGAAGAACCACTACTTGCCGATGAAGAATTATTAAGAGCTTCCCTAATAAAGTGTGGATATAAAATTGTATGTGACTCCAAAGGGATAGTGACCGTATACACAAACTTTTGCGGGACTGATGGAATCGAATCAACATATAAAGTACTAAAAGGATTTAAGAAAAATGGCGCGGCGGCTTATAAAACTAGAATCGAAGATACATGGAGTAGAGCTTGCTTTTGGTTATAGTCCTAGCCCCCAGAAGCCCCTCAAAGCGATTGTAAGGGGCTTTAGCAACCCAACCCACACCAACCTATAAACCACCAACAAAAAACCCTTACAGAAGCTCCCAGACACCACCAACACTTCCTGTAAGCGATTCTAAGAAGCTTTAACACCAAAACCCATAACAACTACCAATAAAAAGTTAAAACCCCTCACAGAGCGTTACAGGGGCTTCTGAGCTTATTTATGGCTGGTGGGTGTGGTTGATGGGTTTAAGCTCGTTATGTTTTCCACATCTTTAAATGGATTCTTTCAAATACTACGAGCAAACAGACAAACTAATAGCGTAGAGGTACTAGGTTTACTAGGTTTTCTTGGAAAACTGAGGAGAATGTAAAACAATGAGGAACAAGGCAAATTAATAGTGTGGTATCGAGATGTACAACGGGTGAGCCTAGTATACATGAGCAGCTAACGGGGATATTAGAATGCCACTCCATAGCACATAACTATACTGATGTCCATAGCTGTAAGAATTATTTTCAAACTAAATTCCTTTATGGAACAACCACTTAGCAAAACAGGAGAAAATAAACCTTGACTTTTTAGGAAAAGTGTGGTAATATAATAGTATTATAAAGTTTACTTAAAAGGTTGGTTGGAGTTACTGTAACAGTTTATTGAGGAGATTGTTACAGGTTATTAGGGATAACCTTTAGTAAATCATCTTTAGTAAAAGAAAAACTTATAACACCTTTTGTAAAGCATTTCTTAGTGTGCACTTCGAAGGGTTCATAACCATTTTTACAAATGGGAATCACATCTATTTTAAGGTAGGTTGTCAGGAAGGTTTGATTTTATAAAGCACTTACAAGAAATTTTATAAAATCCTTATTAAATATCTCTAGTAAACAAACCTTCTTACCACAAGTGAATAGAGGTATGGTGATTAGAATCTCTTACAGATTTACTCAAGAGATTAGCCAAGATACTTCAAGGTTCTTACAAATTACACTGGCTAGATATTGAGTAATACCTTAAACAATCTATCCAGTTCAATACTACCATAGATAAATCATCGGTGATTCCACCTATCGCCAACTTCAAAAGAATTTCATAAGGGACGTTCTCCCCTTGCCGTATGTGGTCGAGCACCTAATGACAGGCTCGTATAGACCACTGCTTTATCCATAGACCCTCCAGCCTTCTTAGCTCCCTCTTGTGCTAAGGGGCTGTTGCGTCTCCTTACATCCAAACAAGAGGATTATATCATGAAACTATCAGAATCAGATTTCAAAAAATTGCTAACTATTGCCCAAAGCCCCAAAAGACGCTTTACCAAAGAAACTGTACAAGCTCGGTTTGAGCGTTCAAAAGTGTTGTACCAGAAGAATATTGAATCACATGGCGTACTCGGTGCTGTGAAACACTTCATCTTCTACAACAACAAATATGAAGTTATCCAAACACTTGAAAGATTACTTAAGGAAGGTTGGAAAGAATACGGTAGCCCGCATAGCTTTTACCAGTTCAAAGTCGATACCCGCACCAATGCCGTAGAGTTCTGGATGACTAAATCAGAGTCACTTCAAGAGGAAGACCTTAAAACCTTACGAGATGAGGCTGAAGCAGAGTTGAGGGTGGAGATTGATTCCCACAATCAAGCTCGTGAAGAAGCCATAAAAGCCCTAGCCTTACACACTAAAGCCGTTCAAGCTGAGAAAGATAAGGAAGTTGAGCTACTCAATCAGATTCAAGAATTAGCAGAGGGTTTGTAAATGCTGGATAGACAATCTTTAATTAACAGGGTTGGAAACCAGCTCAAGGCCAACACTTCACACCATCACGGTGATTCATCTAACAAGGTTACTGAAATTCTATCAAAGAGAGCTTCTGAGATGTCTTCAGAGGATAAGCATAAAGACCTTGTAAAGCGCATCTCAACCCATCACAAGCCAGTCAACCCAACCACGAGTGACGCTGACACTTTACTGCTTAAGAAGAAGCTTTACTTCAAAGATGAAACTCTCACTTTTCACTTTACTTCTAAAGGTGGAAATAAGATGGAAGCATACTTTCCAGCAGCACTACTAATGGAAGATATGGAAGCTATCAAAGCGACTAGGCTTTACCGTAAGACTGTGAATTATTGTAAGAACGAAACCAAGCTACTGGAGCAACTGGAAATAAAACGAGCTGAGCTAATAAGCAAACTCCCATTCTAACAACCAAGAGACGCTAGAAATGATACTCCAAAACCATTTTAGCCATTTTAAAAAGCCCCCTTCCAAGGTTGATGGTTAGGGGCTTTTTTGTGTCTGAAATAAGCTATCTGAGAAGCTCTCAGGACTTCTGTAGGCGCTTAACTGTACTGACAGATATATCTAGCTCCTTAGCGACTCCTGCGATGCTCATAGACTTTCTCAGTTGAATCACCTCACCCCTTAAAGACTCGTTACTAGGCCTACCTAATTTCTTACCTTCGGACTTGGCTCTTTTCAAACCATCTATAGTGCGCTCTTTAATTCTATTCTTTTCGAACTCTGCAAATGCCGAGAATAGCTGTAGCATCAATTTACCTTCACTAGATGATAAATCCCTTACAGGCAAGTCCAGTGAAACCAGCTTGATTCCCTTACTCACAAATAACTCCACCACCTGCTGAACATCAATGTTATCTCTGCCCAGCCTGTCCAAGCGCTGAACCACAACAGTATCACCCTCTTCCAGCGTGTGAGTGACCATAGCTTTAAACGCTTCACGCTCCATAGCGTTAACCCCACCACTAACAACCTCAGTGATAACTCTGTTAGCGGGAACGCTATACCCAGCCCTTTGGATGGCCTCTAATTGGTTTTCAACTGTAAGTTCACTTGTAGATACACGGGCGTAGATGAAGGTTCTTGATGGCATGGCTGCAATTCTCTTGGTTCAATAAAGTAGGTTCATAATAGGTGGCTAGCTCAAAAATTGCAACCCTATATTTTGAACCAGAAGATAAGAACCTTTACCTAGGCTCATTTAACGGGCGTTATTGAACCAAACAAAAAGACCGAGTGATTAACCCTCTCAGGGATTTTAAAATTGCTACGGGATATTCAAGGGGTAGCTATTGGGAGCTAAGTACCTCTGAACATGTTCTAGGGGATTTTGAAATTTTAAAAAGAAATAAAGAGGAAAGGCTCCAGCGGCTTAGCACCTAGATACATAAATTTAGGCATTTTTGGAAGTTGCACAATATAAAATAACACCACCACTTTCATTCGTCTAAAAAAAGCTGATATTGTCGACAAGTTAACTAGATGAACATGATTTATAAAGCACCTAGTGAGTTGAAGTCATTTAAGTTATGAGCATGAAACATGAGCACACCATTCAAAGAAAACATACGAGAAGCCATAAAGAGCATTAACATGGACTACTCCCGAGCAACCCACTTGCCGAAAAGCCAAGAAGAGTTCGAGAAGATACTCGATAAGCAACTGGAAAAGGTAATTGAGGATGTAATGAGGCAAGCCTACACCTCCATTGAATACAATAACTATAAAAGCCAAGATGATTTCATAGGTAGCGCTAAAGGAATGTGTATGGAGAAAGGGTTAAACAGTTTTGGGAGAGGAACCCGAATGGAAGTCATTTTAAACACATACAACACCATGCACGCTCACCACAAAGATATAACGAATGAGATTAAACAGATGGTTAAACATGATTGGTACGATAAAGTGCGGTTTTTGTTTTTCAGAATTCTGACAACGGCTGGTGTGGCTGGAACCGCCATAGGTGTAGCAATATTTGCTCATAGCTTAGGCTATGAAACAGCTTTGATAAAAAAGACCAGCCCTGAAGCAGTTTCAGCAAAAGCTATAGATGCCAAGGAATTAACACCTAACTTAACCATTAAGCAACAAGCCAAAGGCAAGGCTTTAGAAGAAGTTACCAGCACGAACGGCAATAACTAGAAATGACTACACAATCTGAGAAAATCTATAAATTTTATCCTTATCGTGACTTTGACCTAGATGCCTTAGCTGGCTCATACCTTTGGTTTAGCTCAATAGAGGATTTCAATGACCCTTTTGAAGGGATGTACCTAGAGCAGATGGCCTTTAAAACACCTGAGGACATTTCAAATGATGACCTTTTGATTTTTCATCAGAAAGGACTTCTAGGGACTGGTTTCAGTGAGCAAGAAGCTATAGACAAGGTTAGTGAGTATTCTTATCTTTTAACGAATCAAATAACCGAGGGGCAGCTACTAGAAGAAAAGCGCATTTTTAGAGATGCCATGGTTGAAGCCATTAACAGAACCGTTAGCGATGTTAAGAGTCGCCGCTTCTGCTGCTTCATCAGAGATAATGAGAACAAGAGAGCCCTTGAAAATAAGCTAATGTGGAGCCACTACGCAAACGGTTTGCGAGGCTTTGCTTTGGAGTTTGATGATAAGCAACTCGCTCAATCTTTGGAAGAAGAAAACTCTCAGACAATCCTTAAGGATGAAATTAGATATCGTGAACTTGAAGCGGTAGATATCCTAAGTAGCGCCATGAGCAACCAATCAACTGCCATAATGTATCGGACATCATGCTAACCAAAAGCCCTGAATGGGAATACGAGCAAGAGGTGCGCATGGTTACATCAGAAGCGAGGGTTACTTACAACCCCAATGCAATTAAATCAATTATTGTTGGCCAAAAAATGCCATACGCCAAACTGGTTACTCTTTTGGCCGTTGTTAAGTCTCACGGATTATACGAGAAGGTAAAGGTGGCAAGAATCGACCCAAGCACATTTAGACTCAGAGTGGCAGATTTCGATATATCGCTATTCAGGAGTGAGTAAAACAAGACAACCTCCTTGTTGTCACTAGTTGCTACTTGGTGCGTTTTATAGTTTCAACAATAGCAGTGGCTTTTCTTTTACGAGCCTTCTCTACTGGAATAAATTGACCTGTTTTAGCGTCACGACCTACCTTAAACTTAACAGTCTTTGCCATTAGAATTTCCCCTTTAATATTTAATGGTTACATTTAGCGCACTAACAAAACCCCTTAGTACATAAATAAAAGTAGTAGACAAATTAAACATGTGCAAATATACAGGCTGTATACAAAAACAGGTAAAGGTGATTCGATGTGCAAAAGATGCCCTTGGTTAGATACGACCAAACCAGACTACGTTGCTTATCACGATAATGAATGGGGTGTTCCTGTTTACGATGATAAGACAATGTTTGAGTTCCTAGTGTTGGAATCGGCTCAAGCGGGTTTAAGCTGGTACACCATCCTCAAGAAGCGTGAAGGCTACAGAAGGTTATTTGCTGACTTTGATGTAATCAAGGTTTCTAAATTCACCCCCGAAGATGTAGAACGCCTAATGGAGGACGGTTCAATCATCAGAAACCGACTAAAGATAGAAGCAGCTATCAACAATGCCAAGTGCTTTATAGAGATACAAAAGGAGTTTGAAAGCTTCTGTAACTTCATCTGGGAATATGTGGATAACCGACCTATCGTTAACAGCATTAATGATATTAGTGATTACGTTGCTACCTCACCAATTAGCGACAAGCTTGCCAAGGACATGAAGAAAAGAGGTTTCAAGTTCCTAGGTTCAACCACCCTATATTCACACCTCCAAGCTACTGGACTCATAAACGACCACCTAAACAATTGCTTTAGAAAACAACAGGTTATACAACTTGCAAATGAATACCCACATTAAGCCTGCGGCATGGTCAACGACCATCACGATGACTGTTATAGAAAGGCGCAGGTTTTGGCTATGTATAAGTAAGTAGCTAAGGCGAACTCTTGCGCCTTTTAGTTGGTGAGCGAGTAAGTGTCAGAAATTGGTATTTACACCCAATGTTGAGATTATTTCGTAATAACCGAAAAGCACAAGAATAAAAAAAACAATTAAAATTAGCTCTTGTTTGAAGTGATGGCGTAGATAGAACAAGCGCTCTTTATGGTGAAAAACGTCCATCAGTTCATCACCAAACCGGATAGACAGAAACGTCCCCACCCCAGACAGCAAAATAACCAGCCAATATGGAAAAGGTGTGGTTAATATCATTTTCATAGTCTGGGTAACAAATGTTGTTTCATAAAACTCAGGAAGGTAAAACAGCAAGAGCACATTAATCATAATAGCAATCAACCAGACTGCTATTTCTGAGAACACCATACGAATACCCAGTAATAATCGAATGGGAAAGTCCAGTAAAAAGCCAGCATCGGCAACCGGAGTGCAAAGCACAAAGAAGCTCCAGGTAATCAGGGATGCGACCCCGCCTGTCACAAAGTCATACTGGTAAGTTAAATAACCAAAGTAGGATAATAAAATTAACAACAGCAGTATGAACTTTACCCATACCTGATGCCTAGGATGCTTCATTAACCGCTCCTACTTAATTATTTGAATGCCAGAAGAAATGCGCTTTCAGAATCCGACCAAAAGCATCAACTTCTTAAGCCCGTTTCTCGTTACATCGAGCGAGCTTTACCAGTAACGACTTTTTCGCAAGCGTATTTAATCAATAGTAGAAAAAGAGGAAGGTTTCCGCCTGTCCAAGGCTAGCAGAGGCGTTAATTAACAACTTGCAGCCAATATCACTATTGTTAGCCCGATCATTTGCGATGAGCTTGAGTTTATAAATAGCTGAGGCGAGCTGTTACGCCTTTTAGCTGGTGAGGGTGAAACGCAGCTGAAGTGCACTAACTCAGACACCCACTCCAAAAAATAACTAAGACACCCACTCCAAAATTTCACACTTCCAGACTCATTGACTACACTTTGAATGTTCGACTCAAGGAGGAGTGGATGATGGCAACGCCTCGGAAAAACCAAATTAGTCTAGCAGATACCCCCTATTATCACTGCATCTCTCGTTGTGTACGGCGGGCGTTTTTATGTGGCATAGACGCACTGACCGGCCGCTCTTATGAACATCGCCGCGATTGGGTTGAAAGTAAACTGTTGCAGCTAGCGCAAATTTTCTGCATAGATGTATGCGCTTATGCAGTAATGAGTAACCACACCCATGTGGTGCTGCATGTGGATAAGCCTAAAGCCCAGCACTTAACCGATAAAGCTATTGTTCTACGCTGGCACAAATTGTTTAAAGGCACCGTGCTCTGCCAACGTTTTGTGCAAGGAGAGCAGCTTGATACAGCAGAGCTGGCCGCGCTGCACAGTCGTATCTTGATTTATCGGGAGCGTCTTAGTGATATCAGCTGGTTTATGCGTGTCCTCAATGAAGGGATTGCCCGTCAAGCCAATAGCGAAGATGACTGCACCGGCCGTTTTTGGGAAGGGCGTTTTAAGTCCCAGGCCCTCCTTGATGAAGCTGCCTTGGTTGCCTGTTTAGCCTATGTGGACTTAAACCCGATCCGTGCAAAGGCTGCTGATTTACCCGAACAATCCGACTACACTAGCGTGAGAACTAGAATCACTTCAGCAAAGAAGGGTCAGCAACCCACTACCTTAATGCCCTTTGTTGGTAATCCACGCAAAAACATGCCTAAGGGGTTGCCTTTTGAGCTACAGAGTTACTTAGAGCTGATTGAATGGACAGGACGCTGTATGCGCGAAGATAAGCCAGGGCATATTTCATCAGATGCAGCCCCCATACTTCAGCGCCTCGATATTTGCCCGAAAAACTGGCTAGCGCTTACGACTTCATTCACCAAGGTCTTTCACGGTGCGGTAGGTAAGGAGCAAGCGTTAACAACCTACTGCCAGCATCAACACCGAAAGCGACGTGTAGATTTAAGTAATAGCCAAAGCTTATTCGCTTAAGTGTTACTTTCCTTCCCTATGATTGAGTCCTTAACCGAAGTGTCGATTTCGCACGTCCAGAATTTACGACAATGACAAAAACGAAGGGGAAATCCACTAACAACCGCTTGTTCTGATTGAACTCGCTTTAAAAATGTATTTTCTTGTTCCGTTGCACAAGCTCAATTCTTAAAGTGGGTGTTTTGTTTGTTTTGGTTATAATTGTTTTATTCTTTTGTAGAGGATGCTAGTTTGAGTCAAATAACGCGTTTATATAAAGGGATTTATTGTGAGTCTTCTAAAGCCGACCTGCGCTCTGCTGATGACTTTTTTTGTCGCCACGCTGACCTCAACCATGACTTTGGCTCAAGAACAGCCAGATAACATCTACAGTCAACACACCGAAATCATACAGTCAAAAGTGCTTGGTGAAGAGCGCAGCATCCTGGTGCAATTACCTAAAAGCTACCACACCAACCCTGACAAGGTGTACCCGGTAATTTACCGCCTAGATGGTGCCAGTAATCTCCCCCTGCTTACGGCGGTTATAGAGCGCTTACAGAATGCCCAATCAGCTCCCGAGGTTATTATTGTCGCCATAGAAAATACCAACCGCCTGAGAGATCTTTATCCCACGGTAAACCAAGACCCAAGGGGGCCGGTCGGACTCGGTGGCGGTGGCGCCAAGTTTTTGGATTTTTTCGAACGTGAATTAATCCCTTTGGTCGATAATAAATACCGTACCCATGACTTTAGAGTCATTGCCGGCGCTTCCGCAGCCGGAGTCTTTGCCCTTTATGCGCTACAAACCAAGCCCGAGCTTTTTCAGGCCCATATCGCCTATAGCCCTGCGGTGTGGTGGAACCATGGCGCGTCGGCAAAGAGTACCAAGGAGTTCATTGCCAAAGCAAAAACGCTTAATAGCTATGTGTATATGAACATAGGTGAAGAAGGTGGCGATATGCGCGCTGTGTATGATGACTTGCATAAGTTTATGATGGCCAATAAACCCAAGAATCTGACCCTGGTCACCAACGCCTTCGACGATGTAGCGCACGCACTGACATCCAGCGCCGGCATATTCAATGCGTACCATCATTTATTTATGCCCAGGGCCATGCCGGTACAAGCATTCACCGGCGAGCTGGACTCTATTACCGACTACTACGCTCGCCTTTCACAGCAATACGGCGAACAGATAGCGCCGCCGGAACAGGTAATAAGAGAACTGGGTTACCACTTTGTCTTTGAAGATGACTTTACAACGGCAATAAAGCTATTCAAGTTTAATATCGAATTGCACCCTAAGTCCGCCGATGCATATAACGGACTGGCCTTTGCCTATGAGCGCAACGGACAATATAAGGACTCACTGCAACAGGTTAATATGGCCTTAGAGCTGTCCAAAGAAGACGATGCTGGTTATGACTTCTTTATCCAACGTCGCGATAGATTGCTTCCGTTAGTGAAGGGCACGCAAAGTTAACTGGCTTACAAGGCCGCGATAATCAACTTTAGTTTGAAAAGGAAATCATGGGTGCATTTGTATTTTTATACTTCTTTCTAATTATCTATGCACTTGCAATTAGGTTTGCATCTAGAAAAGAGTTCTCTTCTGGTCATGTTAGTTGGGCATATAAATTACAAGCTTTAACTTGTGTTGCTATTACAGCATTAACTAGTGCATCAATTGCATTTCTTTTTGCTCAAAATATAGCCGAATGGTTCTATCAGTTTATACCTGCATTTATTGTGGCTGTCATTGTTGCTGCAAATAAGCCTATTGATTACAGTGAAATTCAAACTAACAAGTTGTTAAAGCAGGACAAGTAAAGCTAGGCTGGCGCTAATTTTAGCCGAGCTGAACCTGCCCATCATGCGGATGTTATATCTCTAAGGAAGGAGTTACCTCATGGAAGAAGAATCGACGTTTATTACCTTTGCATTGTTTACGCTCTTGGCAGCCATTAGTCCCATTATTTTGGCCATTATTGCGAGCGTGAAACTGCACGGAACCTTTGGCAAGGGAGCCATTTATTTTCTTAGCCTTGGGATTATCCTGGTGGGCTTGCTGCCATTGGATACACTCATGACAGTTGCAATCGCAAGGTTGGATACCGACCTACTTGCTAAAGCTATGCTCTATAAAAGCTATGTTGTCATGGCGTTGACTTATCTGGGCTCGGTCTCTATCTCAGTGGGCATTTTAATGCTGTGCCACCAGTATCAAACAAAGCCCTAACCATGCCGCTTGGGAAAGTATTCACTCTCTTCAGCCCGTAGATTGTGCCAGCTCGCTACCCATGCTGGTTTTAGCACAGCCAACAAGGTAAGCTAACGTCAAGGACTGAATAATAACCTATTATAAAGAAAGGAAAAATTGTGCACCCAAATAGAAATGCAATCGCTTTTGGTGGTCTGGTGGCCACAGTTTTATTCTTTGTGATATTAATCATACTGGCCTTATGGGCTTGGCCTAAATACAAAGTATATAAATTAGAAATGAATGGTATTGCCGCATTAAAAGAGGCGGAATGGAGCAAGCAAATCCTCATTGAAGAGGCCAAGGCAAGAGAGCAAGCGGCACTCATGCAAGCAAAAGCACGGGTCACATTAGCCCAAGCCGAAGGTGAAGGTGAAGCCAAGATTGTTCAAGCAAAAGCCGAAGGCCAAGCAGACATTGAAAGAGCAAAAGCAGCCGCAGAGGCAAACAGAATCATAGGCGAGTCTCTAAAAGGGAATGAAGCTTACCTGCGTTATGTCTGGATTAAAGGCCTGCAAGAAGGCAATGGCGAGCGCATATACATCCCCACCGAGGCTGGTCTACCCATACTCGAAGCGGGCAAAGCAGGAAAGTAATCTGCTTTTGGGTGAATTGCTAAAACTAGGTAGTTTGTCCAAACAGCTGGATCTTGTCGCGGTGGCGACGACACCTAACTGAGAAAACCGTTGCCGATGAGTTGCAACTCACTTACACAAAAAAGGATGCTCGGCGGCATCCTTTCCAGCACCAAGAAATCTCAGGGCCGCCAGATAATCCCACAATGGGCTATGGTGCGCATCAAGGCGCGCCGGTAATGCACATTAAACAGCGCCAGGGCGAAGGGGCCACATAATCCGCCGAGTAAAGCCCAGCGCTTGGCTGGCATGCCTTTGGCGGTAGCAACAACAAATAATAAACTGGCAAACACGACGCTTAACAATAAAATCATAATCCCCCCTCATTCTCGGGCGGCGACTTTAACACAAAGCTGCTGCTTAATTAACCATACACCCCACCCTGTTTCTAGAGTTCCTAGCTAGGTCATTGGTTAGTAAGTAAACTTTTTCAGTTGATTTTATTTCATCTAGAAGCCGATACGCGTCCAAAAGCCTGAGCACAAAAAAGCGCAGCATATTGCTGCGCTTTTCAATCATGTACTTAGGAGGAGATTAGCTGCGAGCCTGTTCCTTGTCTTGCTCTACAGCGTCCTCGGCAACGTCATCGGTAGCGTCCTTGGCAACGTCCTCGACGACGTCCTTGGCGACGTCCTCGGCCAGCTCTTCAGTATCAACTGATTCGGACTCGTCGTTACTTTCAGCGTCGGCTTTGTCGCTAGCCTCTGCCTTGTTCTCAGCTTCAACCTTGTTTGTAGCCTCGGCAGCCGCCTGCTCCTGCGGGTAATAACTTCCGCCCTGCTCGGCCATAGCCAGTAAGGCCGCCGCCGGAGTAAAGCTATCATTAAACTGCGCATAGGTTGCCAGGGTTGAGCACACATTGGCGGCGCCCAGTTTATCCATATAGCTAAATGGACCACCTAAGAACGGCGGGAAGCCAATGCCAAAGATGGCACCTATGTCGCCATCGCGGGCATTGCTGACGATGCCTTCTTCCAAACAACGAGCCGCTTCGTTGAGCATCTGCACAACACAGCGCTGGGCAATCTCTTCCTTGTTTAGTTTCGGGCTTAGGGTTACACCCAGGAATTCGTAAACCGACTCGTCTACCTTCTTCTGTTTCTTGCTGTAATCGTAGAAGCCTCGGCCCGACTTGCGACCTAGACGCTTGTCGTCGATTAAGCGATTAAACACCTCGGGTGCCTTAAAGCGCTCGCCAAGCTCGGCCTCAAGGATAGGGGCAATCTTAGAACCGATATCAATTCCTACTTCATCGAGCAGCGCCAAGGGACCAACCGGGAAACCAAACTCCACCAGGGCCTGGTCTATTTTCTCCACAGGCTCACCGGCGAGTAACAGGTTTGCCGCCTCGTTCACATAAGGAGCAAGAATACGGTTTACAAAGAAACCAGCCTTGTCTTTAACCACAATTGGCGTTTTACCTTGCTTGCGGGCAAAGCTCACGGTGCGGGCAATGGTTTGCTCACTGGTTTTTTCGTGGGGAATAATTTCCACCAGCGGCATTTTTTCTACCGGCGAGAAATAGTGTAAACCAATGACATTTTCCGGACGCTGCGCCTGTGCGGCAATTTGCGCTATCGGCAACGAGCTGGTGTTGCTGGCAAAAATGGTGTGCTCTTGGGCGTATTGCTCAACATCGGCAACCATGGCCTGCTTCAAAGAAAGGTCTTCAAATACCGCTTCGATCACCATGTCCACATGCTTAAAACCGCTGTAATCCGTGGTGCCGGTAATGCGGTTCATCTGCTCTTGCAACTCGGCCAGAGACAAGATACGACGCTTACGCTTTTTCTCAAGAATTTTGTAGCTGTAGTTCATGGCACCGGCGATGCCTTTCTGCGCCACGTCTTTTACTCGGGTGCGCACACCCGCCTTAATGGCGCTGACATGGGTAATACCCGCGCCCATCAGGCCACCACCCAACACCGCAACCTTGTCGGTGCTTGGGGCATTATCGGCGCGCCACTCTTTTTTCATCTCAGTGGTGGCAAAGAAGATACCGCGCAGCTTTTTAGAGACATCGCTCATAACCAGATCGGCAAAGCCTTCGGCCTCGGTCTTATAAGCCTTGAGTTGGTCCAGCTCAACACTGGCACGCACCGCCTTGATAATAAGCTCAGGCGCCGGGTAATGACCACCAGTTTTCTTGGCCACATTTTCGGCGGCTTTTTTGAAGATCAGGTTGCGGCCAAAGGGGTTAGACTCCAGCAGCGCCGACATTTTATCGAGCTGAGGTTTCGCCGCTTTCGCTTTGCCTTTTTGGGCAAACTGCACCGCCACATCCAACAAAATCGAGTGCGGCACGCAATCATTTACCAGACCGGCTTTTTTCGCCTGCTTGGCACGTACCTGCTTGCCAGTTAGCATCCATTCCAGAGCCTTCTGAATACCCACCAGCTTAGGCAGGCGCTGAGTACCGCCGCCGCCTGGTAAAAGACCTAGCTGAACTTCTGGCAGACCCATTTTGGTGATGTCGCTGTCGCTACATACACGGTAATCACAGGCCAAAGCAAACTCTAAACCACCACCTAAAGCAGCACCGTGAATGGCGGCCACCGTGGGATAA
Organism: Pseudoalteromonas sp. T1lg22; assembly: GCF_002964645.1. NCBI lineage: Bacteria > Pseudomonadati > Pseudomonadota > Gammaproteobacteria > Alteromonadales > Pseudoalteromonadaceae > Pseudoalteromonas > Pseudoalteromonas sp. T1lg22. The sequence continues at coordinate 106,959 of NZ_PQBY01000010.1, forward strand.
GGCAATTTAGCTAAATCAAAAAAGGCATCATGACAGGTAGTCGACAGAGCCAGCGCTTCTTCGCGGGTATTGGCCTCATCCAGCATGTTGATGTCGGCACCGGCAATAAAGTTATCCGGCTTGGCGCTGATAAATACCAGGCCTTTAACGTTATTTTCGTTGGCTGTGGTGATCACATCCTGCAACTGCTCGGCAAAACTGGCGCGTAATGTGTTCATCTTCTCGCCGGGCACATCTATGGTGACGATACCCACGCGCTCATCATTGAGCTCGAATGTAAATACTGATTCAGTCATTATGCGCTCTCCAATACAAAGGCAGCACCCAGGCCACCGGCGGCACAGGCCGTGGTTAATGCTAAACCACCACCGCGACGATTAAGTTCATGAATACTTTGAGTGATCAAACGCGCACCTGTGGCGGCGAAGGGGTGACCATAAGCCAGTGAGCCACCGTTAACATTGAATTTATCCATATTGATTTCACCAATGGCCTTATCGCGGCCAAGCTGCTCCTTGGCAAACTTATCCGAAGCAAACATCTTCATATTCGCCAGGGTTTGCGCCGCAAAGGCCTCATGCATTTCAATCAGGTCAAGGTCGCCCAGGGTAATACCGGCACGATCAAGGGCCACAGGCGTTGAATGCGCCGGGCCCATTAGCATGTCCTCATGCACGCCGATGGCGGTAAAGGCATAGCTACGAATATAGCCCAGGATTTCATAACCCATGGCCTTGGCTTTGCTTTCATTCATCAACAGTACCGCCGCGGCACCATCGGTTAAAGGCGTCGCATTGGCGGCGGTAACGCTGCCGTATTTGCGGTCGAACACCGGCTTTAACTTGGCGTAACTGGCCAGCTCTGAGTTAGCGCGAATATTGTTATCCTGCTCAATAAAGGACTTATAAGGCGGCACATGAGCGGTCATTACCTCCTGCGCCAGCTTACCCTCGGCCCAAGCTTGACCTGCCAAGGTGTGTGAGCGATGCGCCAAGGCATCCTGATCGGCGCGGCTGATATTATGGGTTTTAGCCATCTGCTCGGCGGTTTGTCCCATGGACAAGCCGGTGGAGTATTCGGCCACAGCTGGCGGCACCGGCAGTAAATCTTTTAGACCCAGCTTTGAGAAAATCTTTAGGCGCTGCGAGAAGGTGCGCGCTTTGTTTAAATCGACCAGACTGCCGGCCAGTTTTTTGCTTACACCAATGGGCAAAACAGAGGATGAGTCTGCACCACCGGCAATACCTACCTGTGTGTGACCGGCCATAATCGACTCGGCAACATTGGCGATGGCCTGGAAGCTGGTTGCACAGGCACGGGAGACCGAATAGGCATCGATATTCACCGGCATGCCGGTTCCGAGCACAATTTCACGAGCAATATTCGGCGCTTCAGGCATTTGTACCACCTGACCAAACACCAGCTGGTCGATTTCCTTGCGGTCGAAATCAAGACGCTCAAGCATCTCGTTAACCACCAGCTTGCCTAAATCCAATGCGGGTACATGATGAAAAGCGGTCGCTTGCTTTGCAAAAGGTGTACGCAGGCCGCTGACAATGGCGATGCGCTCCCCGTTTCGTGTTGTTAGTTTTGTTTGCCCAGACATATAAATGCTTCTCCTGTTGACAGGTCTGACCTGTTATATTTCCTCGATTCTAAAACAACCCTGGGCGCATTGCCAATAGGCTTGTCAAAATTTACCACCCAGCTACAACAATAGTTAACAACTTGAAGCAATTAAAATAAAAAACAAGACTTTAAAACTGAACAATTGTAAGTAAAATCGATCGAACTATTTGGCTGTAGCAATGCCTAACAGGCGTTGTTAGGCGTAACCAAATTATGACACGCGCCCTATTTTTCACTGCATTTAAATATGCCGGCAAGGACAAGTACACTTATGGCAGTTTCTAAGTTTGCACAATTAAAAACCTATTTAGATACCCAAATCATCGGTCAACACCAGCTCACTCAGTCCCTACTTATTGCCGTATTGGCGGACGGTCACCTGCTCGTTGAGGGCCCTCCCGGACTGGCCAAAACCCGCGCGGTAAACGCACTGGCCAAAGGCCTTGAGGGCAGTTTTCAACGCATTCAGTTTACTCCAGATTTATTGCCGTCGGATGTCACCGGCACGGATATTTATCGCCAACAAACCAGCGAGTTTGTATTTGAGCCGGGCCCGCTGTTTCATAACCTGGTTCTGGCGGACGAAATAAACCGCGCCCCGGCCAAGGTGCAGTCGGCACTGCTGGAGGCCATGGCCGAGCGCCAAATCACAGTAGGCAAGAACACCTACCCACTGGAGCAGCTGTTTATGGTGATGGCGACACAGAACCCGCTGGAGCAAGAAGGCACCTACCCGCTGCCAGAAGCCCAACTTGACCGCTTTTTACTGCACCTCAATATCGATTACCCGGATGCCGAAGCTGAGCTGGCGATTTTACGTCTGACTCGTGGTGAAGCCCTGGCCGGTGAGCAGCTTACTATCGAGCCTATATCTCAGGCCGATTTGTTCGATGCCCGCCAACAGGTATTGGCACTGCATTTGGCCGAGCCGCTAGAACAATATCTGGTGCAGCTGGTCATAGCTACCCGCGATGGTTTGCGCTTTGATGATGAGCTGGCCAACTGGATTGAATACGGCGCCAGCCCAAGGGCCACCATAGCGCTGGACCGAACGGCGCGCGCCCATGCCTGGTTGAATGGCCGCGACTTTGTCAGCCCGGAAGACATTCAGGCGGTCTTTCATAATGTGCTGCGCCACCGCATTATCCTCAGCTACGAAGCCCAGGCCGAGGGGATCAGTAAAGATCAGGTGTTAACGCGCATCTTAGAGCGCGTGGCAGTGCCTTAATGGCTAAGTGGAAGTCAGCCCTGAGTGTGCAGCAATGGCTACAGCAGTTACATAGCAACGGCCATAGCCTGGCTTTAAAAGAGCTCACTTATTACAAGAGTAAAACCCAATTGCTGGACTTAGCGGTGCGTAAACGCATTCGCAGCCCCCATAGTGGCCAGTATTTGGCGCCGCATAAGGGCCGAGGCATGGAATTTGCCGAAGTACGCCATTATCAAAGCGGCGATGATGTGCGCAGCATCGACTGGCGTGTCACCGCCCGTACCGGCGAGGCTCATACCAAGCTGTTTCAGGAAGAAAAGGAACGCCCGGTGCTGATGTTGGTGGACTTTAGTGCCAGCATGCAGTTTGGCTCTCAGTTGTTATTTAAATCTGTACAGGCGGCGCACCTTGCAGCCCTTATCGCCTGGTCTGCCTGCGCCCGGGGCGACAAACTCGGCGCCCTGGTTTTCAATGACCAACAACACCATGAGTTTCGCCCACAAAGCCGAGATAAAGCGGTATTAAGAGTGTTTCACGGCCTGCTCGACAGCCATAAACAACAACAGAACCTTATTGATAGCACCGGTAGTAATGGCTCTGCCAATGCCCCCGCCAAGGGTGGCCCCGCCAACGGTGGCCCCGCCAACACAGGTTTACTGGCCCAGTTACAGCGCTTAAACCAGCTTGCCAAGCCCGGCTGCACCGTTTATCTGCTCAGTGACTTTGCGGTATTGCAACAGGGTGACAGCCCGGCCATTGAGCGCGAGCTGCAGCGCCTGGCTCGCCATTGTGAAGTGGTCGCCTGTGTGATCAGCGATCCCTTTGAGCAGCACCTGCCACACTATCCAGAAGCGGTGAATGTGCGCAGTCATCAGGGGCAATTTAGCCTGCCCCTGCACGACGCCGGCTTTCGCCGCCGCTTTAACCAGCAGGCACAGCAACTCGGCGCTTTGCGCCAGCAGAAGTTGGCCCGATATTGCCATTCCTTGGTAGAAATCACTGCCGCCAAGGCGCTGGAACAACAGTTTTATGAAGGGAGTTTGTAAATGCAGTCAGCCCCCACATTACCATTGGCCGATGTCATAGTTCCCACTGAGGTTTCCAGTTGGCCACCGGGTCCGGCCTGGTGGCTCTTAGGCGCCCTGCTGATACTCTTGGTTATAGCCGCCGTACTGGTTTATCGTCGCCAACAGCAACACTTGCGCGCCAAACGCCACGCCCTGCAATTGGCAGAGCAGGAAACGGCACTGGGCTTACATCAACTGCTAAAGCGCCTGTGCAAGCATTATTACGGCGCCAAGGTCAGTGCCCTGAGTGGCCAGCAATGGGCCTTAACCCTGTCTCAGTTGAGCGGCCTGAGCTTTAACGCCGATGAACTTAATGCCCTATATCAAGGGAGAAGCGCGCAACATGAGCTGGCGCAGAAACTAAAGCAGGCCCTAGTGCAGTTTAAAACCAAGGAGACTTTGGATGTTTGAGTTTTCCTGGCCCTGGCTGTTTATCCTTGTACCCCTGCCCTGGTTACTGGCCTGGGTGCAAAATAGCAAAAAAACGCACAGCAGCCTGTTGCTGCGTATCGACTCCCTGGCTTATCAGGCTAAGGCAAAAACCCAGACCACCGCCAACAAAAGCTGGCCGCATTGGCTGCTGGCTCTGGCCTGGTTGGCCCTGGTAAGCGCCTTAGCTAACCCCGTGTATCGTGGCGAGTCCATCACTTTAGCCAATGAAGGGCGAGATATTATGCTGGCGGTGGATTTGTCCGGCTCCATGCGCGAGCAGGATATGGCCTATCAAGGGCGCTATGTAGACCGCTTAAGTGTGGTTAAAAGCGTGCTTAGCGACTTTATTAGTGAGCGTCAGGGCGATCAGCTCGGCCTTATTCTTTTTGCCGATACCGCCTTTTTACAAACCCCCCTGACCCGGGATCTGGATACAGTGGCGCAAATGCTTAAAGAAGCGCAAATAGGCCTGGTGGGTCGCGCCACCGCCATCGGCGATGCCCTGGGTTTAGCGGTTAAACGCTTTAATGATAAATCCGCATCCAATAAGGTGGTGATCCTGCTCACAGACGGCCAAAACACCGCCGGCAACCTTACCCCGGAGGAAGCCTTGATACTGGCGAAGGATGCACAAGTGAAGGTGTACACCATAGGCGTCGGCTCCGACGGTAACTTTGGTGGTGGTTTGTTTTCCATGGGTGGTGGTGCGTCCTTGGATGAGCGCCTGCTCACTCATCTGGCCAAGGAAACCGGCGGCCGTTATTTTCGTGCCACCGACACCCGTAGTCTGGCCAATATTTACCGAGAGCTGGACGCCCTGGAGCCGTTAGCAAAAGAAGAGCAAACGGTGCGCCCGGAAGAAGCACTCTTCTACCTTCCCTTATTATTGAGTTTCTTAATACTCTTGTTAGCCACGGTTTGGCACCGCTTTGCATCTGCCCTACAACGTGTTGCAGGAGAGCAATTATGACCGAATTTATTTTCTTACGACCGCAACTATTATGGTTACTGCTACTGCCGGGCTTCTATCTGATCTGGCGTCTGCTTGCCGGTAAGGGCGAGCAACAGCAACAGCCCCTGATCGCCCCCCATTTGGCGGCACAAGTGATGCAAGAAGGCGCTGAGCAACGACAAAACAATGGCCTGCTCAACGCTCTGCTGCTGGCACTTATGGTGGTAGCCATAGCCGGCCCCAGCTTTAGCAAGCAAGAGCTGCCTGTGTATGAGGCGAAAATGGCACGGGTTATGGTGATGGACATGTCCCGCTCCATGTTTAGCACGGATATCAGCCCCAACCGACTGCAACAGGCCCGCTTTAAAGCCCTGGATATGGTGGAGCTGTTTAAAGAAGGTGAAACGGCGCTTATCGCCTATGCCGGCGATGCTTTTACCATTTCGCCGCTGACCTCGGACAGTCAAACCCTGACCAATCTTATCCCCAGCCTAAGCCCGGATATTATGCCGGAGCAAGGCAGTAACGTGATGGCGGCCTTGACCTTGGCACAGGAGCTGCTGGAGCAGGCCGACTACCCGCAAGGGGACATAATTCTTATCAGCGACGGCATAGATAGAGAAGAAGAAGACGATATCCGCTCTTGGCTCAGCAACAATGATTACCGTTTGCATATCTATGCCATCGGCAGTGAGCAAGGTGCTCCCATCAGCCTGCCTGATGGCGGCTTCTTAAAAGACAATCAGGGACAAATCGTCATTCCTAAAACTAACTTTGAGCGCCTGCAACGCCTAACGAGATTGGGAAGCGGTAAACTGATCCGTTATCAGCCAAGCAGTGAAAACCTTAGCGTATTGGCGGTTTCCAAAGGCGAAAAAATGACGCAACAGGCACAAAACCAGCAAACCCTGTGGCGAATCGACGCCGGCATCTATCTGGCGTTATTGGTTCTGCCCTTGCTGCTATGGCAACTGCAACGCCGCGCCATTATGCTGGGCGCCGCCTTAGTGCTGATACCGCAAATATGGAGCCCGGCCTATGCCGCCAGCGGCCAGTCCTGGTTTAATAATGCCGAGCAAAACGCCCTGAATGCCTATCATGACAAGGCCTATGAACAGGCGGCACAGGCGCAAAATCCTTTGCTCAGTGGCGCCGCCAAATACCAGCAGCAGGATTACCAAGGTGCCTTGGCGGATTTTAACAAGGATAACTCGGCCACCGGCCTGTATAACCAGGGTAATGCCCTGGCGCAGCTGGGTGATATTGATGCGGCCCTGGAGCGCTATCAGCAGGCTTTGGAGAAAGACCCAAACCTGGAGGCCGCCAAGGCCAATAAGGCGACCCTGGAGCAGTTGAAAAAGCAGCAAGAGCAGCAACAAAATCAACAAGGTGATTCGGGGCAGGAGCAAGGCTCCCAAGATCAGGACTCGCAACAACAGCAGCAAGATGGCCAACAACAAGGTGACGGCCAACCGCAAGGCACTGAGCAACAAGGTGAGTCGCAACAACAAGACGACTCCGAGCAACAAAATGGTGGCAGCAGCACGCAAAACGAGCGTAACAGCAATGAGCGCAACCGCCCGCAAAACAGCGCCCAAGCCGGAGAGCAATCAGAGCAAAACGAGCAACAAGAAGCGGATGAATCTTCGAGCGAGCAATCTAACGAGCAAGATGCCAAGCAAAAAAATAATGCCGCAGCATCGCCTAAGGAATCGCCCGAAGCCGATAGCTCACAAGAGCAAGAAGGCAAATTACAGCAGCAAGCGTTGAACGAACAAGAGCCTGGCGCCGAAAAGGGAGAGCAGGATGCTGAGCAACAGGCTGCCATGGCCAGTGCCGCACTTAGCCCAGAAGAGCGCGAAAAAGCGCAACAGCTCAATCAACTGCTACGGAAAATCCCCGACAATCCGGAAATCCTGCTGCGCAACAAGATGCAATTAGAAGCTCAGCAACGCCAAAGTCATCGCCGCCGCTTACCACAAGGAGTAGAGAAGTCATGGTAAGAAGTTTTTTATATATTTGCTTTATTTGCTTAAGCCTGCCGACCTTGGCCTTGTCGCAGCTTGAAGCCAGCGTCGATAAAAACCCTGTGTCCGCCGGTGAATACTTTATGTTGACCCTGAACGCCGATGACGCCATAACAGACAGCCAACCAGACACCCAGGTCCTGTTGCAAGACTTTGTGGTCGGCCCTACCTATCGCAGTACCAACACCCAGATCATCAATGGTGTAGTCAGCCGCCAAACCAGCTGGCGGGTGGAATTGATGGCCCGTGATCCGGGCCAATATGAGATCCCGGCTTTCGAAATCCAGGGCATCAGCTCCACACCCTTTACGCTCAATGTGGTCGAAGGTAATGAGGCGCAAGGTGATAGCAATAACGCCTTTATTAAAACCGAGCTGACGCCGGCCTCCTTGTATGTGCAACAGGCGGCTATTTATACCGTCAAACTTTATGTTGGCGTCGACCTTATTGATGCGGCCATGTCAGCCCCAGCAATGGGTGACGCGAATGTGGCTCAGTTGGGCCGCGACAGCGAAAGCCAGGAAGTGATTGATGGCCGCCGCTATCGGGTGATCCAGCGCGAGTATCTGATCCAACCGCAAAAAAGCGGCACCTTTGAGCTGCAAGCACCGGTATTCGAAGGTAAAGTCCGTGTAAACTACCGACCAGTGGCCATCAGCGCCCGCGGTACGGATCAGTTAGTGGATATTGAGCCCACCCCGGCACAGTACAGCGGCGCCTGGCTGCCCAGCGAGTTGGTAGATTTAAGTGAGCAATGGCAAGGTCTGGAGCAAGAGGTAAAGGTTGGCACGCCGATCACCCGGACGCTCACGCTCACGGCGCTCAATGTTACCAAGGAGCAATTACCGGATCTAACCAGCACAAACATAGAGGCGGTGCGCAGCTATGCAGATCAATCCGAGCGCACTCATGTGGTTCGCAATGGCCGCATTATCGCCCAGACCAAAACCTCCATCGCCTATGTGCCGCAAGAACCGGGCACCTATACACTGCCGGCAATTTCAATTAACTGGTTTAATACAGTGACTGGGCGTGAGCAGGTGGCCAGTGTCCCCGAGCAACAAATTACCGTAGTCGCTGCCGATGGCACTAAAGTCGCCGCAAATGAGCCGCCACAAACTGAGCAAACCACCACACCGGATATCGATGTGAGTGCGGACGAAAATACCAGTGCAGCTCAAGAGCAACCTGGTTCACTGCCTTGGTGGCTGGCCTTACCCGGCTATCTTCTTTGGCTGGTGACTCTGCTGCTCTGGTGGTTTAGTCACAAGCGCAGCAAGGCACAAACTATAGCTCCAAGCCAGGAAACAGCCCCTATTGCACAGGCAAGTGTGCAATCTATCCAGGACGCCGCGGCTAAGAATGATGGTAAGGCCCTGTATCAGGCCATAGACGCCTACGCCAAGTCCCATTATGGCAACATAGATGCTTGGCTTGCTCTGTGGCCACAGGATGCGGTGCAGGAATTTGCCAAGTTGCGCCAGTCCCTATACAGCCCAAGTACAACCGAGGTTGACTACAGTGCTATCGCCAAGGCTGCAGCCTATACCCCGCGCCCAAGCCATAAACCACAGTCTGAACTAGACTCCTTGTATTAAAACCTTTTTCGCCTGGTTTGCGCTGCGTCGCAAGCCAGGTGCAAAAATTTCCCCTTTTACGAAATAATTTTTCGTCATTACAGGTCTTTATGGGCATGGCAGATAAACAAAAGCGCTATGAAGCGCTGGTGCAGGTCTACCACAAAGAGCTCTATCGTTTTGCCTTTTGGTTAAGCAAGGATGCCACTGTGGCGGAAGACCTGGTCCAAGAAACATTTTTAAGAGCGTGGCGATCGTTGGATTCCTTGCAGGATCAGGGCGCGGCTAAGTCGTGGCTGCTAACCATATTGCGCCGTGAAAACGCCCGCCGCTTTGAACGTAAACAGTTTGATTACAGCGATGTCGAGCAAGACACATTAGTCGATGAGCGCAATACCGCCCTCGATGATGATATGGAGCTCACCGTGCTGCAGCGACATATCATGGCCTTACCAGACGAATACCGGGAGCCCTTGATATTGCAGGTGATGGCCGGATGCAGTGGCGAGGAAATTGCCGACATCCTTAATCTCAACAAGAACACGGTAATGACGCGCTTATATCGGGCTCGCAACCAGCTAAAAGACGCATTAACTCGTAACCCTGACAAATTTAATGAGGCCCCCAATGGATGAACTCGAATTTCGCCGGCGCCTTTTAGCTCAGCCGCAGAATAAAGACAAAGAGCTGCTTGAGTACGCACAGCAAAACCCCGAGCGCATGAGTTTGGTCAATGAACTCAAAAGCTTTGATAAGGAGCTGCACCAAGCCATGAATGTGTCGGTGCCGGAAAACCTGGTCGATAAGATTATTTTTAGGCAAAGCATGAGCGATGATACGAGCGCGAATACCCACCCCCTAAAACGCTCCCCTAATCGTCCCTGGTATCTGGCGCTGGTTGCCAGTGTCGCCCTGGTGTTTACCTTTGCCTTGTATCAGCTTAATAGCCCGACCCTGAGCATAGGCGAGCATGCTCTGGCCCATGTGTACCACGAAATCGACTCGCTGGAGGCCCAAGACCGCCTGGATATGGCCACGGTCAATGCCCGCCTTGCCGAGCTAGGTGGCCAATTAAGCGCCCTGCCCGGTGAAGTGACCTTTGCTCGTTTTTGCCGCTTTAAGGGGCAAAAAAGTCTGCATCTGGTATTTAATTCTCAGTTTGGCCCCATGACGGTATTTATCGTCCCGACCAATAACCAATACCTGGGCGATGACTATTTTTCCGATCAGCGTTTTGCCGGACGGATTTCCCACTTTCCCAAGGGGGATGCCATCTTGGTAGCTGCCGCACAGGCGCCTATAGATGAATATCAAAGTCGCATAAACCAATCGCTGCAATGGCTATAAAGCGGCACTTCCCCAGATAGCAAAAAGCCACCCTTAGCGAACTAAGGGTGGCTTTTTTGTGTCTCTAAGCAAGCGATAAGCCCAGGCTTATTTTAGCTCCGCTTTCAGCGAAGCTTCTACTTCCTCAAAGGTAGCCACCAACTCGTCGCTTGGCTCTTTGGTTGCCAGCGACACCACAAAAATGGCTATACAAGAGAAGATAAAGCCAGGGACAATCTCGTAAATAAGGCTGCTCAGGCTCTGACCGTTAATGCTGATTGGCGCATAAATCCAGAACAATACGGTGGCGGCACCCACCACCATACCGGCAATCGCACCTTGCAGGTTCATGCGTTTCCAGTACAGGCTAAACAGGACCAAAGGACCGAACGCAGCACCAAAGCCAGCCCAGGCATTACTTACCAGATCCAAAATAGAGCTGTCGCGGTCATAGGCAAGATAAATGGCACACAGGGCAACCAGCACTACGCTGATACGACCTATCAACACCAACTCTTTCTGTGACGCCTCACGACGCACATAGATGCGGTAGAAGTCCTCGGTCAGCGAGCTTGAGCACACCAACAACTGAGATGAAATGGTACTCATAATGGCCGCCAAAATCGCCGCCAGTAAGAAGCCAGCAATCAAGGGATGGAACAGCAGCTCGGCAAGCACCAGGAATATGGTTTCCTTATCATCGATAGGCATTTGGTTTTCCAGCATATAGGCGGCACCGAATAAACCGGTTAACACCGCACCTATGGCGGAGAGCGTCATCCAAGACATACCGATACGACGCATGGTAGGCATTACCTTCACCGAGCGTACCGACATAAAACGTACAATAATATGCGGCTGACCAAAATAACCCAGGCCCCAGGCCATGGCTGAAATAATGGCAATGGTTGAACCACCGGCAAACCAGTCCATCATATTCAGTGCATGCACTTCGCTGTCTTTGGGCGAGGACAACAGCAAGTCATAACTGGCGTTGCCTAGCGTTTCGAACACCGGCTGATCCAGCATGGTATAAGTGACTAGCGGTACCGCCAGTAAGGACACAAACATGATACAGCCTTGCACGAAGTCCGTCAGGCTCACTGCCAGGAAACCACCGAACAAGGTGTACAGCACCACCACACCGGTAGTCACATACAAGCCGGTTTCATAACTCATACCAAAGGAGTTCTCAAACAGCTTACCACCAGCAACCACGCCGGATGAGGTATAAAGGGTAAAGAAAACTATGATGACGATGGCGGAAATAACGCGAAGAATATTTTTGTTATCGGCGAAGCGATTGGCAAAGTAATCCGGGATGGTAATGGCGTCATTTGCTCTTTCTGTGTACACACGCAAACGCGGTGCAACCAGGAAGTAGTTAGCCCAGGCACCCAGTACCAGGCCTATGGCTATCCATACCTTGCTCAAGCCAAATAAATACATGGCTCCAGGCAAGCCCATAAGTAACCAACCACTCATATCTGAAGCCCCGGCGGACAGGGCGGCAACACTTGGCGACAGATTTCGACCACCGAGCATATAGCCCGACACATCATCCGTCGATTGTTTATAGGCGTACAAGCCTATGCCAAGCATGGCAATAAAATAAAGGGCGAGTGATATTATCGTACCTAATTCCAAACTAGCCTCCAACTTTAGCGCTAAATAGTGCGTGCCTTGGCCACTGGCTCAAAGCTATTTGTTATTGTCTTATTCGGCCATAAACCAAGACCGAGTCGCATACTATAGCATGGCGAGCGGGGGCAACTCCAATTAGTGCGTTTGTCGCCATAATTGCGATAACAAAAGCAAGTATGTTGTTTAATCGTAAAAAGTACTTTTCTGGGGTAACAAAAGTATATAGTACTGGGTGAAAGCCATTTCAATTTCTCATATATTGTTAGAAATACAATAGCTCTGTAATGGACTGGGCCCTAACTGATCAGCAACCGGTATGGATGTAATAAATGAATTTCTACGCTGCGCGACAACCTATTCTAGATAGAGACAAATCCCTAGTAGGCTATGAGCTCCTGTTTCGCGATGGTCTTGATAACGTTTTCCCCCAGATCAATGACGACCAAGCCACCTCACGGCTTATCGAAGGCAGTCAGTTTACTTTTGGTCTTGAAGAGTTAACCGGCGACAAGCCCGCCTATATTAATTTCTCCCTGGAAACCTTGGCCAAGGGCTATGCCACCACCATGGGCAGCGATGAAATCGTCGTGGAAATCCTCGAAACGGTGCAACCGAGCCAGCGCCTGCTGGCTCTGATCAAGGATTTGAAAGAGCGTGGTTATACCCTGGCACTCGATGACTACAAGCATCAAAATGAATGGCGTCACTTTTACCCCTATATCGACATTATAAAAATCGACTATTTGCAAACCCCTGTGGAGCAAATTGAGGAAGTGATTGAAACCGTTAAGCCCTTCCCTCATATTAAACTGCTGGCGGAGAAGGTTGAAACCCATGAGCAATATCAACATGCCATGGATCTTGGTTTTAGCTTATTCCAAGGCTTTTTCTTCTCTAAACCGGAAATAGTGCAAAGCAAGGCGCTGCCGCCTTCTGAATTAACTTTGGCTGAGCTGCTTTATCAAACCTTGAACACAGAGTTGGATTTGGCCAAGATCACTGCGGTGTTCGAGCGCGACGTCAACCTTAGCTACAAATTGCTGCGCTATTCCAACTCGGCCATGTTTAAACGTCGTACGGAAATCACCAGTATTAATCAAGCCTTAGTGGTACTGGGTGACAAGGAAATCAAAAAGTTTCTCTCCCTCTTGTATACCGCCCAACTCTCATCGGATAAACCCGCCGAGCTTATACGCCTGTCTTTAACACGCGCTCGTTTTGCCGAGATATTGGCAAAGCAGCATGCGGAGCAAATCGACTCGGAGCGCGCCTTTTTAACGGCCATAATGTCGCTGCTTGATGCCATCTTAGATCTAAGCATGAATGAGGTAGTAGAGCGCTTACCTCTGGCTGACGATATCAAGGAGGCGCTGCTCCACGGCAAGGGGGAATTGGGCGATTACCTGGCCCTGGTTGAACAATACGAGCATGCCCAGTGGCAAGAAGCCAATGCCACCATAGATAAGATGAAGCTTGATGCCAAACGCGTGCCCGATGCTTACCATGAGGCCATTCTATGGGCTCAGGAGCAAATGAAGGCAATTATGTAAGCCTTTATTTTTCAATAAAAAGTTAAGCAATAAAAAAGCCTGCTAAATGCAGGCTTTTTTATTGCTGATTTTTAGAGATTCTCTAGGAAGTCATCGTCGTATTCTTCCGCTTCCGGCTCTTCGACCAGCGGCGGATTACCATCGTGCAGCTCATACAGCTGACGCTGATAATAAACGTCTTTCACAAAAGTATAAGGGTCCAGTGACTCATTCAACAGACTCTCTTGAGGGATCAGGGAGGCACGGGTTTCTACCACTTTCAACACAAATACCAGGATGGTTTCCGGCGTACTCAGGGCGATTTCCGGCAACACAAAGTTATCCACCACATCGCCTGTGAGGTTGCGGGCCGTGCTCGGGCCCATACCCGGCAACATCAAATAGGCACCATCACCTATGCCCCAAACACCCAGGGTCTGACCGAAGTCTTCATCCACATGCTCTAGGCCAAGACTGCTGGCAATATCGAACAAACCACCAATGCCGACCGTGGTATTAACCAAAAAACGCGCCATGGCGATACCGGTGCGATCCGCCTTGCCTTGCAACGCAGCGTTAATGGCATCCGTGGGCGCACCTATATTGTCGGTAAAATTGGCGATCGAGCGACGCACTGGCGCCGGTGTCACTTCCACATAACCGACCGCCACAGGACGTAAAATATAGGCGTCGAGGACATCCATATTAAAGTCATAAATAGGGCGGTTAACACTTTGCAGCGGGTCGCGCGGGTCTTCCTTCTCCGCCGGCACCTGAGCACAGGCGCTTAGCAGCAGTGCCGATAAGGTTATTAGAGTCTTTTTAAGCATCGTCTATCCTACTGAATCAAGGTATCTATGGTCACATCGACACTGGGTTGCTGATGGCGGTTAAAGGGCTGAGATTTACCTTCCAACTCACCCAGTTCAACGGCCACGTCACCATCCTTTGAGATACGGGCAATCACTTGAATTTGCTCAAATTGTTGCAAACTCAATTGCGCCATCATGGCATCTGCCTCACTCAGAGTGACTGTCATGGGCAAGGAGAATTGCTCAAAGCGCTTAACCGCCAATGGCATAGCAGGCCCTTCTGCGGCCTTGGCAAACACAAATAGCACCGCATTAAGAGGAATACGATCGGCTATGTCATCGGCCAGAGTCACCTGTACCTGCACCTTATGCGTCGGTTCGCTGTTTTGCGCTTGCGCCAGACGCGCATCAATTTCTTTAATGCGTTCACTGACCATGGCATAACGGGAGTCTTGCTCATTCATGGTCAACAAGATCAACTCAAAGGCGCTTTTGGCTTCGGCCCAATCCTTACGCTCGTAGGCTATCAAGGCCAGCATGGAAATGGCATCGATATTCTGTGGCTGCACCTGCAGCACCTGCGACAACAGCTTGGCCGCCTGATTCATCGCCATATCATCACCTTTGATCAGCAGCGACTGAGCATAGCTGACCTTGGCACTGATATTTTCAGGGTCCATGGCCAAAACCTTGTCGAACGCCTGCATCGCCATTTCATAATCGTTTAAGGTCATGGCCACACGACCCAGCATCAGCCAGGCCACTGCATCATCACCGTCCTTAGCCAGGCGGGTACGCAAACCAAGCAACAAGGCCTGACGCTCATTGGCATCAAGAGGCTCG
This sequence comes from Pseudoalteromonas sp. T1lg22, assembly GCF_002964645.1. Classification (NCBI taxonomy): domain Bacteria; kingdom Pseudomonadati; phylum Pseudomonadota; class Gammaproteobacteria; order Alteromonadales; family Pseudoalteromonadaceae; genus Pseudoalteromonas; species Pseudoalteromonas sp. T1lg22. The sequence continues at coordinate 122,007 of NZ_PQBY01000010.1, forward strand.
CCCTTGCCCATCACCGCGCGCTCACCCAGTTCTGGCAGCTCCACCATGGCCTTTTCCCACGCCTGTAGCTGCGCCTGACTACCGGTGAAATAATAGAACACAGCGCTAAGCAGCACCAAAAATGAAGCACCGGTCAATGCCAAAATTCGGTTATTACCGCGGCTTTGCAGCTGTTGCTCCGGCGCCAGTTCATTCAACAGGCGTCTTTTAAGTTCCAGTAGCGACTCATTAAAACTTGTTTGGGAAATACGCCCAAGCGCTAAATCATCCGCCAACTCCTGCTGGCGCTGCTCAAAGATATCGATGCGCTCGGCATTAACGCTTGGGTTTGCATCGCTTTCAAAACGACGGAAAAAAGGCCAGCACACAAATATCAAGGCGGCGAAGGCTAAGGCCGCAAAGGCCCCCCATAATGACAACATTACGCAGACTCCTTGCGCTTATAGCGCGTGATCAACTTTTGCAGTTGTTGCTCATCGGTCTCAGACCAACTTGCTTTTTGCGCCGCCTTTTTCTGGCGCAGAATAATAAAGGCAAAACCACCCACCACGATCAGACCGGGCAGAATCCACAGCAAAATAGTAGCAGGGGTAACAGGCGGCTGATAATGCACAAAGTAACCGTAACGATCGATCATGTAATCAATAACCTGATCCTTGCTCTGCCCTTCTTTAACCAGTTGCTCCACCTTATCGCGAAGATCCTTGGCCACCACGGCATCTGAGTCGGCAATATTCTGGTTTTGACACTTGGGGCAACGCAGCTCCTTGGTCAGCTCGGCAAACAAGGCCGCCTGCTCGTCGTTAGCAAAGTCGTACTTTTCTTCCACCGCGGCAGCGGAAACGGCAAATACCAAGGCCAATAATACAAACACAAAACGCATGTTATTCTCCCAGTAGCGGCGCAAACTTGGCACGCCACACTCGCTCGTTAACATCACCAGTGTGATGCACCAGCACCTTGCCTTCACCATTGACCAGGAAGGTCTCCGGCGCACCTGAGACCCCTAAGTCCAAAATAAACTGGCGGTCTAAATCAAGCATATTGAATTGATAAGGGTCGCCGGCACGGGCCAGCATATCCCGCACTTCCTGTTGCAAGGCATTCAAATCAAAGCGGTCGCCAAAGTCCGGATCATAACCCTGCTCGTAGTACAAACCCACTATGGTCACGCCGCGCTCGCGCAGCTCGGTTAAGTAACCCAGCTCCGCCAAGCAGGTTGGACACCAGGTGCCCCAGACGTTGATCAAATAGGTTTGACCGGCCATATCGGCATTGGTCCAACGCTTTTGCGGCTCCATCAGATCCGGTAAATCAAAGTCTGGCAGTGCCTGATTTACACGGCCACTTTGCAGCTCACGAGGGTCGGAAAACAAACCCTTTAACAGGAACGCGCACAGCAGTATAAATACCGCCAGTGGCGTCAATACGAACCACTTTTTATTCATGCCTGTGCCTCCTTGGGATTACGACGACGATAACGGCGATCAAATAGGACGATAAAGCCTGCCAAAGCAATCAAGATACCGCCCAACCACATCACCCGTACAAAGGGTTTATGGTAAATGCGCAATGACCAGGCGCCACCGGTGAGCTGCTCGCCCAGTGCCAGATAAAGATCTCGGCTCAGGCCAGCATCTACTGCGGCTTCGGTCATAAACTGCATGCCGATATCGTAGCGACGCTTTTCCGCGTGCAATACGGTTTCCAGCTCACCTTCTTTAAATACGGTCACCACTCCGGCATGGCCGGTGTAGTTTGGTCCGCGAATGGCTTTAACGCCATCGAAACGGAAATCATAACCACCTAAGGCCACCTGCTCGCCGGGCACAACACGTACATCACGCTCGGTTGAATAAGCCGAAGTCAGGGCCACAGACATAATCACCAGCGCCAGGCCGATGTGACCGAGCTGCATCGCCCAATAGCTCAAGCCTAAACGCTTGATTGATTGCGCCTGCGCGGTTTTCTGGAGCAGATCCTGAGCGCTCATCACCATGATCCACAGCGCCAATGCGGTGGCCATAAAGGTTAAAGCACTGACCTTGGCAAAGCTACTGAACAACCAGGCGGCGGTAAGCACCAGGGCAATCACTACGCCTAATCCATATTTACCCGCCACTTGCTTCAGCTTGTTTTGCTTCCAACGCAGCAGCGGCGCTGCACCCAGCAATAAGGCAAAAGGCACAATTAAATAGGTAAACATCTGATTGAAGAAGGGTTCACCGATGGAAATCGAGCCCAAACCCAGCTCCTTGTGGATCATAGGCAAGAGCGTACCCAGTAGAACGATAAGCGTCGCCACCACTAGAAGAATATTATTCAGCCACAGCGCCACCTCGCGAGAGAACAGGCTATAGCGACCCTCACTCGATACATGACCGGCGCGCAGGGCATAAAGCGTTAACCCGCCACCCACGACTATGGCCAGGAAGGCAAGGATAAACATGCCGCGATCCGGGTCCGAGGCAAAGGCGTGTACCGAGACAATAATGCCCGAGCGCACGATAAAGGTGCCCAATAGACTCAGTGAAAAGGCGGCAATGGCCAACAGCACGGTCCAGGACTTAAAGATCCCGCGTTTTTCCGTCACCGCTAAGGAGTGCAACAGTGCCGTGGCTACCAGCCAAGGCATCAGGGAGGCGTTTTCCACCGGATCCCAGAACCACCAGCCACCCCAGCCAAGTTCCGCATAGGCCCACCAACTGCCGATGGTGATACCCAGGGTTAAAAAGCCCCACGCCGCCATGGTCCAGGGGCGCGACCACTTGGCCCAAAGGTTATCCAACTGGCCGGTAAGCAGTGCGGCGATGGCAAAGGCAAAGGAAACAGACAAACCCACATAGCCCATATACAAAAGCGGCGGGTGAATGATCATACCAGGGTCTTGCAGTAACGGGTTCAGGTCACGTCCTTCCACCGGATAATAAGGCAATAGGCGGTCAAACGGGCTCGACATCAACAAGGTGTAGAGCATGAAGCCGACGGCCAAAAAGCCCAGCACGCCCAGTACCCGAGCGCGCAATGGCCAAGGCAGTGATTTCGACATCAGCGCCACCGCCGCCGTCCAGCCCGCCTGCATGACCAACCACAGGAGAATAGCCCCTTCGTGGCCACCCCAGGTCGAGGTGATCTTGTAATACCAAGGCAAGGTACTACTTGAGTGGTGGGCCACATAGGCCACGGTGAAATCATCGGTCAGACTGGCGTAAATCAGCGCCGCAAATGAAAGCAGTACAAAGATAAACTGGCCCACCGCCAATGACGGCGCCGCGCGCATCAGGCGTAAATTGCCTGTGTGCGCGCCCCACATGGGAAAAATAAACAACAGTACACAGAGCACCATTGCCAGGGTTAATGAAAAATAACCGAGCTCTGGGATCATAACTTAGTAGCCGTTGTTGTTATAAGTTGGTTTCTGGTGCTTAATACCCTTCACCGCTTCGGCGACTTCTTCGGGCATGTATTCTTCATCGTGCTTCGCCAGCACTTCGAATGCCTCGATCACATCGCTTTCAATCAGGGTGCCCTGTGCCACTATGCCCTGCCCCTCACGGAACAGATCTGGCAAAATGCCTTTATAGCGAATGGTTACCATGGGGCCGCTATCGATCAGCTTAAACTCAACGAATAGCGAGTTTTCATCGCGCTTGACCGAGCCCGGTACCACCATGCCGCCGATACGCAGCTTTTGTCCCACACTAGGCTTTTCAAGCTCAGGACCCTTACCGTTGATCAACTCGCTCGGGGTATAGAACAGGTTAATGTTTTCTTGCAGTGCGTACAAAGTCAGGCCCACGGCGCTGGATAGGCCGAATAACAAAGCAATAATGGTTAATAGGCGTTTTTTACGTCTCGGATTCATGACTGCGACTCCTGCTGCTTAGCCTGCTTGGCTTTTTCAATACGTTGCTCACGGGCTGTTTGTGCCGATACCTGCTGCAATAATTTACGTTTCTCTTGAACCGAGCTTACCACCAGGGCGATAAGAATTAACGCACAGCTGCCGAACGATAACCACACATAAAAGGCGTAGCCGCCCATGGCGAAAAATTCTGAAAGACTGTCAAACTGCATCTTATTTGCCTCCCGCCAGGGCTTTCACCCAGGGGCGATGTTGTTCGCTTTTTAGGATTTCTGTTTTCAGGCGAATGAGCGTCACCGCACCTAGGAAGCCGGCAAAACCAAGGATATTAATCATCAAAGGCCAGAACATGCTCGGGTCGATGGCCGAGGTATCGAACTTGGTGATGGTAGCGCCCTGATGCAGGGTATTCCACCACTCTACCGAGAAATGAATAATAGGCAGATTAACCACGCCAACCAAAGCAAGAATAGACGCTGCCTTACCCCCGGCGCGCTTATCTTCAAAGGCATGATAAAGAGACATCACACCCAGGTATAAAAACAACAGAATCAACTCTGAGGTCAAACGGGCATCCCACACCCACCAGGCACCCCACATGGGTTTACCCCAGGCGGCACCGGTCAATAAAGCAATCACAGTCATGGCCGCACCCACAGGAGCAATGGCAATCACCGCCAACTGGGCATTGCGAATTTGCCACACCAGGGCCACTAAGCCAGCGATAGCCATGGACGAATAGGCGCCCATGGACCAAATAGCCGACGGCACATGAATAAAGATGATGCGATAGCTGTCTTTTTGTTGGTAGTCCGCAGGCGCAAAGGCCAGCCCCCATACCCAGCCCACCAGGATGCCAAGCACGGCGATCACGGCAAAATAGGGCAGCAGGGTGTTACACAACTGATAGGCCCTTTCGGCCTTAGCGTAGGGATGTAACCACTTCCACATTAGTTAATACTCACTTTCAATGCTGATGAAACGGCAATAGGCGCAAGCACGATAGCCACGGCTAAAAATGCACCTAGAATCGCAAGCTGGCCGCCATAAGCCAGGGACATACTGGCGGTATCGATGGCGGAGGTCGCGAAAATTAATACGGGTATATAGAGCGGCAGGACCAAAAGACTTAATAGTACCCCACCCTTTTGCAGGCCCACGGTAAGCCCGGCGCCAATGGCACCAATCAAGCTCAGCAGCGGCGTGCCAATTAGCAGGGTCAGCATCATGGCGCTTAGAGCCTGCGATTGTAAATTCATCAAAAGCGCAAACAGCGGCGCTAGAATAACCATGGGCAAGCCGGTTACCGTCCAGTGCGCGGCCACCTTAGCCGAGACGCTCAATGACAGCGGAAAAGGCGACAGCATCAGCTGCTCCAAGGTACCGTCCAGGTAGTCATCACGAAACATCTTGTCCAAGCCCAACATGGTCGCCAACAGGGCCGCTACCCAGATAATTCCAGGCGCCATGCGCGCCAATAAATTAGGCTCAGGGCCAATGCCCAGCGGGAACAGGGTGATAACGATTAAAAAAAACAATAACGGATTGATAATGTCGCTGCGCTGGCGAAACGCCAAACGAACATCTTTTTTATATACGCTGGCCCACACGCGCCAGTATGAATGGTTCTGTGCTATCAAATGCGATACTCCAGCTGCAACTTGATGAGCTTATCAAAGTGCGCGGTAAGGTCTTGGTGGCTGGTCAGCAAAATAGCACCGCCCGAGGCGAGATGCTCGGCAAAACGCTGTTGCAGCAATTGCACACCCTTTTTATCCACCGCGGTGAAGGGCTCATCCAATAACCACAAGGGCGCACGATTTAACCATAAACGCGCCAGGGCTACGCGGCGCTGCTGCCCGGCAGAAAGCTGGCGCACCGGCACATCTTCAAGACCAACCAGACCCAGGTCAGCAAGTACCTCGTAGAGATCTAAGCCGCTTTCAAGACCATGGGTATTAAGCCAAAAATGACAATTTTCTAAGGCATTAAGCGCAGTGTTGACGCCGGTTTTATGGCCGATAAACAGCACATTCTCGGCGTACTCGTCATAATTACGACCAATACACTGCTGATTAAACTTTACTTGCCCCTGCATAGGCTCGGCGAAGCCCGCTAAAATACGTAATAGCGAGGTTTTTCCGGCACCGTTAGGACCTTCTAACTGCATGATCTCGCCCGACTTTAGGGTAAAACTCAGGTCTTCGAACAAACATCGCTCTTGCTTTATACAAGTGACTGCGTCAACGTGTAGCACAAACAGGGATTCTCAATGCTTAAAATTGGGCGTTAGTCTACCATAATGCTAAGCTAATGCGAAAAATTGCAGGTAAAACTTTGATCTCTAGCAAGGGGGAATATGTCGGGTCCATTTACCCCTTTATTTAACCTGATCTCAGCGCTGGAAATCACTGCCTCAAGCGCACCAATACTGCAGCCAAAATCACCTTAAAAATAACCCTGGATGGCACACAGGATTCACCTTAAATAGCAGCAAATAAACATGAAAATGCACGTGTCGGGGCGAGTGCAGGCGCCACTAAAACAATTCAAAAAAACGATTGCTTAAATCAGTTTAAAGCATTTTAATGATTAAACTTACTTTGGCACACTAGGCTCATTGATTTAGAGAAGGACTAAAACTAATGAGCCAATTTAAAAACAGCACAGGCCTACGTGTACCCGATGTCACCTTTGCCATTCGTGAGAATGACCAGTGGCAAAAACGCACCAGTGCAGATATTTTTGCCGGTAAAACCGTGATCGTTTTCGCCCTGCCCGGTGCCTTTACGCCAACCTGTTCGTCCACCCATCTGCCCCGCTATAACGAATTAGCCGCGGTGTTTAAACAAAATGGTGTCGATGACATAGTTTGTGTTTCGGTAAATGACACCTTTGTTATGAATGCCTGGGCGCAGCACCAGGAGGCCGGCAATATTACCCTGCTGCCCGATGGCAACGGCGAATTTACCGATGGCATGGGCTTGTTGGTAGATAAGAATGACCTTGGTTTTGGCAAGCGCAGCTGGCGTTATTCCATGCTGGTTAAAGATGGCGTGGTTGAGAAAATGTTTATCGAAGCGGATGTGCCCGGCGACCCCTTTGAGGTGTCTGATGCCGATACCATGCTGGAGTACATCAATCCTCAGCAGGTAAAACCTCAACCGGTCAGCCTGTTCAGTAAACCCGGCTGCCCCTTTTGTACCAAGGCAAAAAATCTGCTGACAGAGAAGGGTCTGGCGTTTGAAGAGATCACCCTGGGTAACAGTGTGTCGCTTACCAGCTTAAAGGCTATCACAGGTCGTGAAACAGTACCGCAAGTCTTTATTGGTGGTGAGCATATAGGTGGCAGTGACGATTTAGCGGCCTACTTCGCGGCACAATAATTTAACGGCAAGCGCCACTTTGAGTGTAAAAAAGCTGTGAAAAACAAGCTTAAAAATACAAGATTTTGATTTTTAATGGTTTTTACCGGTTAGATGGCGGCCCCTGCAGGAATCGAACCTGCAACTACCCCTTAGGAGGGGGTTGTTATATCCATTTAACTAAGGGGCCTATCCAAGGTCTATGACCTAGGGCTTGATTATAAAGCTAGGTGTTTGATAATCAAGCCTATTAATTGGACTTAACTGGCTATCCCTAGCCCCAGTTTCTCATGCACCACACGCGCTCTTTAATAGTACGCCGGTCGCTTCAGATTAACGCGATTACAGATAAAACCAGACATCCAGCTTTCATCCTTAGCATTTTCGCTAAGGGATTTTATGCAAAATCCCGATCTAAAGATTCCTAATTGCAGTGCAATGCAGGAGACTAGTTATACGGCAAACGGATAGCGAATAGCCTCATGATGCTGATAACCGGAGATCTCAAAGTCATCCGTGCTCACCCAGGTTTCCAAATCTTCCAGGGATTTGATCTTTGGGTTGATGTGCAGTTGCGGCGAAGGGAAAGGCTCACGCTTTAGCTGTACGTCACGCATCAGCTCAAGCTGGTTTTCATAAATATGGGCATTAACGATTTTATGATACGCCATACCCGGCTTATGACCTGTGATCTGCGCCACCAAGGCCAGCAGGGTAAAGACCTGGATCTGGTTGAAGTTTAAGCCCAGTGGCACATCGCATGAACGCTGATAACTGGTCAGATGTAAGGTGTCACCCAGCAAGGAAAAGGTATGAGTGTGCATGCAAGGACGCAAACAACCCAGTTCAAACTCGCCGGGATTATAAAAGGTGATGATCTCACCGCGGTCATCGACACCACGACTGAGGTTATCAATCACCTTCTTTAACTGGTCCAGATGCGTGCCGTCCGGCTTTTGCCAGCTGCGCCCCTGCACGCCATAAACACGGCCCATATCGTCTTCACCGCGACGGTTGGGGTTGTTCAACCAGGCTTGGTTTTCGTTGGCATTGGCATTCCAGGTGTTACAGCCGATATCGCGAAACTGGGCGGCACTGTCATAGCCGCGCAAATAGCCAAGCAACTCGGCGATGGCCGCCTTAAAAAAGCTCTTACGAGTGGTGATCAGTGGAAATTCGTTGGCAGCAACATTGTATTCCAAGTCCGCATTAATCACGGTCAAACAACGGATCCCGGTACGCTCATTTTCCACCCAGGTGCCGGTGTCGACGATGCGACGGCATAAGTCTAAATACTGTTTCATCTTTGCTTCCTTATTTCTTCGCTGCCGATGCCGCGGCGTTATCCGCTTTGCTGTACGCCCAATAGATAAACGCACCACCGATAATAATCATTGGCAGGGATAAAATCTGCCCCATAGACATAATGCCGCCTAATAAGCCTAAGTGGGCGTCCGGCTCGCGGAAGTATTCAATGGCAAAACGGAAGGTACCGTAACCGAGTAAGAATAGCCCTGAGACACTGCCCGCCGGGCGCGGTTTTTTAATAAACCACTGCAAAATAAGGAAGAGCACTAGGCCTTCGAAAAATGCTTCATATAATTGCGATGGGTGACGTGCGTCCGGCCCGCCGGTTGGGAACACCATGGCCCATGGTACATCTGACGTACGTCCCCACAACTCGCCATTAATAAAGTTACCTATGCGTCCCGCCAGCAGGCCAAGCGGCACCAAAGGCGCCACAAAGTCGCCAACGGTAAAAAACGATTTACCGCGCGATTTAGCAAACCAGAATATGGCGCAATTACCCCGAGCGTGCCGCCATGGAAGGACATGCCGCCTTGGTCAATACGGAATAGGTAAAGCGGGTTTTCCAGGAAATAAGAGAATTGATAAAAGAATACGTAACCCAAACGACCACCGAGAATAACCCCGAGCATGCCGTAAAATAACAGGTCGCTGACTTCTTCTTTGGTCCATCCCGAGCCGGGTTTGGCGGCCTGACGGTTTGCCAGCCACATGGCCAGAACAAAGCCAACTAAGTACATCAAGCCATACCAGCGTACGGCCAGCGGCCCTACTTCGAAAATCACCGGGTCAATTTGTGGAAATTCTAAAGCCATAATTTTATTTTTGCCTAGCTAAACACCATACGTAAGGCGATGATCACCAGCAGTAAGGCGAAGATTTTTTTAATATGTGAAACGGGTAAATAATGCGTAGCGCGCGCACCAAAGGGGGCCGTAAACCAGGACGTTGCAACAATGCCGGCCAGCGCGGGAACATAAACAAAGCCAACAAAACCATCGCCGATGTCCTGCACCTGCCACCCGGAGGCAATGTAACCCAAGCAGCCAAACAGCGCAATGGCAATACCACTGACCGCGGCGCAGCCAATGGCCTTTTTCATGTCTACGGAAAAGTAGTTAAGCAAGGGTACGAGAAGCGCGCCGCCGCCAATGCCAATCAACCCGGACAGTGCGCCGAGAACCGAGGTTGAACCCAAGATCACCACATCGGATGGCATGGGTCGGGTGCTGGTCGCCCTATGGCTGGAATAGATCATCCGCATAGCGATAAATATGACCGCCACGGCGAAAATTGCTTTCAGTCCCTGCTGGGGTATATAGCTGGCCATAAAGCCGCTGATCAGGGCGCCGGTAGACACACCAAACAGTACCGCTGGCGCCACTTCCCAGGGCACATTTTGGTTGCGATGATGGGCCAGAGCTGAAGACGTTGAGGTAAATAAAATAGAAGCCAGTGAGGTGGCAATGGCTATTACCAATACATGTTCAACATCGGTGACATTAAAATGCACCAGCAGCGCACTGAGCGCGGGTACAATAAGCAGGCCGCCACCTATGCCTAACAGACCGGCGAGAAAACCCACCACACTTCCTAACGCCATGCACAAGATAAAAAGCCAAATAAGATCTGCCATGTATTTTACTTATTCTGTTTTCTTATATGATGAATATATCAGGTTATAAAGAGGATTTCATTGCTTGCCATCATCGTCTTTTTGTCGATATAACAATTGCCCTAGGCCCTGTTCAAGCATGAAATCCCGCACTAAACGGTGCACCTGTTTGGCATTGGCGGCGCTTAAACATTGTGCCAGTAATTGCTTACACTTCTTAAGGCCAACGCGGCGGATCACCCATTTCACCTTATGCAGGGCGCTAAAGTTCATACTTAAGCTGTCAAAGCCCATGGCTATCAACAAAATGGCGCCTTCCGGCTCACCGGCCAGCTCGCCACACAAACTAAAGGGAAAGTTGGCAGCCTGACATTGCTCGGCAATACCGTTTAAGGCGCGCAGAACCGCCGGGTGGTAACAATCGAAGAGATTGGCGACGCGGGAATTTGCTCTGTCCACCGCCAGCAGATATTGAGTCAGGTCGTTGGAGCCGACGGAACAAAAGTCCGTTTTGGCGGCAAACTCATGCAGCAAGTACATGCTCGATGGCACTTCGATCATCACCCCAATCAGGGGCTTGTCGATATAGCTGAATTCGTGTGGGAAGTCCTGTTGCAGCTCATAATAAGCGCGCTCAAGCAGGGCTAAAGACTCATCGACCTCCCCTACTTCGCTAACCATGGGCAAGAGAATACGCAGGTTACCCAGGCCGGAATTGGCCTTGATCATGGCCTTAAGCTGATCGAGAAACAACTCGGGATGATCTAGGCTCACGCGAATACCGCGCCATCCCAGAAAAGGGTTTTCTTCCTGAATATCAAAGTAGTCAAGCGCCTTATCACCGCCTATATCCAAGGTGCGCATGGTGACCGGGGCCGGATGATAACTGTTGAGCACCTGGCGATACCATTGCTCTTGTTCATGCTGGGACGGAAAGGTGCCTTTTTGCATAAACCAGGATTCGGTGCGATACAGACCCACGCCGTCGCAATAACGGGCGCTGTCGAGCTCGGTTTGTAGATCCAGACCGGCATTGAGCATCAGGTCGATGGCCTTGCCATCGAGAGTGGTCGAAGGCAGATGGTATTCCGACTCAAACTGGTCGTGTAACTTGGCGTCGCGGTGCTGAATTTGCGCATATTCTTTTTTCAGCGCCTCGCTGGGGCTAAGATACACCCGCCCGGCATAGGCATCGATGATCAGCTCTTTATTGTCGAACTGTAACAGCGGAATATCGTTAATGCCCCACACCGTGGGGATATTAAGGGCGCGCGTCAAAATCGAGGCATGGGAGTTGGCGGCGCCATGAACACTGACCACCCCTTTTAAGCGCTCCTTGGGCACCTGCGCTAACATGGCCGGAGTCAGGGTATGGGCCACTAAAATAGTATTTTCCGGATAAGGCTTGGTGGCCTTTTCGGTATTGAGCAGATGAAACAGCACCCGCAGGCCAATGTCTTTTACATCGACGGCCCGCTCTTTAATATAAGGGTCCTGCATGGCGTTAAATTGCTGCACCAATCGCTCTATAACCAGCTTTAAGGCGCTTTTGGCACACCAGCCATCGGCAATTTCCAGCTCCACATCGCGACCCAGGCTGCGAGCATCGAGCAATTGCAAATAAACTTCAAAAACAGCGACCGCCTCGCTCGGCAGATGTCCTTGCATGGACACCGCCAGAGTACTGAACTCTTTGCGGGTGGCCGCCACTGCCTGTAAGAAGAGTTGCTTTTGTTTGAGCTTATCCTCTTCCTTGCGCAGCTCCACGGACGAAAAGTCGACTTTAGGCAGCACCACATAGGCATGCCCCTGAGCGATACCGCCGGAGCTGGAGATCCCCTTGAGCATGGTCGAGCGATGACTGAGGTCGTCCTGCTGCAACAAGGTTTGTATCTGTGCAACCGCCAGTTGTGGCGCCAATTGCGCCGACAAGGTGATCAAAAAGGATTCTTCGTCTTCGCTAAATACTCTGGCCGCCGTCTGCTGCACCACAATAACCCCTAGCACCCGTTTTTGATGCACCACGGGCACGGATAAAAAGGCGTTATATTGCTCTTCTTGAACAAGATCTGAGGTTATAAAGTGCGGGTGTGACTTGGCATAGGCAAGGTTAATCGGTTCTTCACGCTGAGCCACCAGGCCCACCAGGCCTTCGGTAAAGCCGAGGCGAAACTTACCCACGGCGGCGGGGTTAAGGCCATCGGTGGCCATCAAGACAAAGTTATCCTGGCTGTAATCGGCAAAATAGATCGAACAGCACTCTGTCTTCATCGCCTTTTTGACCTGGCTGACAAACACCATGAGCGCGCTTTCCAAGCTCGGCTGCTGAGCAACTCGCTCGACGATGGCGCGCATGGTGGCAAGCATATTGAAAACTCTCCTTAACGGCGGTTACGCCACTGCCCCTGGGGCGCTGATTCCTTGCGATTAAATGGCATCGCAATAGGAGCAAATTCTTTCATTACCCGGCGGTAGACGTCGCGTTTAAAGGCCACGACCTGGCGCACCGGATACCAGTAACTCACCCAACGCCAATCATCAAACTCCGGATGATGGGTTTTCAGCAAGTTTACGTCTTCGTCTTTGCATTTTAGTTTCAGCAAGAACCATTTCTGCTTTTGGCCAATACACACAGGGCTCGAATCACGGCGTATTAAACGTTTCGGTAGTTTATAACGCAACCAATGACGCGAGCTGGCAATCACCTCAACATCTTCTGGCAGCAGTCCCACTTCTTCATGCAATTCGCGGTACATGGTTTGCTCTGGCGTTTCGCCATCATCTACCCCGCCTTGTGGAAATTGCCATGAATGCTGGCCGTAACGGCGGGCCCAAAATACCTGCCCCTGATTATTGCAGATTACGATTCCGACATTGGCACGAAAACCTTCGGCATCAATCACCTTAGTGCCTCTTTTGTAAGTCGATTTTTATCGATTGTTCCACAATCACCAATTGACAGCAAATAATATTCGCAATTAACACCAAGTTACTCACATGTTGTGCATAACTTTTAATAACTACGGATAAAAATAAAACAAATCCACAATCAGCAGGCCAAAAACAGTATTTCTCCACAGATTCTGTGGATAAATGTGTTTATACATCTGTATTTTGTGGATTAAAACATCACACCAATTGTATGAAATCTTAACAGCAATAAAATAACCCATTAAAATCAATTAGTTAAAAATAAAATCAAAGCAAATAGGTGAGCAAAAAAGCATCCAATTTTTTCTGCTCAAAATAGCAACACCCTTGCTCGCCGTACCGAACAAGACTAGGAATTCACCGCGCCTTTGTTACAATCAGGCCTCCACAGCCCTTATCGAGCAGCTATGATTTCTCCACCTACTAACCTTGCCCAATTACGTCAGCGCGTCGATGCTATTGCCGGTATGACCCTAGGGGCGCTTGCCGAGCAATACGGTTTTAAAACCCCGGAACATTTGCAGCGAGAAAAGGGCTGGGTTGGGCAATTGTTGGAATATGTGCTTGGGGCTACCGCTGGCTCTTTGCCGGAACCGGACTTTCCTGCCCTTGGTGTGGAATTAAAAACCTTGCCCATTTCCTATCAGGGCACGCCGCTGGAAACCACCTTTGTCAGCGTCGCGCCCCTTACACAGGTGACCGGGCTGAGTTTCGAGCAAAGTACCGTCTATAAAAAGTTGTGTCATGTATTATGGCTGCCGATTTTGGCCGAGCGCGATATTCCTGTGGTGGAACGAGTGATAGGCAGTGGCTTTTTATGGCAACCCAATGCGCAGCAGTTCGCCCAGCTGAAGCGGGATTGGGAAGAGCTCACCGAGATGGTAGCTCTGGGGCAGATTGAGCAGGTCAATGGCCATTTTGGCGAGGTGTTACAACTGCGCCCCAAGGCCGCCAACAGCAAAGCCCTGACCGCCGCCATAGGCAAAAATGGCGAGCGCATTCAGACCCTGCCACGGGGCTTTTATTTAAAAACCCAGTTTACCCGGCAGATCCTCGCTCAACAGTTTCAGCCCTAAAGCGTTAAATTCGCTTGTAGGTCGGTGCTTTGCGCCGACAATGAGGCATTTTTGTCGGGCTGAAAGCCCGACCTACAACGACATGGTGATAAGGGTGCTCCAAACAGGCATAAAAAAACCGCGGTCTTACCGCGGTTTTTTTATTGGCTTAACAAGCTCAGCTTATTGACCTTTGATTTCAGAACGGCCTTTATAAACCGCCTTGTCACCAAGTTGTTGTTCGATACGTAGTAGCTGGTTGTACTTAGCTACACGGTCTGAACGACATAGTGAACCAGTTTTGATCTGGCCAGCAGCAGTACCTACCGCAAGGTCGGCGATAGTCGCGTCTTCGGTTTCGCCACTACGGTGTGAAATAACCGCAGTAAAGCCGGCGTCTTTAGCCATCTTGATTGCATCAAGCGTCTCAGACAGTGAACCGATCTGGTTGAACTTGATAAGGATAGAGTTACCAATGTTCTCGTCGATACCACGCTTTAGGATCTTAGTGTTGGTTACGAATAGATCGTCGCCCACTAGCTGTACCTTGTCGCCAATCTTATCGGTTAGAATTTTCCAACCCGCCCAGTCGCTTTCGTCCAGGCCGTCTTCGATTGAAACGATAGGGTAACGTGCCGCTAGGTCTGCAAGGAAGTCGGCGAAACCAGCCGAGTCGAATACCTTGCCTTCGCCTTTCAGGTCGTATTTACCATCGTGGTAGAACTCTGAAGAGGCACAGTCTAGCGCTAGGGTTACGTCTTTGTTTAGCTCGTAACCGGCAGCAGCAACGGCTTCGGCGATCACTTCCAAGGCTTCTTCGTTTGACTTAAGGTCAGGTGCAAAACCACCTTCGTCACCTACCGCAGTGTTTAGGCCGCGTGCGCTTAGTACTTTTTTCAGGCTGTGGAAGATTTCCGCACCCATGCGTAGCGCTTCGCTGAAGCTAGGAGCGCCTACCGGCTGAACCATAAACTCTTGGATATCAACGTTGTTATCCGCATGCTCACCACCATTGATGATGTTCATCATAGGCACAGGCATTGAATACTGGCCAGATGTACCATTGATGTCGGCGATGTGTTCGAATAACTCAACACCCTTGTCCTGAGCTGCCGCTTTAGCGTTTGCTAGCGATACCGCCAGGATGGCGTTTGCGCCTAGCTTTTCTTTGTTTTCGGTGCCATCAAGCTCAAGCATGATGTTATCGATTGCACGCTGCTCAAGCGCATTTTGGCCTTTAAGGGCGGCGGCGATTTCGTTATTTACATAACCTACGGCCTTCAATACACCCTTGCCCAGGTAACGACTCTTGTCGCCATCGCGTAGCTCAAGCGCTTCGCGTGTACCGGTTGAAGCACCAGAAGGTGCACAAGCACGACCCCAAGCACCGCTGGCTAGGTATACTTCGGCTTCAACAGTTGGGTTACCGCGTGAGTCCATAACTTCACGGCCAATCACTTTAACAATTTCTGACATCTCGAATGATTCCTCTTGTCCCAGGTTTAGTACTCCCTCCCCCCGGGGCCGATTCTTGGCGCCTCTGGGCAAGGGGTATAAAAACGAAAAAGCCGTGCATGGGCACGGCTTAGTACGATCGATTACGAAGACTGCTTCTGGAAGCTGTGTGCAGCCGCCACGAAACCTTCAAATAGTGGGTGACCATCACGTGGCGTTGAGGTGAATTCCGGGTGGAATTGCGCCGCAATAAACCAAGGGTGATCTTTGTTTTCAATGATTTCCACCAGCTTCTTATCTTCGGAAAGACCGGTGAACTCAAGACCCGCTTGCTCAAGCTGCTCAACATAGTTGTTGTTCACTTCATAGCGGTGACGGTGACGCTCAACGATTTGATCATTGCCGTACACTTCACGTACCTTTGAACCTTCTTTCAGATGACACAACTGAGCGCCAAGACGCATGGTGCCGCCTAAGTCAGACGCTTCGTCACGTACTTCAACATTACCGTCTTTATCAAGCCATTCGGTGATAAGGCCCACTACAGGGTGCGGCGAATTAGCATCGAACTCGGTTGAGTTCGCGCCTTCAAGACCGGCTACGTTACGCGCATATTCAATTAGCGCCACCTGCATACCTAAACAGATACCCAGGTAAGGCACCTTGTTTTCACGGGCATACTTGGCCGCCATGATCTTGCCTTCAACACCACGACCGCCGAAGCCGCCCGGTACCAAGATGGCATCAAGACCTTTCAGCAGGTCAACGCCCTTGCTTTCGATGTCTTGTGAGTCAACGTACTGAATGTTCACTGTCAGGCGGTTTTTCAAACCAGCATGCTTAAGGGCTTCGTTAACCGACTTATAGGCATCCGGTAGTTCGATGTATTTACCCACCATACCGATAGTCACTTCACCAGTAGGGTTCGACTCTTGGTAAAGTACTTGTTCCCACTCGGATAGATCCGCTTCCGGGCAATCCAGGTAGAAACGACGACAAATGATGTTGTCCAGATCCTGCGACTTAAGCAGCGCCGGGATCTTATAAATGCTGTCTACGTCTTGTAGCGAGATAACCGCTTTTTCTTCAACGTTAGTGAACAGGGCAATCTTGGCACGCTCATTACCCGGTAGTTTACAGGCCGAACGACATACCAGGATGTCTGGCTGAATACCGATAGAACGCAGCTCTTTTACAGAGTGCTGAGTCGGCTTGGTTTTCACTTCGCCCGCAGGGCCTAAGAATGGCACCAGCGTTAGGTGCATAAACAAGGCGCGCTCGCGACCGATTTCGGTACCAAGCTGACGAATGGCTTCTAAGAAAGGTTGTGACTCGATGTCACCTACGGTACCGCCGATCTCAACGATGGCAATATCATGACCTTCTGCACCTTCAACTACACGACGTTTAATGTCGTTAGTGATGTGCGGGATAACCTGAATGGTTGCACCCAGGTACTCACCACGACGCTCGCGACGAAGAACATCTTCGTATACACGACCTTGGGTGAAGTTGTTGCGGCTGGTCATCTTGGTGCGAATGAAACGCTCATAGTGACCAAGGTCAAGGTCCGTCTCTGCACCGTCTTCGGTAACGAACACTTCACCGTGTTGAATTGGGCTCATGGTGCCCGGATCAACGTTGATATAAGGATCCAGCTTTAAGATTGTGACTTTTAAGCCACGTGCTTCTAAGATCGCTGCCAATGATGCAGCAGCAATACCTTTACCCAACGAGGAAACCACCCCGCCTGTAACGAAGATAAATTTTGTACTCATGCGAACCCTAAGATATCAGGAAATGGATTAAATTATAGAATCAAGACGGGGCGATAGTATAGCAAAGCCCCCTCAGCCAATCCAGCTAAAATTAATCTCGAAGAGCGCCCTTTAGGGCACGCTAGGGAGCCCCCGAGGGAGCACCCTTACTCGTGCTCTTTTACCGCCTGCCAGGCCGCTTCCATCTGCTCTAGATCGGCGTTTTCCAGGTTTAGGCCTTGAGCCGCTAGTTGTTCCTCGACGCCATTAAAACGTCGGCTAAACTTGCGGTTGGCTTGACGCAGCAGCTGCTCCGGGTCACGACCTAGGTGGCGGGCAACATTTACCGTAGCAAACAGCAGGTCGCCAATTTCCTCTGCGCAGTGCTCGCTATTTGGGTCATGCTCTATGGCCTCGCGCACCTCAAGCACTTCTTCGGCGACCTTGTCCAGAGCACCATCGACACTGGGCCAGTCAAAGCCTACGGCGGCAACGCGCTTTTGAATTTTATTTGCAGCGCTGAGCGCTGGCAGGTTGGCGGGAATGTCATCGAGCAGATGCGCCTGCCCCTTGGCCTGGCGCTCCTGATGTTTGCGGGTTTCCCAATTATCCCGGGCTTGGCCATCGGCAAAAATATGAGGGTGGCGCTGTTTTAACTTGCTATTGAGCTCGGCAACCACGGCATTAAAGTCAAATAGTTGTTGCTCACTGGCCAGCTGGCTGTAAAAGATGACCTGAAACAGCAAGTCGCCCAGTTCCGCCTTGAGTTCATCATAGGCGCCACGCTCTATGGTGTCGGCCACCTCATAGGCCTCTTCCAGGGTGTGCGGCACTATGGTTTTAAAGGTTTGCGCCAGGTCCCAGTCACAACCGGACTCAGGGCAGCGCAACTTGGCCATTATGGCCTGTAGCTCGGCAATGGTGTTGTGACTCACCCACCGGCTCCCACACGAGAGGCATCATACACGCCCTCGATTTGCATCAGCTTAGTCAGTAAGCGGTTGGTACTGCTTAAATCCGACACCGCAATCTTCATATTGAAAATCGCCAGCTGTTTCTCGTCCACCGTATTCACATTCATGCTCAGCACATTGACCTTTTCATTGGCCAGCACCGAGCTGATATCACGAATAAGCCCTTGGCGGTCATTGGCTTCTACCTTAATAGAGAGTGCAAAATCGCTGCTGGTTTTTGCCGACCAGCTGACCTCGACGATGCGCTCCGGGTGGCGCTCCTGTAAGGTGGCAAATTGCTCACAGTCACTGCGGTGCACCGCAATGCCCCGGCCCTGGGTGATATAACCACAAATGGAATCGCCGGGCACCGGCTCACAGCAGCCGGCCATATGACTCATCAGGGAGCCGACGCCTTCCACCACTATGCCGTTTTTATCCGCCTTGGTGCTGCGACTGGGCTGTTTAAACTTAATTTGCGGCTCAGGCTCACCCTTGTTTTGCACAAAGTTCAACAGCTGGTTTAGACGCACATCGGCGGCGCCTATGGCCACCAGCAGGTCGTCCAGATTGGTGAAGTTAAAGCGCTTAATAGCCGGGTCGAGATCCTTGTAGGTAAGATCCAGCTTCTGCAGCTCGTTATCGAGTATGTCTTTACCAGCCTGCAGGTTTTTATCCCTGTCGAGCTGTTTAAACCAGTGATGAATTTTCGCCCGCGCTCTGGATGAGCGAATATAGCCAAGGGATGGATTGACCCAGTCGCGGCTCGGATTCGGCTCTTTCTGGGTAAGAATTTCCACCTGATCGCCGGTTTGCAACTGATAGGTAAAAGGCACAATTTTGCCAAATACCTTAGCACCAATGCAGCGATGACCAACATTGGAGTGAATATAGTAGGCAAAGTCCAACGGCGTGGCGCCATAGGGCAAGTCAAAAATATCGCCGCGCGGGGTAAAGACATAGACCCTGTCTTCCACCACCTGGTTTTTCAGTTCATCTGCCAGGTCTGTGCCGTCGACCACTTCCTCTTGCCATTGCAGAATCTTTTGCAGCCAACTGATTTTTTGCTCATAGCCGCTGTCGCGACCGCCCAGCGCTCCTTCTTTATACATCCAGTGCGCGGCCACACCCAACTCCGCATCTTCGTGCATCTGCGCGGTGCGGATTTGAATCTCCACGGTTTTGCCCTCGGGGCCAAAAACCACGGTATGAATGGACTGATAACCGTTCGGCTTAGGGGTGGCGACATAATCGTCAAATTCTTTAGGCAGATGGCGCCAGCTGGTATGCACTACGCCGAGGGCGCCGTAACAGTCCTGAATTTTATCCACCACGATACGCATGGCGCGAATATCGAAGAGCTGATCGAACTCATAGTTCTTTTTGCTCATCTTCTTATAGATGCTGTAGATATGCTTAGGGCGGCCATAGACCTCGCCCTTAATGCCGACTTCGTCCAGCTTGGTTTGCACCTGCTTGACCATGTCGCGCATATATTCTTCACGGTCGAGACGCTTTTCTTCTAACAACTTGGCGATGCGTTTATAGGTTTGCGGGTGCAAATAGCGAAACGCGAGATCTTCGAGCTCCCATTTCAGCTGGCCAATACCCAAACGGTTCGCCAAAGGGGCAAAAATATTACTGGTTTCCTTGGCCGCTATGACCCGCTCTTCTTCGCTGGCATCTTTCACCTCGCGCAGATAACACACCTGCTGCGCCAGCTTGATCACTACGGCACGCACATCTTCGACCATGGCCAGCAGCATGCGGCGGATCTTATCCACCTGCACCTGGCCGCTTGAGGCATGAGCTAGGGTGCTGATGGTAGCCATTTGCTCCACCCCGGTCAGTAACAGGCCGACATCCTTATTGAAGTCCTCGCTAACATCACTGATAGCGATTTTATTGGCGATAAAATAGGGCGTCAGGTAGGCGGTGGCCAAGGAGGTTGCATCAAGGTTCAGTTGCGCCAGAATTTCCACCATTTCCAACGCCAATCGGTCGCTGTCGGCATTGCGGTGCTCACCGCAGTATTCGGTGGCCGCTTTGACCAACTGATACTTGTCGTCACTTAACGCCAGCTGCTTTAGGGCGCTGTCGAAGTTTTCGATATCGGTACGATGCGACTGTCTTGTTGCCACCATGGCGGACTCTACCCCCGTGTAAATAATGCCATTGTTTCGATATGACCTGTGTGCGGGAACATGTTCATAATTCCCAGTTTATTGAGCGAAAAACCCGCTGCCAGTATCGTTTTGCTGTCTCTTGCCAGAGTAACGGGATCACAAGACACGTACAAGACGCGTTTGAACTGTTTGAGCGGTAATTGCGCAAGTATAGCCTCGGCACCCATGCGCGATGGATCAAGCAGCAACACATCGAGGTTTTTATCAAACCAACTCGCCTGCGCCAAGGGCTCGGTTAAATCAAAACAATGAAACTGACAATTATCCAATTCATTGGCCTTGGCATTTAACTGAGCATAGTCCACAGCCGAGGCCACGCCCTCAACACCGACCACTCTTTTTGCCTGCTTAGCTGCCAGCAAGGAGAAGTTGCCGACACCGCAAAACAAATCCAACACCTGCTCATCGGCACCTAACGCCAACCACTGCATGGCCTGGTTAAGCATCTGTTCGTTCACCTCGGCATTGACCTGAATAAAGTTATCCAGGCCGAACTGCAAGGACAGTTCACCTTGTTTAATATGATAGCTGGCCGCCGGTAGCGCCTGCTCGGCGCTGTGCTGCCAAACCAAGGTCCAGTCATGCTCGCTGGCGGCATCCTGTACTAGTTGCTGCACCTTGTCGACGATGGCCTTAGTATGTCGTACTACTATGTAATGGGTGTCTTCTGTGGCCACCAGCTGTAAATGCGATACTGAGCGCAGCGCCGGATGCTGCTCTATCTGAGCGCGGAAAAATGCAAAGACCGCATCAAAGCCCTGCTCCAACACCGGGCAGTGTTCGATATTAACTATCTGCTTGGAACCTTGCTGGCGGAAGCCCACCTGCAGGCCGCGATTCTTATCATGGAAAATACTGATACGGGCGCTGCGGCGATAATGCCAGGGCTGACTTTCGATGGGCGCCTGCCAAGGTAATTCGCTTTGGCCGGTAAACTTGGCAAAAAGAGCGCCCACCGCCTGCTGCTTGGCATCCAGCTGCGCCTGCAACTCAAGATGCTGCAAGTTACAGCCGCCGCATTGATGATAATGCTGGCACATGGGCTTAACCCGCGCTGCGCTGGGCTCAAGCACCTTAATGCATTGGCCCTCTGCGTAGCTTTTCTTATCGGCATTAATACGTGCCAGAACGCGCTCCCCCGCCAGGGCTCCATTAACAAAAACAACCTTGCCGTTATTTTTTGCCACGCCGCGCCCATGGTGATCCATACTCTGGATGCTCAATTCTTGCGTTTGATTTTTAACTTGTTTTTTACTTGGCTTAAAAAAGTTCGCCATGCCCCGCCCTAATTTACATTGATAAAGATCGGTGTAAGCTATAACCTAAACTTAACACAGTCTCATTTATTTGTTTGCTTATGAACCGACTAGGCCTTCGGGATTCAGTCCTGATCCTGACCTTGGTGCCTACCGTGGTGATTGGTCTATTGCTCGGCGGCTATTTTACTATAAATCGCTACCTGGAGTTGGATGAATTTCTCATCGAGCAAGGCAGCACCATAATCGAGCCATTAAGTATTGCCATAGAGCAACCCTTAGTTAAAAACGACAAGGCTACGTTAGAGCGCATAGCTCGCCATATTCACAATATGCACTCGCCGCTTGTAAAGTCCGTGGCCATTTTTGACGCCAGCGATTCCTTGGTGGTGACCAGCAATTTACATCGCAATTTTGACCGTCTGACTACTATTCCCCCCGAGGTGCATCAGAGCCTGAATAAGGCCATTCACGACGATGAATTTTTAATTTTTTATCAGGGCGTACTCAACCCCAATACCCCCAGCCATTTGCCGTTTCAAACCGCCGGCACTGTGATGGTGCAATTTAACCGCCAGGCCGCGGTAATAGAGCAACAAAGAGCCATTTTAATCAGTGCCGCTGTGATCTTATTAGCCATCGGCTTTGCCGTGGTGCTCTCCATTCGTCTGAGCCGTATGATCACCCAGCCCTTGTCACGTTTGGTGCGCGCTACCGGCGAAGTAGCCCGGGGCGAAGTGCCGCAAAACATTACCCAGACCATGCAGGGGGAGCTGGAGCAACTGCGCTTAGGCCTAGTGAGCATTACCGAATATATGGCCGATGAAAAAGACGAAATGCAGCGTCATATCGACCAGGCCACCGCCGACTACCAGGAAACCCTGGAGCAGTATGAGACCCAGAATATTCAGCTCAATATCGCCAAACGCGAGGCCCTGGCTGCAAACAAGGTTAAGTCCGACTTCTTAGCGAAGATGAGTCACGAGCTGCGCACCCCGCTCAATGGGGTTATTGGCTTTGCACGCCAGCTTTATAAAACGCCGCTGAATAAGAGCCAAAAAGATTACCTGGATACCATAGAGGCCTCGGCCAACAGCCTGCTTAGCATCATCAGCGATATTCTCGACTTCTCCAAACTTGAAGCCGGCGCCATGGAGCTCGAAAGCATTCAATTCCAATTGCGCGATGCGGTGAACGAGGTGCTGACCCTGCTCGCCCCCGGCGCCCATGAGAAAAACCTGGAGCTGTCGATTCATGTAAACCCCAATGTGCCCGAGCAACTGTTTGGCGACCCAACCCGCTTTCGACAAATTCTTACCAACCTGGTGAGTAACGCCATTAAGTTTACCGAGCAGGGTGAGATCAATATAGATATCAGCAGTCGCCTGCTGGCCGATGAGCGCACCTCCTTACTGATCTCGGTAAAAGACACCGGCGTCGGCATTGCCATGGATAAACAAGACACCTTGTTTACCCCCTTTGGCCAGGCCGACTCCAGCATCACCCGTAAGTTTGGCGGCACCGGCCTGGGGCTTATGATCACCAAGCATTTGGTTGAAGCCATGGGCGGACGCATCACCTTGAACAGCGCCCCGGGTAAGGGCACCTGCTTTACTTTTAATGCTGTGTTTAAGCTGCCGGACCATCATTTCCAAACCGAACTGCCCTGCGGCTCGTTAGCCACTAAGCGGGTGCTGTATTTCGAGCAAAATGAGCACAGCTACATGGCCACCACCAGCATATTGCATGCCTGGGGTGTGCATGTAAGCGGCTGTCGCAACCTGGAAGAGCTAGAGCAAGTACTCACCGGCTCCTTTAAATTTGATATCTGTGTACTTGGCGATGCCGGCGGTGTCGAGTCCATGGGGCTGATGAAACAGCTCATTTCCATGGTGCGCCCACACAGTGACTATATCTATTTGCTGCTCAATACGGTGTCGCATAATATGCGCGAGGCCTTAGTGGGCAGTGGTGCCGATGGCTGCCTCAGCAAACCCATTAATCATCGCAAGTTCTGTGAAATGATGGCGGCGCCCTATCGTCTTGATCACCCCACCATTCACACCCAGGACCGCAAGGCCAGCCGCTTGCCGTTGAAAGCCTTGGTAGTAGACGATAACGATGCCAACCTGAAACTGATCTGCGCCTTGCTTGAAGAGCAGGTGGAAGAGCTGGATACAGCCCATAACGGTGCCCAGGCGGTGGAGGTCTGTAAGAGTCATAAATACGATATGATCTTTATGGACATACAAATGCCGATTATGGACGGCATTACCGCCTGTAAGCTCATTTGCGAGTCCTCTCTCAATGAAGACACGCCAATCATAGCCGTGACCGCCCACGCCCTAAGCGGGGAGAAAGAACAGCTTAAGGAAGTTGGCTTTGCCAGCTACCTGACCAAGCCTTTGGACGAGGACATGCTCCACGAAGTACTTATGGAGCACGGCGCCGATCATAAGCGCCTGCGCGAGCGCCACGTCAACAAGAGCCCCCCAAGCACACCTCCCTTTGCCAGCAATGGTCTGAACTGGGATCTGGCCCTGCAACGCGCCGGTGGCAAGGAGGACCTGGCCCAGGAAATGCTCAACATGCTGCTGCTCAGCATTCCGGAAACCGTCAGCCTGATAGAAGAAGCCATGACCGCCAAGGATCACCAACGCTTACTTTCTATCATCCACAAGTTCCACGGCGCCTGCTGCTATACCGGTGTGCCGAAGCTGAAAAAGCTCGCCGAGCTGATTGAAACGGCCATGAAGGAGCAGGCCAGCATCAATGATATCGAGCCCGAGCTGCTGGAATTGCTGGATGAGCTCAGGAATTTGCTGACGGATGCGGGGTTGGAGAAGAACAACTCGTTGTGACCGCTGGTGTGATTACCATCACACCCAAAGGGCGAGCCCCCTTGGAACCCCGGTTTTGGGTGACTAGTGGACGCACTGGTCAGTTTGCTTTAAGCGTTAAGATATTGTCGCGGTGGCGACGACACCTTAGGGGTGGTTTACGCCAACCACCCCTAAGAACCCCAAGGCGCCCCAACATTGCATTGTTTCCTCACCCCGCTACGAGAAATGAACGTAACCAACATGCACAGGCCTTCCCTGGCCTGAGCATGTTTTCGCCAGCGTCGTGCTGGCGATTACTCTTCTCGTATCGCGCTTCGGATGCAATGTAAGGGGATTAAGCTGATACACCTGCTTTCAAATTTAGGCTATCGCAATCTGTTAGATGACTATGAGCGAGGAGCGGAAGCTCAATTAATTTTAAGTCGAGGAAGTGCTTTTCGTATTACGATAAAACTATTTCACCAACACTGCACTAGAACCCTCGGCAAGCTTGTTTATACTGCTCATCGTATACCTTTCGACTCACTTGAGTATAGTTGGCGAAGTCCGGGAGGGAGCGCTTATCATATAACCAATCTCTTTGGAGGGAGCTAGAAATAACTGGTTTGTTATTAGCGTAACACCAGTCAATCGTTTTACTAGCTATACCTGAGTAGCCTAAGCTCAAAATTAGCCCTTCTTCAGCCAGTAAAACTTCTGTGTAAATCTCACCAGAGCCAAAACTTAGACATGTACAAGCCCTAATATTTTTTGCTGAAATTTCAAATGAGCCTAGTGGGGTGTTTTTTGTGTCTATATACAAAGCGCCTTGGTTCAACGCGAACCCACTCGTACTGCCCGAGCTTAATAACACGCCAGGGTGATGTATCGATTGAAACAGCAAAGAATCAACTGGTGAAAGCGGTACTTGCGGTTTCTCTTGTTTTGAGTACTTTTCTTTCAGGCTTATAAAAGGTTTGTATACTTCTTCTTTACTGGGTGGAATAAAATCACATCCAGTTAAGTGAACTAAAGCTAGCGCTAAAGGTAAGATACGATATCCATTCATAACAACAGTCCCTCGTTCCAAAAAGTAGCTTCTGTAATATCTGCAATGTAAATCCTATAGATAATGAATATTAGCACCTCTACATGTGATGGCTAAATTAACGAAAATATTTGCCGTCTACTATAAACATCCACACATAATTTATTTAATAAGCAAGAGCATCGTTTGATAAACACCAAGAATCACCACAATTCGTTACTTATCTTGAGAGCATGTCGCAGGCATTACAGTTAAAAACAAGTTCTGGAAATATAATTTTGACCAATGTCACTTCCAGGCAGCCTCGATTAAGCGGAAAACTGACGTTCATACTTCCACCGAAATTACTGGTTATCCATCCATAATCGATGAGTTTCTCCCATAGTCAGGAAAACGACCCAATGGGTCTTTTTTGTCGTGTTCACGTTGATGGCAATGTAGCGTAACTTCAATGCTGGTAAGTACTTCCTAAATTTGTTATCTATGGTTATAGGACAAAAACGAGACAGATTGCAGTAGAAAAACGACCCAATCGCTCGATATTAAATTGTTAGGCATCAACATGAAGTTCGAGTTTTTACGAAGCGATTGGGTAGGAATTGGGATTGGTTCAGTCATGGGCCTCTATCAAGGTATTGTGGTATTTGATAGTGAGATTGGTCGCGGCTTAGAAAACGCAGCTATTTTGCCGGTGGTTCTTTTCGGTTTGTTCGGCCCCCCGATTTTGGCTTTGCTAAATAGGTTTTTACCCATGCCAATGCCAGGCACGTACAGAGCAATTGGTAAGTACGTCAATACAATTTTCTTAATGGTTGCATTCGGCATATTTACCGGGTTATCTGGTTTTACCTATTATTGGTTGGTAGGCGGCCCAGACAGTGTTCTGTTTTTGCTGTCTTTCTTTAGTTCAGCCGGGGTAGGCTTCTTCTTTGCTTATCTAATTTATCCTGAGCTAGCATTTAGGCCAGAGTCAAATGCCTAACAAATCAATCAAAGGCGCCCCTTCGGGGCTGGACCTCCACTTTGCGGCTTCGCCGCTGCGTGGAGACCCTTTATTGAGGCGTTATGTGAAAGGGGTAAATTCGTGAAGTCAGTATTTAAATACTTAGGTATTGGTGTTCTTTTAGGTCTGGGAATATCTATTGTTGATGAAGCACACTATCACCTAAGTAAAAAAGATCGATTGAATGACTTCGAAGATGCTATGGAAAAAGCGCAGCAGTTAAGAGAGTCGATGACAATCAGCTCTGATGAACTGTTTTTAAGTGATATTCCTGATATGTATTATGACCCGAGCCATGATTTATATTTCAGCATTCAAAGTTATAAAGATATGGGCGATGTGATAGAGATTTCAGGTGTTATAAGTAACAAAGGTAGTAGTACTTGGAAGAGTGTGGCGGTTGATTTTGAGGCATATACAAATGAAAAAAAACTAATTGCTAATTGCTCAGCTTGGACTGGTCAACTTGTGCCTCTAAGCACCGATGGTGTTGTAGTACGTTGTGATAAGGTTCAGGAATTTATTTCACAGCCTATATCTGAAGTAACTATGCAAATCAGGTGGAATTTTCATGGAGAACGTGTAATTTCACACAACAAACCACTGAAACTGGACTAGTAACAGTTGGCTTGGTTCCGCTTCATTTCACATTTTATCCAACAATTATTCACCTCTTGGTGAGGCATTAGCAGACAAGAGGAAAGCGCTATTAACAAGGA
Source organism: Pseudoalteromonas sp. T1lg22 (assembly GCF_002964645.1). Lineage (NCBI taxonomy): Bacteria > Pseudomonadati > Pseudomonadota > Gammaproteobacteria > Alteromonadales > Pseudoalteromonadaceae > Pseudoalteromonas > Pseudoalteromonas sp. T1lg22. Next base: position 149,345 of record NZ_PQBY01000010.1, read on the forward strand.
ATGGTTTGTATTAGTTCTACCCACATTTTTTTTAGGTTTCTTCTGGGTATACTTTTCGTTATTTCCAGCGCTTTATGCTGATTCGGTACTGCCCAAAAAGTTAAAGAAGCTCATCGATAGTCTTAGGGAGTATGAAGGAACGCCGAGTGCTACGATTATTCCAATGATATTGTTCTTACCAATACTGTTCTTAGGTTTTGTTGTTGGCTATTTCCAGAGTAAATCCTCTGACTCAGCAACAAAGTGGATGGGGCATTTTGCTGCTTTTATAGGCTTGGGGTTTTATTATGGCCTGTATCGTCTTTTTGCATAAGTCTTCTAACAAGGCGCTATTGGCACTTATCAGCCCATCAGCAAACTCAGAAGTAACAGGTATCGATCTTCCCGTTTGGATTCGCGCTGGAGAAATCCGCTTTTGTTGTGGAGTGTGCTGGAAACAGCGAGTATGGCTGAAAGCGGAAACAAGCGAGTGAACAGTTTCACTCGCGCCGCTTGAAGGTGACGAGCTCTGCGAGGAGGGGGACTTCGGAGTTAGGTTTACCGAGGTAGAACACCTCGTTAAACCGTGTTGAAAGCTAAGCGGAACGTTTAACAAAGCGCTGAGTTCGGAAGCATTGGCGAATCACGGGTGTCCTAGGAGTTCTTAGGGGCGACGAGTGACCGAAGCACCGCTTCGCAGCGTGAGGAGGTGAAGGCATGGATGCCGACAGGAACCCTCCTTCAGGGACGAGTTATTAGCGCTGAACTTAGCATTTCCTCTAAGTCGAGGTCGGCGACCCGACAAGATCTCAACAAAAACAAAAAAGCCGGCGATAAACACCGGCTTTCCAAAGAAAGTATCTCAATATCAAAACGCCGTCAGCAGCCTGACTCCAAGACCTCTTAGGCCCGCGCCTCTAGCATCAGACGTTTCATATCACGTACGGCCTTTTCCATGCCATCGATGGCGGCACGGGCGATGATCGCATGGCCAATGTTAAGCTCGTAAATCTCAGGCATGGCTGCGATAGGCTTTACATTGTGGTAGTGCAAGCCATGACCGGCGTTAACCACCAGGCCTTGAGCGTGGGCATATTGTACGCCAACGCGGATGCTCTCAAGCTCTGCCGCTTGCTCGGCGTCGTTTTCGGCATCGGCATAGGCGCCGGTGTGAATTTCGATATAAGGGGCACCGGCTTTTACGCTGGCGTCGATTTGCGCCTTATCGGCATCGATAAAAAGGCTTACCTTAATACCGGCATCGCTTAAACGCTTTACCGCATCGGCCACCTTGTCGTACTGCCCGACGACATCCAGACCGCCTTCTGTGGTCAGCTCTTCACGCTTTTCCGGTACCAGGCAGACAAAGGCCGGTTTTACTTCCAGGGCAATGGCGAGCATTTCTTCGGTGACCGCCATTTCTAGGTTCATGCGTGTTTGTATGGTGTCTTTCATCACATAGATGTCACGGTCTTGAATATGACGTCTGTCTTCACGCAGGTGAATGGTGATCCCGTCGGCACCGGCATGCTCGGCGACTGCGGCGGCATGGGCCGGATCCGGATAAGTGGTGCCACGGGCCTGACGTAAAGTGGCGATATGGTCAACGTTAACGCCTAGTAGAATCTCTTTCATGCTGCCTTACCTTGATTTAAATAGTTCTCTGCTTTTTAGTGGTTTGTTGCCAAGCAAGGGTTTGAGTATATAACGACAAAAATGCTTGGCCGCCCTTTGTATTTGCGGCTCGGAAAAATCATAACGGGCAAACGCGAGAATATGCGCACCGCTAAAACCGTAACCCTGCACCGGTTGTGCCTGGCGTACCCAACCCTGCTCGGGATAGTAATCGTATTGTCCTTTGGCATCAATGGCATCGCCCTGATAGTCGCTGTCAAAGTTGACGCCATAGCCCAGGCTCTCCAGCAGCTGCAACTCATAACAGCGTAAACTGGCACCCAGATCTTTAGCTCCTGCGAGCTCCTGCAAGTGCTGGGAATAGAGGGAGAATATCTGCTCCAGAGGCTCATTGATGGGGATGATGCGTGCCGCCAATTCATTCATATAAAAGCCGCAATAGAGCTTGTCGCCGCGCAGTGGCTCCAAGGCGGTGTCGAGTTCAAAGTGTTGCAGGTATTTGAGCTCGCCATTGCCTTGATAGCGAATAAGGAGTGCTTGGAAGGGTTGTAACTGGGCTTTATGTTTGATCGCCTGCTTACCGCTTAGGCGCGCTATCATGCGCATCAGGCCGCGGTTTTCGACCACAAAATCGACCAGCCATTGCGAGTCGCTAATGGCCCGTCGATGCAGTAAAAAGGCGCGCTCAAAGCCCGCATTCATGGGCTTAGTCTTCGCCGTAACCTAGGCTACGCAGGGCGCGTTCGTCGTCCGCCCAACCCGATTTCACCTTGACCCACAGCTCAAGGAACACCTTGTTATCGAGCATATCTTCGAGATCGCGACGGGCTTCACGGCCGATGGTTTTCAGCTTTTCACCCTTGTTACCTATGACCATACGCTTTTGCGTTTCGCGCTCAACCAGGATCAGGGCGTTAATTTGCCATACGCCGTTGTCTTGCCATTTAAACTGCTCGATTTCTACGGTCACAGAATAGGGTAACTCGTCCCCCATAAAGCGCATGAGCTTTTCACGCACGATCTCCGCCGCCATAAAGCGCATGGAACGGTCTGTAACATAGTCTTCCGGGAAGTAAAATTCGCTTTGTGGTAAGCGCTTACGCACTTCTTTTTTGATCAGGTCAAGATTGCGATTATTCTTGGCGGAAACCGGAATAATACCGGCAAAGTCGCCTTTTTCACTGAGCCAGAGCAGATGCTTGGGGATCAGTTCCTGGTCTTTCACCTGATCGGTTTTATTCATCACCAAGAGCACGGGTGTTTTACCGGCACAGACCTTGTTCAACACCATTTCGTCGTCATTGGTCCAGTGCGTCCCTTCGACCACAAAGATGATCAGCTCAACGTCACCGATGGAGCTTGAGGCGGCGCGGTTCATTAAACGGTTAATGGCGCGCTTCTCTTCCACATGCAGGCCCGGGGTGTCCACATACACGGTTTGATAATTATCTTCGGTATGAATGCCCATAATGCGGTGGCGCGTGGTTTGCGGTTTACGCGAGGTAATACTCACCTTCTGCTCAACAATTTTGTTCAACAAGGTTGATTTACCTACGTTCGGGCGACCGACTATGGCCACCATACCGCAATGCGTTTGTGTGTGCGTATCAGCTGTCATTCTTTAATATCTTTAAGGCTTTTTCTGCGGCTTTTTGCTCCGCCTTACGGCGCGAACTGCCCACAGAGATAATACTTTCCATCCCTTCAACGATACATTCAACCGTGAACGTCTGGTTATGCGCCTGACCCTTGGTATCGATCACCGTATAACCCGGCAGGGGTAACTTACGGGCCTGTAGAAACTCTTGTAGCAGAGTCTTAGGGTCTTTTTGATTCATTCCCGGGGAAATAGAGTCCAAGCGCGAGGCGTACCATTGCAGTACCAAGTCGCTGCAGGTGTCGATATCTGAGTCCAGGAATACGGCGCCAATAATGGCCTCTACCGCATCGGCCAGGGTCGACTCGCGGCGATAACCGCCGCTTTTAAGCTCACCCGGGCCCAGGCGCAGGTACTCGCCCAGGTTAAACTCAAGGCCAAATTCGGCCAGGGTTTGGCCGCGCACTAAAGTTGAACGCATGCGGCTCAAATCGCCCTCGCGCGCCTTAGGAAACTTGTGATACAAGGCGTTGGCGATGACAAAGCTTAAAATCGAGTCACCAAGAAACTCCAGGCGCTCGTTATGCTGGCCCTTATGGCTGCGATGAGTCAGGGCTTGCTCAAGCAAGCCCTGGTCAATAAAGCTATATCCTATTTTACTGTACAGTTCTGTTACGTTTTTCTTCATTGTTACTGAATATTACCTAAGCGTTCAAAGCGAACACTGGTTGGCACCCAACTTGGCAAGAAGTCATCGGCTGTGTTTTCAAATTCAAAACTCATCCAAATAAAGACCGCTTTACCTACCAGGTTAGGCTCTGGAACGAATCCCCAAGCGCGACCGTCTTCACTATTGTCGCGGTTGTCGCCCATCATAAAATAATGACCTTCGGGAACAACCCACTCGTCAATCTTGGTGCCTTGTTGTTGGTAGTACTTGCTCTTAAACTCAGGCAGTCTTGGGTTTATTAAAATATCATGCTTAAGGCCGTCGAGGTCTTCTTCAAGACGCACAAGTTGCTGGCTCCCTTGCATAAACTCATCTTTATTAATTATATCTAGTGCAATTTTATTGTATTCGCCACAAAGCAAACTGCCCTGCTCGGCCTGGCCTTGCTCACAATGCGGTTTGATATACAGCTGCTTGTTGCGATACACAATGGTGTCGCCCGGCAGACCGATAACACGCTTGATAAAGTCCAGCTCAGGCTTAGGCGGGAACTTAAATACGGCGATGTCGCCACGTTCCGGTTTGCCCGTAGCTACCAGCTCAGAGCGCCATACCGGGTCCTTAATACCATAAGAGTATTTTTGTACCAGGATAAAGTCGCCCACCAACAGAGTTGGCATCATGGAGCCCGATGGGATCTGAAACGGTTCGAACAAAAACGAACGAAATACGGTAATGATGGCTATCATGGGGAAAATCGACTTGGCATGCTCGGTAAGCACAGGCACAGGAGCGATTTCCTCTTTTAATTCCTCGTCCAGCGGCTTACCACTGGCGCCCTCTGCAAGCGCAATTAGCTGCTTGCGCTTGGGGGCATAAACCAGATGATCTATCAACCAGATCAGGCCCGAGGCCAGGGTAAGTAGCACTAAAAATATGGAAAAATATCCAGCCATCAGTGGTGTCCTTTATTGTTATTATTTGCCGACTTTCAAAATCGCCAAGAAGGCATCTTGAGGAACTTCAACGTTACCCAGCTGCTTCATGCGCTTCTTACCTTCTTTCTGCTTTTGCAGTAGCTTTTTCTTACGGCTTACGTCACCACCATAACACTTGGCGATTACGTTTTTACGAAGCTGTTTAACCGTTGAACGGGCAATAACATGGTTGCCGATAGCCGCCTGAATGGCGATGTCGAACATCTGGCGCGGAATAAGCTCACGCAGTGCTTCGGCTAGTTCACGGCCACGGCCTTGGGCGTTGTCACGGTGACAAATAATGGCCAGGGCATCAACGCGGTCGCCATTGATAAGAATATCCACACGTACCATGTCAGCGGTGCGGAATTCTTTAAAGTTGTAATCCAGTGATGCGAAACCACGGCTGGTTGACTTCAGCTTATCGAAGAAGTCCATTACCACTTCACCCATGGGCAGCTCGTAAGTCACCGCTACCTGGTTGCCGTGATAGTTCATCTTGGTTTGCATACCGCGCTTTTCAATACACAGGGTAATGACGTTACCCAGGTACTCTTGCGGTACGAGAATATTGGCTTCTACGATAGGCTCACGAATTTCAAGAATGTCGTTTACCGGCGGCAGCTCAGACGGGTTATCGATTTGAATCGTGCCATCTTTGGTTACCACCTCATACACTACGGTCGGTGCCGTGGTGATAAGGTCGATATCGTATTCACGCTCCAGACGCTCCTGGATGATTTCCATGTGTAGCATGCCTAAGAAGCCACAGCGGAAACCAAAGCCCAGGGCCGTTGAGTTTTCCGGCTCGAAGAACAGCGAAGCATCGTTCAGGCTCAGCTTATCAAGGGCATCGCGGAATGATTCATACTCGTCTGAAGAAATAGGGAACATACCGGCGTAAACCTGCGGCTTAACGCGCTGGAAGCCTGGCAGGCGTTCTTGTGCTGAATTACGCGCCAGGGTGATAGTATCGCCCACAGGAGCACCGTGGATTTCTTTAATACCGGCGATAATAAAGCCTACTTCGCCCGTTTTCAGCGCACCCGTGGTGGTCTGCTTCGGGGTGAAGATACCTACTTTATCGGCAATATGAACTTGCTCGTTCGACATGATCTTGATCTTGTCGCCGGCTTTAAGCTCACCTTGCATAATACGTACAAGTGACACAACGCCCTGGTACGGGTCGAACCAAGAATCAATAATAAGTGCTTTTAGCGGGCCGTCCACATCACCTTGCGGCGGTGGAATATCACGCACGATTCGCTCTAGTACGTCATCGATACCGATACCGGTTTTGGCGCTACACTGCACCGCATCTGTGGCGTCGATGCCGACAATGTCTTCAATTTCTTCGGCAACACGATCAGGATCGGCCTGCGGCAGGTCAATCTTGTTCAAGATTGGCACCACTTCTAGGTCCATTTCGATGGCGGTGTAACAGTTGGCCAGGGTTTGTGCTTCAACACCCTGACCGGCATCAACAACCAGCAGCGCGCCTTCACAGGCCGCCAGAGAGCGTGATACTTCGTATGAGAAATCCACGTGTCCCGGGGTGTCGATAAAGTTTAACTGGTAGGTTTCACCATCTTTGGCGGTGTAGTTAAGAGTTACGCTCTGCGCCTTGATGGTAATACCGCGTTCACGCTCAAGCTCCATTGAGTCCAATACTTGCTGCTGCATTTCGCGGTCGGTTAAGCCGCCACACACTTGGATCAAACGATCGGACAGGGTCGATTTACCATGGTCGATATGGGCGATAATCGAAAAGTTACGGATATGCTTCATAAATTGGATTCTGACTTCTTAAAACTGAGCTCGGGTAAACAAAGGGCCAATTTTACCTGTAATTGACGCTAATCACCATCTCTTTGCGATACTGGCAGGCTAAGAGGGTAAATCTTTATCACTTTCACATCATGAACAACACGCTTAAGCCTATGTTTAGCAAGGATAAAACCAAGAACACCCGCAGCAAATGCGGCGCCTATTTGCAACCCTTCACTGACACCGAAAACAGCCTGCGCGAGCACCGCCGTCACCAAAGCGAATAACAGCGGCCAGATATAAACGACAAATGAACTCATCACTATGTGCGAGTCATCAAGGGCCAGTTTAACCTTTTGGCCCACGCTCACAGGCTCGGAAAATTGATAGGGACAACGCTTTTTGTCTGTGCCGAACAGCTTGGCGAACACTTGCGAGCCGCACTTGCCATTACAACCGGCACAAGCCGGCTTAGGCTCGGCTTGTAAAAACGCGGTGTCGCCCTTGACGGCGACCACGGTAAGAACTTGTTCAATCATGGGCTTAACTACAGAGGTCGCTGTACTGACTCGGCTATATTTTTTGCCGTAGCGACGGGGATATTACCTATCACCGAGACATCGAAGGCGCCGGCGTTATGGATATAAATGGTGGTGGCACCCGAGGTTAACGAGCCGCTCGGACGTTGCCCGGCCAAAGGCCGCTGCACAAATACCGAGACTTCAACCAAGCCATCGGAATACAAATAATAATCTGCCAACTCATTGTTTAAGTTGAGTTTATGGCGATCTGACTTAAGCAGCTCGAAGCCTTGGGGTAACCAGCCTATTTGCCAACTGCCCTGATCGCCTGCCTCTTCATTACGAGGCAAGGGGGCCGGGAATTCACGACGGCTGATCTCAAGTAACTCCGGAGCCGGGGTTTCCGAGACATTGATATGACTCAGTTGCAGTTGCTCTAAAAATTCGCCCTGATTGTTCACATAGGCGGACTTAAGCAGTAATGAGGTTTCGGTATCAAGCCAGACCCAGTAGCTGTATTTGTCCTGGTCTTTGGCTTCAATGCGCAAAAGCTGTGCTGGACGACCGGCAATACGGCCCTTGTTACCAAGCACGAAATTATAGTTTTGTGCCAGTTGTTCCACATCGCCAAACAGCACTTCCGGGATGGGACCGCTGATCGCCGAGGTTTTTACCGAATAAGGTTGAGCTTGGGGTTCGTAATAGGTAACACGATCGTCAACGCGCACCATTTCCAGGCCCGCACCATTAAGCAAGGTCAGTAATTCCAGTTCCTGCCCTTCATGAATACCGTGACTCCAGCGGTAAGGCTCCATGGCGCGGTCTTTCACCACCACAAATGAGGCGACGAAGTTGCGCTGTTTAACCGCGGTGGCCATATTGTCCAGCCACTGCTTGGCGGTCATCTCCGACATAGCCTGGGCCGGGAACAGCCACAGGCTCACTAGCACAACATAAAGGTACTTCATTAACTATTATTGTTCCTGTTGTTCTTGCTCATCTTTGTTTGCCGTGTTTGCTAAATGCGCGGCTTCACGGGTCTGACGCTGATGCTCTAATACCAGGGCGCCAATGCGCTGATGTTGTAATTCACGTAAACCACGTTCGGCATTTTCAAGCGCCGGCTCCGAAGAATAACTCACCGGTGAGGCCGCACCAATAAATGGGTTAGACTGCAAGGGCGGTAGTTCATCGGCACCATTGCCCGTCGCACCATATTGCTGGACGCCCAGTACCGCAACCACGGCCACGCTTGCGGCAATGGCAGTTTGCGTAATACCACGCCACCAGGTACCGCGGATGACGTTATCCTGTTGGGGTTGTGCTTCCCTGCTTGACTCAAACTCTTGGCCGAATTGCGCATGAACCGGTTCTTGTTCAAGTTGTTGGGCTACCTGCGCGGCTATATCTAACTGGATGCTAGGTGCTGTTTCGGAGCGCATCACATTGCCAATCAGGCTGTAACGAGCCAATGTATCTGTATCTACATCAGCAACGTTAAGCGTATCGACACTGGCTTCATTGTCCACCAAGGCAGAAATAAAGGCTTTGTCCTGCTCACTACACTTTGCTTTAGTCATAATTACGACTCACCTATTAACGGAGTTAACTTGTTATCTATCGCTTCACGAGCACGGAATATACGTGAACGCACCGTGCCCACTGGGCAATCCATTACCGCGGCGATTTCCTCATAGCTCATCCCTTCAAGTTCTCGTAAAGTGATGGCTGTTTTCAAATCTTCAGGTAGCTTATCAATGGTGGCAAAAATGACGTCTCTGACCTCGTCACTTAACAGCAAATTTTCTGGGCTGGCATTACTACGCAGTGAATCTGCACCTTCATAAAACTCAGCATCATCAGCATCGACATCATTTGCCGGCGGCCTGCGCCCCTGTGCGACCAAATAGTTCTTTGCACAGTTCACGGCAATACGATATAGCCAAGTATAAAACGCGCTGTCGCCCCTAAAATTAGGCAGCGCTCTATACGCCTTAATAAAGGCTTCTTGAGCTACATCTGCAATGTCACCTTGGTTGGCAACATAACGCGATATCAATCCTGCTACTTTGTTCTGATATTTGGCGACCAACAGGTTATAAGCATTTTTATCTCCCTGTTGAACCTTTCTTACCAGCGCTAAATCCAAATCCTGCTCGCTCATTCGAGCCGGTACTCCTCTGCGTTATTTTGCTTTTATCTTGTATCCAAGCTACCAAATACACTCAGTCTGACTGGGTCGAAATGAAAAAGTTCGCAATAACTGCATTTTTTTTCTGTTCTTAGTTAACTTCAGTCGTGCCCAGGCGGCAAATATGATACATATAGAGGCAACATAATAGGTAATATAAACCTCGGCTCAACACTATAACATGAACCCGAATAAACAACATCACAGCGACGTTGCTATCATCGGCAGCGGTGCCGCTGGCCTGTCTTTGGCGCTTTCTCTCGCCAACCATTGTCAAGTAACCGTACTCAGTAAAGGCGCTCTTAACGAGGGCTCCACCCTGTACGCCCAAGGCGGTATTGCGGCGGTATTCGATAAGAAAAACGACAGTATTGAATCCCATGTTGAAGACACCCTCACCGCCGGCGATGGTCTGTGCTCCCGCGAGGCGGTGCACTACACGGCCTCCAATGCCAAAACCTGTATGCGTTGGTTGATTGAGCAGGGTGTGCCCTTCGATATGGAAACCGATGACAAGGGTCATGAGCGCTATCACCTAACCCGTGAAGGCGGCCACAGCCATCGCCGTATTTTGCATGCTGCCGATGCCACCGGCCGCGCGGTGCAAACCACCCTCATTGAGCGGGTGTTGGCCCACCCCAATATTACGCTGTTGGAAAACTACAACGCCATCGACCTGATCACAGATGCCAAGCTCGGCAAAGAAGGCAAGCATTGTCATGGCCTTTACGTATTTAACCGCGCCAAGGAACGGGTCGAGATCATCAGCGCCCGCTTTGTGGCTTTGGCTACCGGCGGCGCCAGCAAGGTTTATCTCTATACCTCCAACCCGGATGTGGCCAGCGGCGATGGTATTGCCATGGCTTGGCGAGCCGGTTGTCGCGTTGCCAATATGGAGTTCAACCAGTTCCACCCCACCAGCCTGTATCATCCTAAGTTGCAAAACTTTTTGATCACCGAGGCGATGCGTGGCGAAGGCGCTTATCTACTGCGCCCGGATGGTACCCGCTTTATGCCGGAATTTGATGAGCGCGCCGAACTGGCGCCGCGTGACGTAGTGGCTCGGGCCATCGACTTTGAGATGAAGCGCCTGGGCGCTAATTGCGTCTACCTGGATATTTCCCATCGCGACAAAGAATTTATTATCGAACACTTCCCCACCATTTATGCCAAGTGCTTAAGTGTAGGGATAGATATTACCAAGGAAGCCATTCCCGTAGTGCCAGCGGCCCATTACACCTGTGGTGGAGTGATGACCGACTTTAACGGCAAAACGGATTTAGACAACCTTTACGCCATCGGCGAAGTCGCCTACACCGGGCTGCATGGCGCCAACCGTATGGCCAGCAACTCATTATTAGAATGTATCGTCTTTGCCCATGCGGCAGCCAAGGACATAGTCGCCAAACTGAATTTGCCGTATGAGCCCACGGCCTTGCCACAATGGGATGACAGCCGGGTAAGTGACTCGGATGAAGAAGTAGTGATCACCCACAACTGGCATGAACTGCGCCTCTTTATGTGGGATTACGTCGGCATAGTGCGCTCCACCAAACGCCTGGAGCGAGCTCTGCGCCGGGTAGAATTACTGCAGCAGGAAATTTACGAATATTATGCCAACTTCCGCATCAGCAATGATTTGCTGGAGCTGCGCAACCTGGTGCAGGTAGCTGAGCTAATCATCCGCAGTGCCCTGGCGCGCAAAGAAAGCCGTGGCCTGCACTACACCCTGGATTATCCAGAGCACCTACCCGAAGCTCATATTACCGAGCTCAAACCTGGGGCTGACTAAGCGCCAATTGCACCGCCCGGGCACACTCACGAAAGTGTTCGGGCGTCATCGCCCTGGCGGCAATAAAGATATGATGACGTTTCCCGCACATATCGTCTTGCAGCTGCAAATGAATTAAGCCCGGATAAACCCGGGATTGAGCCAACAGCCTGCCGCTAACAGAAGCATTAGCTTGATGCACTTCGGCACGTTGTCCTTGGATCAGCAAATTGCCCTGATGTGGCCAACAGCGACGAAAACGAAACCAAAAATGGCAATAACCTAAGGCCAGAATTAAGGCACTGCACAGCGCCCAAAGCCATTGCGGGTGCGCCAATAACAAGAGCGCATAGACAAAAACAAACACCGCCATAACCGGGCGGTGTTGTGGGATATTGTTTGAGAAGGCGCCGCTATACACGGACGCGGTCGAGGATGATCTTAACCAGACGCGCCAGCTCAGGGTCCTTACATTGCTCATGGCCCATAAACCAGGCGAACAGATCCGGGTCATCCGCCTCCAGCAAACGTTGAAACACCGCCTTGTCTTCGTCATTTAAGGCATCATAGCCCTGCTCGACAAATGGCATAAACAATACATCCAGCTCCAACATGCCGCGACGACATGCCCAACGTAAACGCGCCTTACTATCTAAATTCGCCATGGTTTTCCTCTCAATAGTCTGCTGCCCAGCAGTGTAACAAAATCTCCTCCGGCTCACAGCTATTTTACGCTAAGGCGCTGTCATCAAAGAGGTGCTTAAGTTACACTAAGCACAGTAATTGCTCGTGCACTAAAGGAGTCATGCATGTCCACTTTGTCGGTTTATGTTACCGAAAACACCGCCATTTATGTTCATGGTGATGATGCCAAGTCTTACCTGCAAGGTCAGTTGACGCAAGACGTCATCGATATAGACGCCAACACCTGGCGCTGGGCCGGTCAGTGTAATGCCAAAGGCAAGCTGTGGGCCTGTTTTCGCATTAGCCAGTATCAGCAAGGCTATGTGCTTATTTGCTCAAACACCGAAGCACAATTTGCTCTTGCCGAGTTAAAAAAATACGCGGTATTTAGCAAGGTCGAGATCGATCAGCTCGACGCCCAGATATTGGGAGTGATAGCGCCCAAGGCGGAGTTGGCCAGCCAGTTAAATATCGACATCAGCGGCAATGCCCATCAATGGCAAGAAAACCTAGTGCTCCTCTTGGACGACCAACGCGCCCTCTTTATTGGCGATAACAGCGTTCTGCCCGAGCCGCAACAAGGCGATGAGTTTGCCAGCGCACAAATTAAAGCCGGCGAGCCAAGCCTGAATGCCGGAGCTATCGATGCCTATGTGCCGCAAATGGTTAACCTGCAGGCCCTAGGTGGTATCAGCTTTAACAAGGGCTGTTACACAGGTCAGGAAACCGTGGCGCGTATGAAGTACCTGGGTAAAAACAAGCGTGCCATGTTTGTGCTACGAGCTGAGCATGAGGGCATCTTAGCCCCTGAGCTAGATGCAGAGCAAAACCCACTCGACTTAGAGCGCCAGGTTGGCGATAACTGGCGTCGTGCCGGTAGCTTAATCGCCCAAGCCAGCGCCAATGGCGAACTTTTTGGCCTTGCCGTGTTGCCAAATGATACTGAGCAAGATGTTCAGCTTCGCGCAAAACACGCTCCACAGGTGCTGTTCACCATTGCACCTTTGCCTTACTCACTGACAGAAGATTGATCTGGAATACATTATGAATATAGCTGACAACAAAGTCGTTACTATGCACTACAGTGTGGTCGACAAAGCGGACAACACCATAGACAACACCTTTGATGGCGAGCCACTGGTATTTATCGTAGGTACCGGCTTTTTGATCCCTGGCCTGGAGCAAGCGCTTCAAGGTAAACAGGCTGGCGACACCTTTAGCGTCGAAGTTGAGCCAAAAGACGGCTACGGTGAACGTCATGAGCAACTAATGCAGGCGGTACCTAAGGCCATGTTCGAAGGCATGGATATTGAGGTTGGCATGCAGTTTCGTGCCACCACGGATGACGGCGAGCAAACCGTGATCATCGTTGATATTCAGGGTGAAGATGTGATTGTCGACGGTAACCACCCGCTAGCCGGTATTGCGTTGAAATTCGACGTCGAAGTAGTTGATGTACGCGATGCGACCGCCGAAGAATTGGCCCATGGTCATGCCCATGGTGCTGGCGGCTGCGGCCACGATCACTAATCAGCTGTTTTAGCTAGTAAAAAGGACGCTTATGCGTCCTTTTTTTATACTTCTTGGCTAGGCGACTGCTTCGGCGAAGGCTCTGGCGAATACACAGGCAAATGCTTGTTGATGGCCTCGGCCAGTTGCTCGGCCTCATTGCTGCCAACCCGATAAAAGGTCCCGTCTTCTAACTCAATAGCCACAGCGGCAAAGCCATTGGCAGTGTAGACCCAACCATCATGAGTAATGCGTATGCCAACACCGTGGCGAAACGAATTACTGACCACGGCTACCGATTTAATTTCACTAAAGGCCAAGCGTTTCTTAGCTATCCCTGGGCCAAAAAACCACTCCACCCCTTGCTCGTCCACTCGTACCGTCAGGCCATGAAATAAAAAGGCACACACAGCCAGTATTGCCGCAAACAAGAGCATGGGGCCATCGCTGCCCATAAGGTAGAACGCCATACCGACAAAGGTGCCGATCCACAAGATTAGGGCCAAAATAGCCCAGGCATATTGTTTATGCTGATACATAGAAATTAAACTCTTAAGAATTAATCAAAACTGTAGACAAAGGTGGCGCTTAGCTCGGAGTCATAGTTGTGCTTTAGCGTCTCCGGCTTGGAGTTATAGCGATACAAGTAGGCAAACTTTAGCGAAAGCTGACCCATAATCTGGCTAATTAAGGAGGTTTCCGACTTTAACCGTGAGTTTAACCCAGACAGGGATTGCTCGGCACTTATAAACTGATTAAAGCGGGTGCGTTTCGACACCTTACGCTCCCACTGCAGGGCAAGGCGCAACAGATAGCCGGTCACATCGCCATCGTTTTGCTCAGCCTCTTCCTCGCCTTCGGCCTCATCAAGGTCAACCTTAGACACATAAAGTCCGGGACCTATATCAAAATCCACGGTATTTTTTACGCCGCGATACAGACGATTGCCGTACCCGGTTGCCACCGTAGCCTTAAAATCCAGGCCAGAGAATTCATCATCTTCATAATCGCCGTACAAAAATAAAGAGGCGTCTTCACTGCCCACCTTATAGTTGGATTGCCCGGAGACAAAAAAGCGCTGTGCTGAGATGGTTTCTTCACCGGTTTCGCTGTCGACATCGCGACGGTAAAGGGAGTCGAATTTAAACTGTTTCGCCAATGGGTGAAGTCCTGATAGACGTTGGCACGCAGTTTAAAACTGGTTGAGTCTGTGTTGCCCCTGGTGACGATAAAGCCAAACTCGGCATCGCCGTAGAACATTTCGCCCTGATGTATTTCATGGATTTCGGCATCCGTTAATTGTCCGTATTCGTGAAAGTCTTCAAACGGATCCACCGCCCAACAACTCAAACTACAACAACCAAGGAGGACTACCAAAAACCGCATACTAACTACTTACTCTTTCCAAATAACGTGACAAAAAGGGGCGTCCTGATCTCGGCTGATCAACACCCGGGCAAAAACGATATCTTCATTTTCCAGCTCCAGACCTATGGTCACTTCACTGTAAAATTCCGGCTCGATTTCCATTGCCACTATGCTCTGCCAGTCCGCGCTTGGTTCACTTTCTTCAATAAAACCAAGCTCTTCTCTGTGAGCATTAAAGTCATCAATATCCTGTTCGCTCAAATGCTCTGGGGCGAGCTCTAAAAACACTTCATACGCGTGGTGAGTGATCTCTTCGGCGCTAAATAATCTGGGTCCGGACATGCTGGCTTCTTTATTTACTCTTGTTTGTGCCGATAATAACAAAAGTTATGGGCAATGTGCATAAGCATACGACCAATAAAAAGCCGGGAAATTCCCGGCTTGTTGATATTTTTTATTCTTGGGGGTTCGGGTCTATGCCGAGCTTACGCTTAACCCCCTCACGCATATTCTGCACATAGGTGTAGAAGAGCGGAACCAATAAGGTACCCAGTACGGTCGCCGCTATCATCCCTGACATTACAGTGACACCCAGAGACACCCGACTGGCGGCACCAGCACCGGTCGCCAATACCAAAGGCAGCACCCCAAGTACAAACGACAAGGCGGTCATGAGTACGGCGCGGAAACGCTGCTCGGCGGCAATTTTCGCCGCTTCGAAAATAGTCTTACCGGCGGCTCTTTGCTCCATGGCAAACTCAACGATCAGAATCGCGGTTTTGGTCGACATACCTATCAATAGTACAAAGCCTACCTGAGCATAAATATTATTGGTCATGCCGAGCATATAGAGGGTGCTCATGGAACCGAAAATCGCCAGTGGCACGGCGGCAATAACCGAAAAGGGTATGGTCCAGCTTTCGTATTGGGCCACTAGGAACAAAAACACGAACAGCACGGCCAAAGCAAACAAGACACCGGCCACATCCCCGGCCATGATCTCCTGACGAGTCTGCCCCGCCCAGTCGAAAACATAACCGTCAGGCAACTCGGCAGAGAGTTCCTGCATCACCTTAATGGCATCACCGGTGGAATAACCAGGAGCGGCGTTACCTGTGACGCTCACGCTGCGATACAGGTTAAAGTGATTCATGCTGGTTGGGCCAAGTATAGGTCGCAAGGTGGCAACCGTGGTCAGCGGCACCATGTCTCCTTGGTTATTGCGCACATAGTAGTACTGCAAGTCCTCTGGCTTGGCACGATACTCGGCCTCAGCCTGGATATTCACCTGATAGGTACGACCAAACTGGTTAAAGTCATTGATATACAAGGAGCCCAGCTGAGCCTGCAAGGTAAGGAAGATATTACCTAAAGTGATCCCTTGCGCCTTGGCCTTGTTACGGTCAACTTCCAGGAAGTATTGCGGCGAATTGGCGCGGAAGGTACTGAATACGCTTTGCAGCTCAGGCCGTGAGTTAGCCTCGTAAATCAAGCCATTCATCACCCCGGCCAGCTCTGCAGGGTCACGCCCTTCGGAGTCAAGCAGGCGATATTCAAAACCGGAGCTTGCGCCCAGGCCCGGGATGGGTGGCACGTTAAAGACCATGGCCTGAGCATCGGGCAGCGCCCATAATTGCCCCTGCAAACGGCTAATAACCTGGTTAATTGATAATTCTGCTGTGGTGCGCTCTTCCCAGTCTTTAAGCACCACAATGCCCAGAGCGTTGTTAGAGCCGGCACCACCCAAGAGTGAGAAGCCCGATACGCCAACAAAGTCTGCGGTCGCCGGATCTTGCGCTATGATGTCACCTATTTTTTGCACCACGGCATCGGTACGCCCCAAGGCCGCCGCATCCGGAAGCTGGATATCGACAAATACGAAACCCTGATCTTCCGGTGGCACAAAACCGGTAGGCACGTTTTTCGCCAACCAGCCGGTGGCCACAAACAGCACTACAACGATAATACCGATACGACCGGCACGCTTAAGTAAAAAGCCGATAATACCCGTATAGCCCTTGGTCGAGCTGGTGATCACATTTTCAAATGGACGCAGCCATTTAATCGGTTTCATTTTCTCGGCACTGAGCAACAAGGTACAAAGGGCCGGGCTCAGGGTCAGCGCGTTTACCGATGAAATCAGTACCGCAAAGGAGATGGTCACAGAAAACTGCTTATACAGCTCACCCGTGATCCCCGGCATAAAGCCGACAGGCACAAATACCGCGAGCAGTACTAAGGTGGTGGCGATAATGGGCCCCCCCACCTGAGACATGGCCTTAAAAACCGCATCCTTAATCGGCAGCTTTTCTTCTCGTAAAATACGCTCAACGTTTTCGATAACGATAATGGCGTCATCCACCACTATACCTATGGCCAGTACCAAACCAAACAGGGTGATCAGGTTAATGGAAAAACCCATGGCCAACATGGCGGCAAAGGTGCCGATCAGTGAAACCGGAATAGCCAAGGTGGGAACCAAGGTTGCGCGCCAATTTTGCAAGAATAAGAAGACCACTAAGATCACCAGGCCTACCGCCTGGAACAGAGTCACTTTAACTTCTTCTATAGAGCGGTTGATAAACTTGGTGGTGTCATAAGGGATTTTATATTCAAGCCCATCTGGGAACTGCTTTGACAGCTCCTCCATCCGCGCTTTAACCTTTTCTGCCACTTCCGTCGCATTGGCTTCATTCAGCTGATAAATAACGATAAAGCCGGTGTCTTTTTGATTCAGCTTGGCGCTGCCGGCATAGCTTTGTGCACCGCGCTCTATGCGGGCGATATCATTTAAACGGACAAAATCACCATCCAGGTTGGAGCGAATAATGGTTTCGCCAAACTCCTTCGGCGTAACAAATCGCCCCTGTGCTTGAATGGCATATTCAAACTGTTGATTAGGCAGTGACGGCGAGGCGCCTAACTTACCGGCGGCAACCAGGGTGTTTTGTTCCTGAAGGGCGTTTTGCACCTCCACTACGGTCACCCCTAACGAGGCCATTTTATCCGGCTTTAACCAGACCCGCATGGAGTAAGTCAAATCACCCATGACACTGGCCTCTGCCACGCCTGGAATACGACTGAGCGGCTCGGTCAGATAGTTAGTGGCATAGTTACTTAAGAAGCTGGAGTCCATATCCGGGTTTTCTGAGTACAGACTCACACCCATCAACATGTTGCTCGACATTTTTTTCACCGACACGCCCTGGCGGCGTACTTCTTGCGGCAAGAAAGGTTCGGCTAGGGAGACTCGGTTTTGCACATTCACCTGAGCCATATCGGTATCCGTACCCACCTCAAAATACACGGTTATGGTGGCCGAGCCATTATTGCTGGAGGTGGACTCGATATACATCATGCCTTCAACGCCATTGATCTTTTCTTCAATGGGCCGGATCACGGTTTCTTCTATGGTTTGGGCGCTGGCACCAGCGTAAAAAGCCGACACCTGAACCTGAGGCGGGGTAATTTGCGGGTACATGTTGACCGGCAATTGGGTCATGGCAATAAGCCCGGCTAAGGTGATCACAATGGAGATCACCAAAGCCAATTTCGGTCTATAAATAAACGTCTTACTGATCATTGGAGACTCTCTTATTGTTTGTCGCTAAGGGTACCGGTTTTTTTGTCTATCTGCTTTGGCACCGGCTGCACGCTAATACCTGAGCGCACCTTTTGTAAGCCTTCAACTATCACTCGCTCGCCTTGCTCAAGGCCCGAGTCAACAACCCACATGGCATCGATGCGACGGCCCAATTTCACCAATCGCTGCGCCACCGTATTATCTTCTTTAACCACCAGCACAAAGTTACCCTGCTGATTCACCTGCACCGCCGCTTGCGGCACCAGGGCCTGCTTTTGCTTCTCTTTACTTTCTACAATCAGGGTCACAAACAACCCAGGCATCACTATGCCGTCCGGGTTGTCAAACTTGGCACGCAGTTCCACCGTGCCCGTGCTGCGATCAATTTTGGTGTCGGCAAAGTCGAGCTCACCGTTTTGCGCAAAATCCGTATTGTTTGGTAAACGCAGGGCCAGATCTAATTGCACCTTACTGGGATCTGCGTTCTTTTGCTGTTGCTGCTGTTGATAGGTAATGTAATCCGCTTCCTCAACCTGGAAGTTAACGTAGATAGGGTCGATATCGGTCAACTCGGCTAACGAGCCGGAGTTAGGGCCAACGATATTACCAACATCGTAATTTACCTTACCTATCATGCCGCTAAAAGGCGCTTGAATTTCGGTATAGCCCAGGTTCAACCTCGCCTTTTCCAATCCGGCTTCACTGGCCTTAACGGCAGCAAGCGCCTGACTGTAGTTGGTTTCTAACTTGTCTAAGTCGGCGGCAGAGATAAAGCCATCGGAGGCAATTTCACGACCACGCTTAAGGTCGCGCTCTGCCCTGTCGGCAATGGCCTTATTACTGCGCAAGGTAGCCTCAAGTTCACTGACGCTGGCACGGTATTCGGAAGGATCAATCTTTAACAGCAACTGCCCTTTTTCAACTTGAGAACCCTCAATAAAGGTGCGTTCAATCAGCTCCCCAGACACCCGCGCCTGAATACTGGCTTCCTGAAATGCCTCGGTGCGAGCCACAAATTCACGATATTGACCAATTTCCTCTACTTGAACATCATAGACCGATACTGCGGGAGCAGGGGCGTTCTGATTGGCGACGGGTTTTTCTGAGCACCCTTGGACCAGTGTTAACGTAGCACCCGTAAGCGCCACGGCTAAGATCTTCTTTGTAAATGAACTTTTATTCGAAGGTACGCCGAGCATACTCCCTCTCCTTGATAGCTAATAATGATAAGCGCGCAATTAATCCCCGCGGAGATTACATCAAGTCGACCTCAATAGCGCTTCTCAGTTCTTTGAAAATATAGACTAATTTGTGACTTACTGTATTTATCCTTAGATTGTATAAATACCATGTAAACAAACTTATTGTTGAATAAATTACATACTATCAATGAAGTTGCATAACAAAATGACAGGGCAAACCCTTTGCGTTACATTGCTAGTGGTCAGAGGAGATAATAATGATAACGCTCAGCTTTAAAGAACAAATAGCCCATGTCACCCTAGCACGGCCGCAAAAGCGTAATGCCTTGAATTATGAGATGTTTAAACAGCTTGATAAGGTCATAAAAACCATTAAAAAGCGTAAGGATATACGCGCTGTAATTCTGGATGCCCAAGGCCAGGATTTTTGTAGCGGCCTGGATGTTAAAGGCGTGATGGCCAAGCCACGTCAGGTAGTGTCGCTACTGTTTAAATGGCTGCCGGGCAATCAGAACCTGGCGCAGCGCGTAACCTTAGGCTGGCAAGAATTAAATGTGCCTGTAATAGCCCTGACGCAAGGGCGCTGTTGGGGCGGCGGCATGCAAATCGCTCTTGGCGCAGACTTTCGCATTGCCAGTAAGGATGCCAGCTTTGCCATTATGGAGGCGCGCTGGGGCTTGTGTCCGGATATGGGCGCCAGCCTGATTATTCCAAGCCTGCTTAAAGCCGATGACTATCAACGCCTGGCGCTGACGGCACAGCCGATTGATGCAGTTCAGGCGCGCGAAATCGGGCTTATCTCTGCCATAGAGGAAAACCCCATGGCCGCGGCAGAGGTGCTGATCGCTGATATCATCGAACGCTCCCCAGATGCTATGGCCGCCATTAAGCGTCTGACCACCAGTGCTTACCGTCAAGGTCACAGGCGCCAATTAGCAAAGGAAACCTGGTCGCAGGTGCGCCTGCTTATGTGTAAAAATACCCGTATCGCCGTTAAAAACGCCAGCAGTGATAAACAATATGACTATCAACACCGCCGCTCTTGGTAAGCATGCCAAAACGGCTTTGCAGCTACTGAGAAGCTGGGCCATTTTAAGCGCCTTTCTCGTTGTTGCACATTTAGTGAATGACCACTTGGCGCTCACCTTCCCGGCACCGCTCAGCGCCATGTTGGCGCTGTTTTTAACCCTGCAGCTTGGGCTAATAAAGTTGCACTGGTTGCTGCCGGGCACACAACCCTTGCTTAATTTTATGCCGCTGTTTTTCGTGCCCGCCGCCGCCAAGGTGGTAGAACATAGCCCGCTTATTAGCGAGCACTGGTTGGTGCTTTTGCTTTGTTTGTTTTTGGTACCGGCGCTGGGCTTAATCAGTATAGGCTTTTTAATGCAAAGGCTAAGGGGCACATCATGATGTGGCTGGCGCTACCTTTGACCATTATCGCTTTTCTGTGTTTGCGCCAGCTCCACGCTAAAGTGAACTCACCGCTGTTAAACCCTGTCTTATGGACCATAATTGCGTCCGTTTTATGCCTGCTGCTGTTTGACCTTGATCTGCCCAGCTACAGCCGCGCCACGTCTCCCTTTAATTACCTCTTGGAACTGGCCGTGGTAGCACTGGCGGTGCCCTTGTATAAACAAATACATCAGCTTAAAAAGCAATTGCTGCTGATCCTTATCGCCGTAGCCGTGGGTGTTATTATGGCAACCAGCAGTGCCTATGTTATTGCCACCTTACTTGATGCCCCACAGCAACTAAAGGCATCCTTAGCCAGCCTTTCGGTGACCACTCCCATCACCCTGTTAGTGACCGAGCAACTGGGCGGCATCGGCAGCATAGCCGCCTCCATGGTGATCCTTATTGGCGTAGTCGGCGCCATCGTCGGCTTTAGCCTGTTGCGCCTGTTTGGCATCAAGGAGCGCAGTGCCCAGGGCCTGGCCTTGGGCGGTGCCTGTCATGCCATAGGTACGGCAACCGCCATCGCAGATAACGAGTTAAGTGCTGCCTATGCCTCAGCAGCCATGGCATTAAGCGCCATACTCACACCGCTTTTGGTACCACTTTATTATCCCTGGCTGGTGCACTGGGTAGGATAAGCAACCGCACCCTTAGCTCTCACTCTTACCTTGCTTTCTCACTAGCAAGGTAAGTGCTTACTTACACCTGTGGCAAATATGCTTTACTATCCCCTCGGGCGATATCGACCACTGAGCTTTTTTCATTATTGCTTTTTTATTACACTGAAATCCGAGCAAGGAGTGCCTAGGCGTGCTGTGCTTGTTATTTTTACGTAATTTTATGGGAATCAAAAATGAAAACTAAGCTCCCGCTACTTAGTCTAATTGCCGCGGCAACACTAACCGCTTGTAGTTCAACCAATAATGCTCTGTATTTTGAACGAGCACAGCTGCAGCAGGATATCAGCTACCTGGCCAGCGACGACCTCAAAGGCCGCAAAAGCTTCTCTAAGGAAATTGACGTTGCCGCCGACTACATAGTCGAGCGTTTTACCAGCATAGGTTTGCAACCCATGCCGGGTACCCAAAGTTTTAAACAGCAATTCAATCTGCACTCAGTGATTCCCAAGTCCGTATCGGTCGCGCTAGATGGCCAGCTAATCGCAGCAGAACGCGTCGCTACTGTATCTCAGTCTGCCGGCTTTTCTTGGCAACAAACTCATGAGCTGATTATCACTCATATCTCCGCCGACGCTGATCTTCGTGAACAACTGCGCAAATTAAACCAACAAGGTGGTAATCACCTGGTTCTTATTGATAAAGCTCACGAAGAAGTCTTCAGCCGTTATCAGAACTATTTTAATAATGGCCTGACCAAGCTGGAGCTTAAAGACCAAGGTGCCATGGTCTTGGTGCTAGACCATCAGGGTGAAGTAAAAGATCTGGACGTTAAAGTAGTCAATGAGGTTAAGACGCAGCAACTAACCAATGTTGTTGGCGTGTTACCCGGTAAGCGCAAAGACACCGACATGGTACTTTTTAGCGCCCACTATGATCACCTGGGCGAAAGCAAAGGCGATCAACATGACCATCAGCAAGAAGCGAGCGAAGAGCAGGATACCATTTATAACGGTGCCAACGACAACGCCTCTGGCACCGGCGCCATGTTGAATCTGGCGCAGCATTATGCCCACCTTGGTGATAATGAGCGCACCCTGATGTTTGCCGCCTTCACCGCGGAAGAGATGGGTTTGATCGGCTCAAAACACTTTGCAAAGACGCAAAACCCGGATGCGATTGCCGCCATGATCAACATCGAAATGATCGGTAAACCCTCTCCATTTGGCAGCGGTAAGCTGTGGATGACGGGAGCTGACAAGTCTGACTTACAAGCCCTGTTAAACCAAAGCCTGCCCGAAGAAAATCATATTCAGGCCAACCCCTATCCTAAGCTGAATTTATTTTACCGCTCCGATAATGCCTCATTAGCGGGCATGGGCGTACCCGCACATAGCTTTAGTTCAACGGATATGGCCAATAACGACCACTACCATACACCGAAAGACGAGCTGGCTAACCTGGATTTTGAATCTATTTATAAGTCGGTAACCTTATTGGCCATGGCAAGCGAGCCGCTGGTAAGCGCGAAAGCCACGCCCTCACGCGTAGCCCCGTTAAAGGATGACGCCGAAGGTAAAATTTACTGATCTTAATTAGCTAATTAGTTATAAGGCGGCCTAAGGGCCGCCTTTTTTATATCCGTAAGATTATTTCAGGCAATTAAGAGCGTGAGATGATGCCTGAGCCACTAAATTTCAGGCAATAAAAAACCCCGACCATTGCTGATCAGGGTTTGTTTATTAGTGGTGCCCAGAGGCGGATAAAATTGTCAGGAACAATTTTAGCCAGCGGCGGCTGGCCGCTTAGCCTTGGATAAGCGGTGAACTACAGGGAGGTAGTTCACCATCGAACCACCGACAATAAAGAGCGTGAGATTACGCCTGGGCCACTAAACGATAGGCAATAAAAAACCCCGACCATTGCTGATCAGGGTTTGTTTATTATTGGTGCCCAGAGGCGGATAAAATTGTCAGGAACAATTTTAGCCAGCGGCGGCTGGCCGCTTAGCCTTGGATAAGCGGTGAACTACAGGGAGGTAGTTCACCATCGAACCACCGACAATAAAGAGCGTGAGATTGCGCCTGAGCCACTAAATTTCAGGCAATAAAAAACCCCGACCATTTCTGATCAGGGTTTGTTTATTAGTGGTGCCCAGAGGCGGAATCGAACCACC
Organism: Pseudoalteromonas sp. T1lg22; assembly: GCF_002964645.1. Lineage (NCBI taxonomy): Bacteria > Pseudomonadati > Pseudomonadota > Gammaproteobacteria > Alteromonadales > Pseudoalteromonadaceae > Pseudoalteromonas > Pseudoalteromonas sp. T1lg22. The sequence continues at coordinate 173,047 of NZ_PQBY01000010.1, forward strand.
GACACGGGGATTTTCAATCCCCTGCTCTACCGACTGAGCTATCTGGGCAATAAAAATGATACTAATTTAGCACCATAATTAAATAATGGTGCCCAGAGGCGGAATCGAACCACCGACACGGGGATTTTCAATCCCCTGCTCTACCGACTGAGCTATCTGGGCAAAATGTGTTTCTTGTGCTCTAAATTCATCCATAAAGCGAGGTCCTGTCGTCATCCTGACTCCACCTCAACGAACTGCGAAGCTGTGCTTCGGTTTCGTTTCGCCCAACTGAGCTATCTGGGCAAATATAAATGGTGCCTGCTGCCGGAGTCGAACTGGCGACCTACTGATTACAAGTCAGTTGCTCTACCAACTGAGCTAAGCAGGCACACAAAACTGTGTGCGTATTCTCGATTAAATCAAAAACACCAAATAATGGTGCCCAGAGGCGGAATCGAACCACCGACACGGGGATTTTCAATCCCCTGCTCTACCGACTGAGCTATCTGGGCGTGCGGCGTATTAAACGGTTTTTAAGGTATCAAGTCAACCACTTTTTAAAATAAACAATTCGTTTGCACACAAATCATGCAAACTGGGATTTTTTGCCGAAAATCCCAGCAAATAGCTTATTTTTCAGGTGGTCTGTAACCTTCGATTTCGACTTCTTTACCCTCGAAAAGGAAGCCCACCATCTGCTCCTCAAGGAAAGTACGATGCTCAGGCTCCATCATATTAAGGTGCTTCTCGTTGATCAGCATGGTTTGCTTTTGCTGCCACTGAGACCAGGCCTCTTTGGAAATATTATTAAAGATTTTCTCGCCCACTTCGCCCGGGTATAACTGATAATCCAGTCCTGGAGCTTCTTTTTGCAATTTTTGGCAAAATACTGTGCGTGCCATATTAATCCTCACCTACGCATCTGCTTATATTTGTATGTTAGTTTACCCTAATGCACTAGTGCTCGCATCTGCCAAGTGACGCTTTAGTTGCTTCAGCAACTTCTTGGTCGGGGCTGCGAGACCAACCTGAGGTTCATCCTCCAGGTCATAATCCAGAAGACCACCATCGGCCAGGGCTGCCGGTACCTTATCCAATTGCACTACCACGGGGTTAATATTCAGCTGAAAATGGGAGAATATATGGGTAAATGACTCAAGTTCATGGGCCCTGCCTTGCCACCCTTGCTGTGCCACATATTGCTGCGCCTGATCCTTATCGGCGAATTCTAAAAAGCAATGCAGTCCGCCCCAAATCCCACTATTGGGCCTTTTCTCCATATAGGTCTGCCCATTGATAACGGGAATAAGCATGGTACAGCTCTTCTTCGGCACCTGTTTTTTCGGCTTAGAGTGAGGAAATTCACCTACCTTATTATGTGTAAACGCCAGGCAGCGGCTTTTAAGCGGGCAAGGTTCGCAATCAAACTTGCTGCGAGAGCAGAGACTTGAGCCCAAATCCATCATGGCCTGATTAAACTGAGTTACACCATCTTTAGGAGTCAGCTGTTCACTAAGCTGCCACAGCTGATTTTCAACCTTTTTAACCCCATACCAGCCCTCAACCATAAAGCAGCGAGCCAACACACGTTTAACGTTACCGTCCAAAATGGGGTGATGCTCCCCGCGCGACAGGCTTAAAATGGCGCCGGCGGTGGAGCGACCAATCCCTGGCAGTGCCATCACCTGCTCCAGGGTTTTAGGAAACTCACCCTTATGCTCAGCACAAATCAGCTTAGCGGTTTTATGCAGATTACGGGCTCGGGCGTAATAACCCAGCCCGGTCCAATGATGCAGCACCTCGTCCTCATCGGCCGCAGCCAGCTGCTCTATTGTGGCAAAGCGTGCCATAAAGCGATTAAAGTAGGGGATCACTGTGGCTACCTGGGTTTGTTGTAGCATGATCTCCGAAACCCAAACCTTATAAGGCGTTTTTGCTAATTGCCAAGGCAAGGTTTTACGCCCACATAAGTCGTACCAATCGACAATCTGCTCGGCGAACCAGGTTCGCATTTCTTGAGATAATTCCACTACATTACTCTTTGCTTTTTTAAATTGCGCCCAGTCTATAATTGTGTCGATAAATATCAATAGCCACCGACTTGTACTTAAGCACGCAAGTGGGGATAATACGCACCCATTTTCATTAGGACTGTCACTATCATGAGTGAATCAACACAACAGGCTCTTGCGCAAGCCGAGCGCGAAGGCAAATACATTCGCAAGGTGCGCAGCTTTGTAAAACGTGAAGGCCGCTTAACCAAAGGTCAGGCAGCATCATTAGAAAAGTGTTGGCCAAGCATGGGCCTAGAGCATAAAAACGGCCTACTTGATTTCACCAAGGTATTTGGCAACGACAACCCAGTTGTGCTGGAAATCGGTTTTGGCATGGGTAAATCATTGGTCGAAATGGCCAAGAACGACCCAAACAGCAACTTTATCGGCATTGAAGTACACCGCCCTGGCGTGGGTGCTTGTTTAATGGATGCCGATGCCCAGGAAGTTACTAACCTGCGCGTATTCGAACACGATGCCGTAGAAGTGCTGGCAGATTGTATCGCCGATGGTTCACTGGCCAAGGTACAGCTGTTCTTCCCAGATCCTTGGCATAAAAAGCGTCACCATAAGCGTCGCATAGTACAGCCTGAGTTTGTCGAGAGCCTACGCAGCAAATTAAAAATCGGTGGTGTTTTCCATATGGCCACCGACTGGGAAAATTACGCCGAGCACATGCTTGAAGTAATGCAGGCAAGCGAAAACTACGCTAACCAGTCGCCTACCAATGACTATATGCCGCGCCCAGACTCACGTCCCCTTACCAAGTTTGAACAACGCGGTCACCGTCTTGGTCACGGAGTATGGGATCTTATGTTCGAGCGCGTGAAATAAGATGCAGTTGAGTAATCCATCGCAGCTGTTGCTGCGCAGTGATGAGCTATTGAGCTCCGACTCAATTCTAGTGGTTAACTTTAACTGCGATGGTTTCGCTCACCAATTGCGAGCCCTGAACCCGCACGCAAATATTTGCCTGTTTAGTTACAATTTTGCCGACGGCCAGTTTGCAAAAAACCAACTAAGCGGCGCCAATGTCACTACTTTAGTGTCTCATCAGTTGCCGGAGCAAAAGTTTGATCTGGTGATCTACTACTACCCTAAGGCCAAGGCCGAAGCCCTGATGACACTAGATAATATTCGTGCCAGCATCAATGCCGATGCCAGACTTTTAGTCGTAGGCGAGAAAAAAGGTGGCGTTAAGTCTATCGAGAAACAGCTCAAAGATCTGGCTCAAGGTCATAAGCTTGACTCGGCCAAGCATTGCCAGTTGTATCAATACACGGATATCGCTCTGTTAACCGAGTTTGATATTAGCCGTTACCATAAAACCTTTACGCTAACCCGAGATATCGCCGGGCAAAGCATAGAGTGCAAGGTCGTCAGCCTGCCAGGGGTGTTTAACCATGGGCAACTGGACGACGGCACCGCCCTGCTGCTAGATAGCCTACCCGCATATCCAAAAGCCAAAAGCTTACTGGACTTTGGCTGCGGCGCCGGCATTATTGCCAGCTTCTGTGCCAAGCGAAACCCTAAGGTCAAGGTTACCGGGCTCGACGTTAACGCCCTGGCTGGCTATGCCACGGCGCAAACCTTTGCCGCTAATGATGTAGATGGTGCAGTGTTGCTGAGTGACGGCTTAAGTGAAGTGGATAAGCGCTTTGATCTGATCATTAGCAACCCACCGTTCCATACCGGCTTAAAAACCGATTATAAGATCACCGAGCGCTTCTTTGCCGCCGCCAAGGATCATTTAAACCGAGGTGGCGAGCTAACCCTGGTGGCCAATAGTTTCCTGGCTTACCCAGAGCAACTGCAAACGCACTTTAAGCATCATGGCACCTTGGCAAAAACCAAACGTTTTGCCGTGTATCAAAACCGCTAAATTACTTGCGCCCTGTTTAGCCGCGGCAAACCAGGGCGTTTTCGTATTCTACTTGCTAGCGTACAACCTAACTTAAGCTCCCGGCCATCCGCCAACAATAAATACAACACTCCTCGACGCACAAGATACACACCATTTTGCTGAAAGCGCCGCAAATAACCCCACCCCAATTTGGGATTGCAGCGCACAAATACACTAGCCTCACGATATTGCATGCGCTTGTCGCCACCAAAGCCCAGGCTATGACCATGATGCCTAACAGCCTCAATCAACAAACCCAGTTGATGACGGTTTTTACGTATTCCTACTTGCCGCCCATAGGGATTAGAGGCGGTAATAACACAGCCACTTGTCGCTTTGGGCAAGCGCTGGGCAAAAACAAAATGGGCCTGCGTATAAGCATCAAGGTAGACATCAAGTGATGCCGGAGCTATGTCTTTAACACCTGATTTGAACATAAGGGTACTTCTCTCCTCACTCATTCTCATGCTTACAACTTAATCATCTTATTGATAATGATCACACGGGGGCAGCATGGGTGTTTTTTTGTTTAACTAAACGCAACAAAAGTCGAAAAATACGTAAAAAAGCGTTATCAAACGTAAAAAAACACCTAAAAGTATAAAAACGAAGGAACTTTTTCACATAACAGCCATCCCATGCTTTGAAGGTAAAAAAGAGAATGATATACTATCTCCTTGGCTCAAAATTCACCCTTGAATTTATTATCTATTAAAGGTCGATTTTGAGTTTTTCACTCATACCAAAGCCTTAGCTTGGTGAATAATGAGTGAGCAAATTCGATTGTATGTCAACAACGAAGGTCGGCTGAAAAATTAGTGTAAATATTCAGCTAGAATCTTGAGTGCGTCTAAATTTTATCCAAATTGTTTTTACTTGTTAACATTTAGATATACTCCTATAATCGCAAGTATTCGGAAAGTTCCTATTTTCCGTCTTTATGTAAATATTTTATTCCGAAAAGGTTAATAAACAATGCAAACGCCAGTCATTCTGATCGTTGAGGATGAAGATGTTACTCGTCTAAACCTCGTTAGCTTATTTGAAGCTGAAGGCTACAAAGTGATTGAAGCCATTGATGGTGATGATATGCATGACAAACTCACCACCAATGACGATATTAACCTGGTTGTTATGGATATCAACTTACCAGGTAAAAACGGCCTGATCCTCGCGCGCGAGTTACGCCAGAAGCGTAATGTTGGCCTTATTTTCTTGACCGGTCGTGACAACGATGTCGACCGTATTCTAGGCTTAGAAATTGGCGCTGATGACTATATTACCAAGCCATTCAATCCTCGCGAGTTAACCATTCGCGCCCGTAACCTTATTTCTCGCACCGCGGCGAGCAAGGACGATCCGGCGCTAGATTCAGATGGCGTTGTAAACTTTAACGGTTGGGAGCTGGACGAAAACAGTCGCTGCCTTACTTCACCTGCAGGCGAATCTAAACGCCTACCTAAGGGTGAGTACCGTGCTCTACGTCTGATGCTTGATTCACCGGGTCGTATTTTTAGCCGTGAACAGTTAATTAAGCATATGACTGGCCGTGAATTACGTGCCAATGACCGTACCGTGGATGTAACCATTCGCCGTATTCGTAAGCACTTCGAAAGCGACAGTAGCACACCTGAGCTTATCAGCACGATTCATGGTGAAGGCTACCGCTTCATCGGCAAGATTGATAACTAATCATCTGCCAAACTAGATAAGAATGACTGAAGGGCCTCGAGCCCTTCTTTTATTTGCCCGTCTAACTCATCCAGCCAGCTTTGGCGCAACTCCAGCTCAACCTCAAGACACTGGTTTTCCATCTTCTTGGCCTGCAACTGCACCGCCTTTAGACCCACAGAGCCAGCCGCACCCTTAATCTTATGGGCCACGGATTTATACTCTTCAACGTCGTCAGCCACGCTAACAAGCAGTTCTTGCTGATAGCCGGGAGCAAGCTTGGCAAACAGGGCAACACTGCGTGAAAACGCCGTAACTCCCATGGAGTCTATAAACTCACTGATAATTTCCTGGTCGAGCAAACGCTCATCAAGCTTAAGTGTTGGCGCTAGAGTTTGCTGATGCACCAAACGCTCAGCCGCTACCTGTTGCATGCATCCCTCGCCTATCCCAAACAGCTGTGACAGCATATTGTCGAGCTTGGTGGTGTTGATGGGCTTGGCCAGTGCACCTTGTATATTAATGCCGCGCAGCTCTTCTTCGGCACTGCGCACATTGGCGGTGAGCACCACTATGGGAAGATGGTCGAACTCGCTTTGTTCGCGAATTTCCCTGGCCACCACATCGCCGTTGATATCAGGTAACTGCATATCCAGCAACACCAGGTCGAGATCATCCTCGGTTTCCACAAAGGCCAGCGCATCTTCACCGGTTTCCGCCCAGATCACCTCATGGCCGCGCTGCTCCAGCAGGTTAGTAGCGATTTCGGCGTTGAGCGGCACGTCTTCAACCAGCAGGATATTAAGGCTCTTACACTCATAGCTCTCGACTACCGGAGCAGAAGTCAATTGCAAAGGAATACTCACGGTAAAGCTGCTGCCCTCGCCTGGGCATGAGTTCACCTGAATATCACCACCCATGGCACTCACCAGAGCCTTGGTCACCGCCAGGCCAATCCCCGAACCTATGGCATTAGCGCCGCTGGCATCCGGAGCCTTGTAATACATATCAAAAATATGGCTAAGCTGGTCATCGGGAATGCCAATGCCTGAGTCGCGCACGGTCAAGATCAGGCTATGATTATCGCCCTGTTGCTGATGTTCACAGCTCAAGGCAACCCCGCCCTCGGTGGTAAACTTAACGGCGTTATTAATCAGGTTCCAAAGCACCTGGCGCAAACGCGTCGGGTCAATTTGCGCATATACATGGAGTTCACCCACGCGCTCTATATCGAATGACAGCTCTTTTTGCGCGGCAATTAAGGCACCAAAGTTAACCACATCATTGATAAAGTCGGCGACACTGACCGGCTCGGTGACTATATCCAGTTGCTCCCGGTCAATTTTATCCAGGTCAATAATATCGTTGAAAATATTGCCCAAAGTCTCGGCGCTGGAAAAGACCGTATTACACCAGCTGCGCTGTTGTTTACTAAGCTCGGTATCAAGCAGCATACGGGTTAAACCCACTATGCCATTGAGTGGAGTGCGTAGTTCATGGGACAAGGTAGCAATAAATTTACCCTTGTCCTTAAAGGCTGTTTCAAGGGCCTGCTCGGCTTCTTTACGACTGGTGATATCACGACCGAAAGCCAATAGGCCTATATATTCACCCTTATCATTGATAAACGGCAGCTTGCGCATCTCAAACCACCTTTGTTCGCCATCCACCGGATATTGCACATCCACGGTCACGGCCTCGTGCGAGGACTCGACCTGACGATCGGTTTTAAGCACCGCCGGTAATAATTGTGCTGGATAGATATCTTCGGCCTTCATGCCGATAAGCTGATCAGAACTACGGTCCATCACCTTTTCAAACATCTTGTTGCAGCCAGCAAACACACCTTGGCGGTCACGGTAATAGAAAAGGTCGGGAGAGGAGTCGACTATGGAGCGTAGCAACATGCCCTGCTGCGCCAACTCGACCTGGGTTTTCTTACGCTCGGCAATTTCCCGACGCAGCTCATCAATTGCACGATATTTGGCATTAAGGGCCATTTTCCGCTCATCGATCTCTGTGTTCAGGAGGCGAATATTGTCTTTTAATGATTGGTTGAGCAGCTTTTCTTGCTTGGTCGCCGTCTCTAAGTATTTTTGCGAGTCTTGTAATTGCGTGATGGATTGCAGCACCACCATGATCACTAAGGGTGCTGCCACGGCGGTAAAAAATACCACGGCCAAAACATCCAGCAACATGATTTCGCCGGTAGCGACATAATAATACATGGCGCTGAAGATCAGTGCGGCAACAATGAACACACCATAGACTATGGCGCCGGCATACCAAGTCCCGAAGCGTATAAGGAGATTTGTTAAAACACGAACCCAGGGGCTCAGGGAAGAGTCAATCATAAAAAAAGGGGTTTTGCTACAAACCCCTCTATTGTAATCAACTTAGAGTGCCTTTGGCAGTATCTGCGTTGAGATTCTTGCGAATGAGCACACGCCCATGCGTTTTCCGCCTTTAACCAACACCCCTTTACGCATATTGCTGGCGCCGCTGGCGTTTAAGATCAGCTCATAACTTTGGTTGTCTATATCACTGCTACCGCCGGCGGTGGCCGCCCCGGTATTACACTGCATTTGCCCTAGCTTGTGATAGTTGGCACGGCTAAAGGGTGTCGATGTATTCACTAGCGGGCCGGCACTAGTGGTGTTCACCGCTTGTTTCCAAGAGGCCAGTTCAACATTAACCACGCCACCACGCATGCTGATCTTGTCCTCATGGGTTAGGAAATAACTGTCAAAAGGACCATATTGCATAGCCCCGGACATTGAGTCCTGACTTTGACGCAAGTCGCCTAACCAAAGGCCACCTTCACCAAATACCTGCACCTCAATATCGTCCGTATCGCCGTCGACAACACGCTCAACAGTGGCGTAACTATTACTATCAAGACCAAAGATCATTGAGCTTGAGTTTTGCACGCCAGCCTTAATTAAACGTGGCTGTTTACCGTGACGCGCCACTTGCGTATCCAGGGTGCCCCATGGGAAAAGATCTAACACCCCAGACTGAAGATAGCTAAGCTCACGATTATTGGTTACGGAAATACAGTCAACGCCTAAACGACAGGCTTCAAAACCATTGCCATAAATAATTGGCTGTTCCGTTAAGACCTGTACGCCTTCACCAGAAAGAATAGTGGCATTATTGCTACCACCGACCATGGCGTTAACCGACTCGCCTTGCGCAGCTACCAGCAACTGGCCTTTCGCCGTCATTTCTTGGATCTTCTTCAGCAGCTCGCTGGGCTGGTTGGCATTTTTATAAAACGCGTGGTACAGCAGCAAGGGACTGGAGTCGGCGATAAATAGCGCATCGGAACGACGCAGCAGATCATAAAGTTGCTCTGGGTCGCGACATAGCTTTTGCTGCTTTTGATATAGCTGCGGGTACAAAACATCACGACGGAAACTTGCCAATCGCGACACCTGATACTCGGCCAGGTTAGCGCATTGCGCCGAATCATTAGTGTTATTCAGGGCTTGCATTGCGCCGTCTATGGCCAGCCAGTGCGCTTCAAAACCCAGTTGTTCAAACAGGGTCTGATAATACTCAACATCGCGATACGGGTCGCGGCTACCGCCGGTTACAAAGGCGATACGCGGCTTACGTTTGGCTTCGGCAATACCTTGTGCCGCACTAAAGAGTGTCGCAAAAGCATCCTTGGTGACCCAATCGCGAGTACCGTTAATATCAACCTGAGGCTTTAAGCGGCGCTTACTATTCCCCTGTTTTTGCTCTAGCAGGTCAAAAAAGTTTTGCTGCTCAAAACCAAACAAGTTAAACCAAAACTCTCGTGCCGTTGTCTCGCTGTTGCTCAACTTAAAGTCGCTGCGACGCAGGTAACGTTCGAATTCTTGTTGGCTAAAGACGTCATCGGCAAAATGTTGTCGTGCCTTGGTTAAGATTTCCACAGCCTGATTACGAATATTCGACTGTTCGGTCCAGGCCATATTAACAATACGCTCCAGGCCTTCATCGGTGATCTTGAAAACCGGCTGTTGTTTATAGCTGTTCTTATTCAGGCGCTCGCGAGATTCGCTATTACAATATTGCAATCGCTCACTGGAGCACACTTGTAGATCATCGGCCATTAGCAATAACTGGGGTGCCGCTTGAGCGCTAACGCTAGAGCTACCTAGTATTGCCATTGAGGCAACTCTTAATAGAAATGATTTCATGGGACTGGTCATTATTATTATTTTGCAAGTTACGGGTTAAAAGCAGGTGTACAGCAATACAGAATATTAACAATGTTTGCAGTGTATGGGAATAGTTACACCTTTAATATTAACAAGAGATACGCTTTTGCATCTGCTGCTAGTTATGGCGCCTGTAAACTCCACATTTGCTAATTTTCAGGTAGAATATCGGGCTTTTCAGTATTACCTATGAGGAAGGCCATGCACAACGCCATGCCAGATATTGCTAACACGAGTTCAGCTCCCGTTCAAGAAACACTAGAGTGGGTGGGGATGAGTGATATTGAGCTGCCGCTGCTGGTCGAATCCGACGGCCTTGCGCCCGTGGTCGTAAACGCCAAAGCCCAGGCTTTTGTTAACCTGATCGACAAAAATGCCAAAGGCATTCATATGTCGCGATTGTTTTTAGCACTTGATGAACTCTCCAGCGCCCCAGCGGTAACGCCGCTAAATATTAAGGCTACACTGGATAAGTTTATCAGCTCGCACTGTGATATCAGTTCACAGGCGCGTATCAGCCTGGCCTTTGACTTACCACTTCGTCGCCCGGCCCTGTTAAGCGATAACAGCGGCTGGAAGTTTTACCCTATCGCCATTGATGCACGCATCAATGAAGGCAAACTGGAGTTTGAAGTCGGCATTAAGGTGACCTATTCGTCAACCTGCCCCTGCTCGGCAGCCCTGGCGCGACAGCTGATTCAGGCCAACTTTGTGCGCGATTTCGATGCCAAAGAACTAAGCTTCGCCGATGTGCATGCCTGGCTTGGCAGCAGTGAAGGGATCAGTGCCACTCCGCATTCTCAGCGCTCGGTTGCCGAGGTGAAGGTGCGCTTGGCTAGCCAGGTTTCAGCATTCAACTTCCTGGCCCTGATCGACGCCATAGAAAACACCCTGAAAACTCCAGTGCAAACCGCGGTAAAACGCGAAGACGAACAGGAATTTGCTCGCCTTAACGGTGAAAACCTGATGTTCTGTGAGGATGCGGCGCGCAAGATCAAATCGACCCTGAATCAAGACGCCGATGTACAAGACTTCTGGTTGCGTATTAACCACTATGAGTCGCTGCACGCCCATGATGCCGTAGCCATTGCTACTAAAGGCATTGCCGGTGGTTATCAGCCTTAGAGGCTGGATAACAAATCACTCAGCAAGGCTCAAGCTCCTAGCAGTTCGAGCAGGCTTATTGCTCCCAGAGCGTATATGTCAATATTCGCTCTGGAGTAACTCATGAAATTCACTCCCTTCTCAATTCTCGACTTAAGTCCCTGTGCAGTGCTATTTTACTTAAGCTCAGCATAAGCTGAACCAGCCATAAATCGGCCTCCTGCAGTGCTGTCACCGCCCCAAGCCAAGGCAAAAATGCAAGGCCCTGTCATTATCACCTCGACCCAGGTGGCGGAGATTTAATGCCATATCGATACAGCCTTTGATATACTAAGGGCTGTTTTTGCCAATAAATTAGAGATGCTATGAAAGTAGGTATTATCGGCGCTATGGAGCCGGAAATTGCAATTTTACGTGAGCAAATGAGTAACGTTGAAGTTCTCGAGCAAGGTGGCTTCACCTTCTATCACGGGCAATTAAACGACCAGGAAGTGACCTTGGTGCAATCGGGTATCGGTAAGGTTGCCTCGGCCGTTGCTACCACTATTTTAGTTGAACAATTCCACCCGGATTGTGTAATCAACACGGGCTCTGCCGGTGGCTTTGATCAACGTCTGGCGGTAGGCGATGTCGCCATTGCCAATGAGTTGCGCCACCATGACGTGGATGTAACCGCTTTTGGTTATGAATTCGGCCAAGTGCCACAAATGCCAGCCGCTTATACTTCTCATCCTGAGCTGGTAAAGGTAGCGGAGCAATCTATTGCCGAGCTGGCGCAGTGTCAGTCTTTGGTTGGTCTGGTTTGTACCGGTGATTCTTTTATGTGTGATCCGGCCCGTATCGAGCAAACCCGAGCGCAATTCCCCACCATGTTGGCGGTAGAAATGGAAGGTGCGGCCATTGCTCAGGCCTGTCACCTACTTAACACTCCTTTTGTGGTGATCCGCTCGCTGTCAGATATTGCCGGTAAAGAATCTCCAGGCTCATTTGAGGCCTACCTTGAGGTAGCATCAAAGAACTCATCGGCCATGGTGATGGCCATGCTAACCAAGCTTTCCAACGTTAGCCTATAAATGCCGTTGGCGGCGTTTAGCAATCACCTGAGTAATTGCAGTTATTGGCAGCTGTCGCCTTAGCGCGATGGCCGCCACTGCCCCCGCACCACACATTTTTCCTGCAGCGGCTCGCTTTTAGTCAATTTATTGCTCGCCTAAAACATGGCATAAAAAAAGCCACCCTGAAGGTGGCTTAGTTATTTTTAGCACTACGGCTTTTTATTAGGCCAGAGTAACCTTGGCAAAGCGACGTTTACCAACCTGGTATACCGCGGTTGTACCTTTGGCTATCATCAGCTTGCTGTCATCAACCTTGGTTTCACCGTCGATTTTTACCGCACCTTGTTTGATCATGCGGATGGCTTCAGATGTACTGGCAACCAAATTCGCATCTTTAAGCAAGGCCGTGATCATCATTTCGGCATCAGCACAGTCCAACGTCTGCTCTTCGATATCATCAGGCAAAGCATTTTTAGAAAAACGCTGGGTGAAATCATCATGAGCCTGCTGCGCCGCCTGCTCATCGTGGAAACGGGTGATAATTTCCTTGGCCAGGGCAATCTTGATATCACGAGGGTTGGTGCCATTGGCAACATCCACCTTTAATGCCTCGACTTGCTCCAGGCTCAAAGCACTTAATAACTCGTAATAACGCCACATTAGATCATCGGAGATAGACATTATTTTGCCGAACATGTCCTCAGGCGAGTCTGTGATACCTATATAGTTACCCAAAGATTTCGACATTTTTTGGACGCCATCTGTACCTTCCAGCAATGGCATCATTAGCACGGTTTGCGGCTTTTGACCTTCGTCTTTTTGTAGCTCGCGGCCCATCAGCAGGTTAAAGCGCTGATCGGTACCACCTAGCTCAACATCGGCTTCAAGTGCTACCGAATCCCATCCTTGCACCAAAGGATATAAAAACTCATGAATAGCAATCGCCTGACCATTAGCATAGCGTTTTTTAAAGTCATCACGCTCAAGCATACGTGCTACGGTCTGTTTGGCCGCGAGTTTGATCATTCCCGCTGTACCTAAGTTTTCCATCCACTGTGAGTTAAAGGCAATGGTGGTTTTCTCAGGGTCTAGGATTTTAAAGACTTGCTCTTTATAGGTTTCGGCGTTAGCTAACACATCTTCACGGGTTAAAGGTTTACGGGTTACATTTTTACCCGTTGGATCACCTATCATGCCGGTAAAATCACCGATCAAAAAGATTACTTCATGGCCTAAGTCCTGGAAGGTTTTCATCTTGTTGATAAGCACCGTATGGCCTAGATGAAGATCCGGCGCCGTAGGATCAAAACCAGCCTTAATTCTTAGTTTTTTCCCTGACTTAAGTCGTTCTGCCAACTCGTCTTCGAGTAAAATTTCCTCAGCACCGCGTTTAATTTCTGCCAGTGCCGTCTGCAAGTCTGTCATTTATTTCTCCGATAAAATATGTGCTAACCGCGCGATTCTAGCGCACTTTGGCGCCGGTTTAAATGCACAAAACCCTGGTATTTTGCCAATATTAGATATATGCTCAGCCATTGGTTAGTTTTATTTCCTTTATGGCAAAAAAGGTAGGTTATGGTAAGCGTGGTACACAAGCTCCCCAATAAACACAAAATGCTCATTGTGGGCTTCTTGGTGACTATTGTTACCTTGATGCTTATACCTACGGAACGAGCTACGGCTTCAAAGGATAACGATGCTAAACCACTAGAGGTAGGCAAACGCTACGAGCTACAAGTTAAGCTGGAAGATGAAGAAAAAATTGCCGAGCTTAATTCCGCCGAAGAAGCCCTTACCCTGCCTAGCTACGAACACCAAGACTTTGAAGTAAAAAATGGTGACAGCCTGGCTGTTATCTTTAAGCGCGCCGGCTTTTCCGCACAAACTCTGCACAAACTCGTTAATACCAACGAAGAAACCAAAAAACTAACCAAGATTCATCCCGGTGAAGTGCTTAGCTTTGCAAAAAATGAGCAAGGCGAATTGCAGCAGTTAAAATATGTGCTTAGCAAAACAGATACCCTGTTCGTAACATTAAACAACGAAGGCAGTTACGATACCGCCATCGACTCCAAAGAAATTGAGACTCTGACCAAATCGGCCTCGGGCTCGATTAACGGTAGCTTTTGGACCGCAGGGATCAGCGCCGGTCTGAGCGAAAAACAAATTATGAATTTTGCTACCATTTTTGGTTGGGATGTGGACTTTGCCAACGACCTGCGCAAAGACGATCAATTCAGTTTGATTTATGAAACTCACCATGTGGATGGTGAATATATTGGCACAGGCAAGATCCTTGCTGCCGAATTTATTAACCAAGGCGAGCGTTATGCCGCCGTGCTACACAGCGATGGTAACTTCTATACACCGCAAGGCCGCAGCATGAAAAAGGCCTTCTTACGTGCCCCGGTTAACTTTAAATATATCAGCTCAAGCTTTAACCCTCGTCGCCTTCACCCAGTAACGAAAACGGTTAAACCGCACCGCGGCATAGATTACGCAGCTAAGACCGGCACTCCTGTGGTTGCCGCGGGTAATGGTCGCGTACTCAAGGCTGGCTATAACCGCTTTAACGGTAACTATGTCTTTATCCAGCACGGTAATACCTATGTTACTAAGTACCTGCACCTGCATAAGCGTAAGGTTAAGCAAGGTGAGAAGGTTAAACAGGGTCAATTAATTGGTACGGTTGGGGCTACAGGTCGCGTTACCGGCGCTCACCTGCACTATGAGTTCCTGGTTAACGGTGTTCACCGTAATCCGAAAACCGTTAAGCTGCCTAAGTCAGAGCCGCTACCGGCTAGTGAGCTAGCCAAGTTCAAACCAATTGCCGATACCTTGTTGGCGCAATTGGAGCGTGAGCGCGAAATTCAGCTGGCCATGAACAGCAAATAAGTATTGTGATACGAATAAAAAAAGCACCTCAGGGTGCTTTTTTTATGCCTGCGAACTAGCTAGCGATTAAACGCCAAGTACAACAGCTGCAGGATCAGGCTAATTGCTACCAAGGGGATGATGTATTTACGAAACCGCACCATTTTATTGAGCCCCATTTGCTGCTGATAGCGCTCCAATAAAGGCACGGCGATGGCCAAGGCTAAAAACAAAGCGAGGATAATCAAAATCGCATTCATGCTTATCTACTCCTTAATTCAATACTCCCCTTATAACATACCAAGCATATTAGCGTCTTGATTGTCTGAGGTTAGTGTTGTGGGCGGGGCTTTACCTGTAGGTCGATGCTTTGCGTCGACAATGAGGCTGGGGGTTATCTTTTGTCGGGCTGCTAGGTAACTGCTCCTGCGTTACTCTAGTACCGCCATCCATGGCGGCAAAGCCCGACCTACAAGGCATAAAAAAGCGCACCTTAGTGAGTTCACAACCAAGGTGCGCAATGGCTAGGAAGAGCCAATTAACCGATTTTAGCCTACCAGGGCAAGCAAGATACCCGCGGCCACCGCACTACCAAGCACACCGGCGACATTGGGACCCATGGCGTGCATCAATAAGAAGTTATGTGGGTTATTTTCAAGCCCGACCTTGTTAACCACCCGCGCCGCCATGGGCACAGCAGACACTCCCGCAGCACCAACCAAGGGGTTAATGGGCGTTTTCGAAAAGCGATTTAACGCCTTGGCCATATACACCCCAGAGGCGGTGCCGATGGAAAATGCCAAGGCTCCGAGCGCCAATATGCCCAGGGTTTCCACGGTTAAAAACTTATCCGCCGCCAGTTTAGAGCCCACGCCCAGACCTAAAAAGATGGTAGTGATATTGATCAGCTCGTTTTGCGCCGTGCCGCTGAGACGGTCCACCACCCCACTTTCACGCATCAGGTTGCCCAAACAAAACATCCCGACCAAGGGCGCCGCTGCCGGCAGGAACATGGCGGTAAGCGCCAGCACCATAAGCGGGAAGATAATTTTTTCCTTTTTCGACACAGTCCGCAGTTGCGGCATTTCAATTTTTCGCTCCTGCTCCGATGTTAGCGCCCGCATAATAGGCGGCTGAATAATGGGTACCAGGGCCATATAGGAATAGGCAGCAACGGCAATGGCACCGAGTAAATCCGGGGCCAATTTTGAAGCCAGGAATATCGCCGTAGGGCCATCGGCACCACCTATAATGGCGATAGCCGAGGCATCTTTAAGGGTAAATTCAAAGCCAGGCACATAGTTCAGGGCTATGGCGCCAAACAAGGTGGCGAAGATACCAAATTGTGCCGCCGCCCCCAGGAGCAACATGCGCGGGTTGGCTATCAGGGCACTAAAATCGGTCAGTGCCCCAACACCCATAAAGATCAATAAGGGAAATATCCCGGTATCTATACCTACATGATAAACGTAATAGAGAATACCGTTAGGGTCGGCCATACCGGCCACAGGGATGTTGGTCAGTAACGCACCAAAGCCTATGGGCACCAAAAGCAAGGGCTCAAAGTTGCGGGCTATCGCCAAATACAAGAGTAGACAGCCCACAGCTATCATGATCAACTGGCCGGCGGAAAAGTTGGCTATGCCCGTGGCCTGCCAAAGATTAACGACTGCTTCCATAGCTCCTCCTAGGCCAGCGCGATAAGCGCATCGCCTGTGCTTACCGAGTCGCCTTCGCGCACCAGTACTTCGGCCACTTTACCACCATGTAAAGCGCGCACTTCGGTTTCCATCTTCATCGCTTCCATGATGATAACCACATCACCTTCATTAACCTGCTGTCCCGGCTTAACCAGCACCTTGAAGATATTGCCTGTCAGTGGTGCATTCAGGGTTTCGCCACTGCTTATTACCGCACTTTGTGGCGGATTTTCACCCTCACCTGCGATGGCGCGAACACTTTCCAGCTCACCGCCCGGGGCCACAACAACATCATAAGCCTTGCCATCAACACTAATGCTGTAGCGCTCAGGTCCGCCTTGTGCAGGCGCTTTAGCATGGGGAGAAACCGCAGGCGCGACCGCGTCTTGGTTTATCTCACCGGTAGGTACTGGCTCAAAGGCATCAGGATTATTACGGTTCGCCAAGAACTTCAGACCAATTTGCGGGAATAAGGCGTAGGTCAGCACATCGTCTATAACTTCATCGGCAAGCTGCAACTGCTGCGTTTTCGCATGTTCGTCCAACTCAGCGGTCAGTTTATCCAGCTCCGCATCGATTAAATCGGCGGGGCGACAGCTAATAGCCTCAGCACCGTTAAGTACCTGCTGTTGCAGCAGGCTATCCACCGGTGCTGGCGTAGCGCCGTATTCACCTTTCAATACCCCGGCGGTTTCCTTGGTGATGGACTTATAACGCTCACCTGTGAGTACATTTAACACCGCCTGCGTACCGACAATTTGCGAAGTTGGCGTAACAAGCGGTAAGTAGCCAAGATCTTTACGTACCTGAGGGATCTCTTTGAGTACCTCATCGAGGCGATCCGCGGCGCCCTGCTCTTTTAGCTGGTTTTCCATATTGGTCAGCATGCCACCAGGTACCTGAGCCAAAAGAATGCGGCCATCCACGCCCTTTAGGCTGCCCTCAAACTGAGCGTATTTTTTTCGCACATCGCGAAAATAGGCAGCAATTTCTTCTAACAGCCCCAAGTCTAAGCCCGTATCTCTTGGCGTATCTTCAACTATCGCAACCATGGTTTCGGTGGCACTGTGGCCATAGGTTTGGCTCATACTGGAAACTGCGGTATCGAGCATATCAATACCCGCATCTATGGCCTTTTGATAGGTGGCAGTGCTTAAGCCCGTGGTGGCATGACATTGCATGGCGATAGGCAAGGACACGGTTTGTTTTAATCCGGTGATCAACTCATGGGCATCATAGGGCTTTAATAATCCCGCCATATCCTTAATGCAGATGGAATGACAACCCATGTCTTCAAGTTGTTTGGCCTGGGTTAACCACATATCCAAGGTATGTACCGGCGATACCGTATAGGAAATCGTGCCCTGGGCATGAGCGCCCACATTAACCGCGGCCTTAATGGCCGTTTCTAGGTTGCGCACATCATTCATGGCATCAAAAATACGAAACACATCGACGCCATTGGCGTGAGCACGCTCTACAAACTTGGTCACTACATCATCGCCATAGTGGCGATAACCCAGCAAGTTTTGTCCGCGCAGCAGCATTTGCTGCTTAGTATTTGGCATCGCCTTTTTAAGCTCGCGAATGCGCAGCCAAGGATCTTCACCCAGATAACGAATACATGCATCAAAGGTGGCGCCGCCCCATGATTCAACGGACCAGTATCCTACCTGATCCAGCTTGGCGGCTATGGGCAACATATCGTCCAAGCGCATACGCGTTGCCAGTAAAGACTGGTGTGCATCTCGTAATACCAGCTCTGTTAAATGTAATTTTGACATTCTGTGCCCCTATTATTATTGCTTTCTATACTGGTGAACCGCTGCGGCAATGGCTGCGATATGGGCTTTAGGTATGCCCTCTGTGACTGGTCCTCTGCTTGTCGATAACTGCGCCCCAGTCGACTCATCTTCTTGCAGAAAGTGCGACATCAGCTTTAAGGCGCCAATCAGCAGCAGCAAAAACATAAAAACCACCAGCATCCCGGTCGCCATTAATCCCGCTGCTTCAAGCATCAGTGCTGCAATCTTCATCCTCACTCCAGTGCATTTCTGTTAATTTTGGTAAACGTAGAATCAACACCATATCAAATAAAAGTAAATTGTCTACACAATGTAAATTGGTATTACCAATATTTAAGTTTACTCTAAGGCTATTAATTAGCTTTAAAACTAGCCACTTAGAGAGATACCTCAGGTTAAATCCGAATATATGCGATTAAAATATTGGATATAACCATTATTAATAGTGGTTACTGGGAAGAGCTGATTTGGCAGGGCAAGATACCCTACCAGAAAGAGAAATTGGTAAGACCAAAATAATTTGAAACAAGTATTTTGCACCAATATGGCTAAAGCCCTTGGCATTATTGACTTTCAGCGTCTAAGCTTTATTGCGCTAATAGGAACAACCGCAGTTTGATTGTCCCTGATGTATTAGAACTATCTAATAACTAGGGAGAAAGACAATGTTAAAATCCAGACTTGCGCTGGCGCTTCAACTCGCGCTCGGCGTTAGCATTTCCTCTATGGCCTTTATTGCCCCTCAGGCACAAGCCGCGGGCGAAGAAGAGGCCGACAAAGATATCGAAGTGATTGCCGTAACCGGTAGTCGTATCCGTCAACCTGGTGCCGTATCGGCCAGCCCCATTACCTCTATCGGCGAGCAAGAACTTGCTTTTCAACAAGAGCCTGAAGTTGAGCAGGTACTACGTACCTTGCCGTCCACCATTCCCGGTGACGGCAGTAACGTGAACAATGGTTCTGCTGGTGCCGCCACGGTTAACCTGCGTGGTCTTGGTTCAGAGCGCTCACTTATCCTGGTCAATGGCCGTCGGATGATCCCTTACAACTATAATGGTGAGGTGGATACATCGGTAATCCCTGCAGCGCTGGTTGAACGTATCGATGTGGTAACTGGTGGTGCTTCGGCTGTATATGGTTCGGATGCTATCGCCGGTGCGGTTAACTTTATCCTTAAAGAGAATTTTGAAGGGATAGCCCTCAATACCTCGCACCAGGAGACCGGTGACAATGACGGCGATAAAGACAATATCTCACTAACCATAGGTTCTAACCTGGCAGATGATCGCGGTAACGTGGTGTTGTCATTAGATTGGACCAAACGTAAGGAAATCCGCCTGGGTGATCGCCCGCTCGGCCTCTTAGGTATAGAAACCAAAAGCGGTGCCAACTATGAGCAATTCTTAAATGGCGAGCCCCCAATCCCGGCTCCACCTGAGTGTGAGGCACCTAACTCGGTAGAAAGCGGCGGTTCAACAACGGCTATCCCGACACGCTTTGCCATTGTTGGTGGTGGCGCCAGTTCATCGGGACAATTTAGAAACGATGGCACGCTGGCAGCGGATAGCTGTAGTGTATTTAACTTCAACCCTTATAACTTCTATCAAACCCCTTCTGAGCGTTACTCGGGTACCGCGCTGGCGCGCTATAACCTGACCGAAGAACATGAAGTCTATTCATCACTAACCTACAGCTCTATCTCGGTTGATACCCAGGTAGCGCCATCGGGTACCTTTGGTTCGGCATTTCAACTCCCCCTGTTTAACCCTCTGATTGGCGACCAAGCCCGTCAATTTATGATAGATGCAGGGAATGGTGCCTTGGCCAACGGACTACTTGATGGCAGCAATTGGAATGACGTTAACGACAACGGTATGGTGGATGAAGAAGATTATCTTACCGTGCAGCTGCGCCGTCGTACCTTAGAGTTAGGCGCGCGTACCGAGCGTTACGATACATCCTTGTTCCAATTCGTTACCGGTGTGAATGGCTACGTCTTTGACGATTGGCAATATGATGTAAGCTTCCAATACGGCGAGTCAAACCGTACCACGGTGCGTGGCGGTTATACTAACCTGACTAACATCCAGAACGCCTTGGATACCGCCGACGGTGTAACCTGTTTGAATGGCGATGCCACCTGTGTGCCCATCAACCTCTTTGGTGGTTTCGGTACCATTACCGATGAAATGGCCGGCTATGCTACCGCTATTGCCCTACAACAACAGAAATACAGTCAACGTATTGCCACTGCCACCATCAATGGTCCGGTGGAGTTCATCGAAATCCCAGGTGCCGGTGCGCCTTTAGCCATGAGTTTCGGTTATGAGTACCGTAAGGAAAAAGGCCTGTTTGAGCCAGATGAGTGTTTGAAGCTCGCCCCAGCCAGCTGTCAAGGCGGTGCCGGTGGTAACCAACTCCCCATAGAAGGCGGCTTTAGCGTTGATGAGTTCTTCCTTGAGGGTTATCTACCCATACTCGACGGTATGGCCTTTGCTGAAACATTGGATGTTGAGTTTGGTTTCCGCTGGGCCGATTACGATACCGTGGGCTCAAACGAAACTTGGAAACTAGGTGTTAACTGGCGTCCGGTCAGCTCTGTACTGGTACGGGTAATGCAACAACAAGCAACGCGGGCACCAAACGTGGGTGAAATCGCCGCTCCCGTGGTGACAGGTCTGGACAACGCAGGTAGCGATCCATGTTCGGTAACCAATGCAGAAAGATTGGCAACGGATTCAACTTTGCGAGCGCTCTGTGAGTCTACTGGCATGACAGCTGCTCAAGTAGGTAACGTTCAAGATTTTATCTCAGGCCAGGTGCAGGTTATTTCCGGAAGCGATCCAGCTAACCCACCGGGTGCGGAAGATGCTAGCACCTTTACCGCGGGTATTGTCTGGACACCCGAGTTCGATACCTTGGAAAATTTCACCATCAGTCTGGACTACTACGATATAGATATCGACGACATCATAGGTGAGTTCACTGTTGATGAAATTCTTGCTGCCTGTTACACATTAGGCGATGCCGAACAATGTGCCAAGATTCAACGTGTTGGCGGTGGCCTAACCGTTGCCGGTGCAGGTATTGAACAATATACCACTAACCTTAAAAACCTTCGCGCCGAAGGCATAGAGCTTGGTTTTAACTTTGCCTGGCCTATGGATAACTGGGGTGAACTACAGTTCTCAGGTACGGTTAACAAGTACCTGACTCAGGAATCGCAAAGTGCGGAGACGGCCCGTGTTATCGACTGTAAGGGTTACTACAGCACCAACTGCGATCCTCTATCCGAACTGCGTGCGGTACAGCGTACCACCTGGGCCATGGATGACTTTACGGTATCACTACAATGGCGCTATATGGATGGTATAGATGTTGAGCCTTATCGTACCGTCGTACCAAACTATGATCCTAGGTTCAGAAGTATCGGTTCCTACAGCTACTTCGATCTCTATGCCAACTACCATATCACCGACAATATTACCGCCAGCCTAGGCGTGGATAACCTCTTTGAGAAAGAGCCACCGGTTGTAGGTGGTGAGGCAGGTGGCACCAGCTTTAACTCGGGTAACACCTTCCCAAGTAGCTATGACGTACTGGGTCGTAAGTTTAAATTGGGCGTTCGCTTTCAATTCTAAACTCCCGATTTTTACATCCTAAAGCCGCGCTTAAGCGCGGCTTTTTTATTATTCACATTTAGGGATAGCACCAGACTGAGTCAGTGTACTGACCACAAAAGGTTTCGTCTGCGCGTCCTGCACCTGAACTTTGGCAACATCCAATACGCGAAAATCGCCAGGGGCATTGAGATGCCATAACCCGGACTTGCGCTGCGAGAAACAAAACTCAGAGGTATCGCCATGCACCAGCAAAATGGGAAATGCCACTTGCTCGGCCAAGGTATCCAGGTGCTGACGGTATAGCGCTAACGCATCACAGTTTTGCTGTAACTCTTGTGTGCAAGGTGCGCCATAGTTATTGGCGGCATAGATATCCGCCTGCATAAAGATCACCGCAGCGTTAACATCGCCTTCCAGCTCGGATGCGAGCCACTGCATATTGTATTTATCGCGGCTCTCGGCGGCGGCAATAGCGTTTTGTGGCGAGCTTTTTAATATTTGCGAGCGACCATTGTTGGTACCCACCACATGCAGGGTCAGGTATTGTACGTCATCGATGCGCCAGGCCTGATTTTCCACCTGCTCCTGCTGTCTTTGATAATCAGGCAGCGAAAGCTGGGTTTGAGCAAAGTGTTTACGAATATAGGCAAGGCGCTCTAGCTCATCGAAACCAGGCTCCAGAGCCGGCCTGTCACAATCTGTCCAATCATTGTCGCCGGGCGTATAAACAAAGGGCGCACGGGTTAATTGCGCCACCAGGTTATAATTTTTTTGCAGCAAGTCATCGGTGCAAGGCAACGAGCCGGATTTTAAATCCCCCACATGGGCCACAAATAGGTGTGGGGTTTGCTGTATCGCTTGGTATAATCGCCCATCAGGGGCACTGAGCAGAGCCTCGTCGATGGGTGTATAAGGCATATCACCCAAGACTAAAAATTGCTGCGCTGCGGCGTGAGCCGAGCTGGCCGAGCTTATAAACAGTGCCGCCATAAAAAATAAAATACGCATAACATCCCTTACTTTGCAGTGGCTTAAGCGAGCGAATATGAACTACACCACCACTTACATCTTAGACAAAGACTACTTCCTCGAAAGCTACGAGCAATCGTTACCATTGAGCAATCGCAAACAGCCCAAATATGGTTTAATCCTGCTTTTGGTTGCCCTCGCCCTGTTTAGCATACTAAAGCTGCAAAACAACTATGTAGGCTATTTTTTATTTGCCTTGGCCTTGCTGGAGATGGTGGCGTATCGCTATCAAAAGGCCTGGTGGGTAGCCCGTCAACGCCTTTCTCGCGCCGCCGGTCATGAGGTTGAACTAAAAATCGATGAGCAAGGGATCAGCACCACGGCAAACGGTAAAACCCGCACCTTGGCTTGGACCAATATCAGCAAGACTGTGAGCACAGAGAAAGGCCTAGTCTTGGTGACCAATAAGGGCTACCGCCATTATCTGAGCAACGCCATATTAAATGACCAAGTAAGGGAATTTATACTGGCCCAGAAAAAACAAAAGCCACTTTAAAGTGGCTTAGTAATCAGCGGTATTATTCATTACCCGGATTCGATGAACCCGATTTTTCCGCTTGTATTCGCATATAAATTTCTTCACGGTGTACAGATACATCTTTAGGCGCATTCACACCAATACGTACCTGGTTACCCTTCACACCTAATACGGTAACCGTGACTTCGTCACCTATCATCAGGGTTTCGCCAACGCGACGAGTAAGAATTAGCATTCTCTTGCTCCCATTATTCCAAATTAGTCAAAAATTCCGTCAACGGCATTTTAATGAATAATTACTATAAAAGTAAGTAAAACTTTGCTTAATTATTCATCTGCCATGCCAAATTTTGCATGCAGTGCCCTTACTGCAAGCTCTAAATATTGCCGTTCGATCAGTACCGAAAGCTTTATCTCTCCAGAGCTTGCAATAAATACCTCGATATTCTCGTCAGCAAAAACTCGAAAGAACTGACTGCTTATCGATGCATTTGTTTTTATACCCACACCCACCAAAGAAAGCATGGCTAAATCGTCCCGAGTGGTGATATTTACCCCAGCTAATTGGTCGCTATTTGATAACGCAACTAGCGCTTCTCGCAACTCTAAGCTGGGTATACTTATAGCATAGTCTACTTTGCCAACTTTTTGATTAACTTGATTAATAACATCGACTTCTATGCCTTTATGGGCCAACAACTCTAGTATATTCGCCAAAGTTGCTGGATTTGCGTCACAATTATTTAGAAAAATGAGCGCTTGTTCCCTTTTAAAGGCAATACCCGACACATTTTGCTGTGGCATTGGCTCGTCCTCATCGCTTAAAACTAAAGTGCCCTGGTCGGGGTCAAAACTGGATAATACCCGCAACGGCACCCGATACTGAGCCGCTGCCTCAACGGCACGGATATGCAGCACCTTGGCCCCTAAGCTGGCCATCTCCAACATAGCTGGTACGCCAATGCTGGTGAGGCGTCGCGCTTTGGGTTCAACACGGGGATCGGTACTGTAGACACCATTAACGTCTGTGTAGATTTGGCATTCTTCGGCATTAAGCGCCCCGGCAATGGCCACCGCCGAGGTATCGCTGCCGCCACGGCCTAGAGTGGTAATATTGCCTTCGCTATCACGACCTTGAAAACCGGCGGCAATAACGATACGACCATGCTGCAGCTCCTGACGCAGACGACGAGTGTCGATATCCAGTATGCGAGCTTTGGTAAAGAGGTTGTCGGTATTCATACCCAGCTGATCGCCGAGCAGGCTTACCGCCGGATAACCGCGGCGGATCAGCGCCATGGACAAGAGCGAGGCAGTTACCTGCTCGCCGGTGCTGACCAGCACATCGAGTTCTCGCGTACTGGGCCTGTCATCCACTTGACCGGCTAATGCCAACAAGCGGTTGGTTTCCCCGGACATGGCCGAGACCACGGCCACCACCTGATGACCGAGTTGCCGTTGGCGAATAATAATATCGGCGACCGCCTCAATCCGCTCAATAGAGCCAACCGAGGTGCCGCCGAATTTTTGGACTAAAAGCGCCACTGTGTTT
Source organism: Pseudoalteromonas sp. T1lg22 (assembly GCF_002964645.1). NCBI lineage: Bacteria > Pseudomonadati > Pseudomonadota > Gammaproteobacteria > Alteromonadales > Pseudoalteromonadaceae > Pseudoalteromonas > Pseudoalteromonas sp. T1lg22. The sequence continues at coordinate 198,088 of NZ_PQBY01000010.1, forward strand.
AATACAGCCCGCTATTAACCGCGTTCGCTCACCCAGCCCTCAACACTGGCTAGGGCAGCGTCAAGGTGTTCTGGTTGTGTACCGCCGGCCTGAGCCATATCGGGACGACCACCACCTTTACCACCAACCTGAGCAGCCATATGGTTAACCAGTTCTCCAGCCTTAAATTGACCTGTCAGATCCTTGGTAACACCGGCGATCAAACTAACCTTATCGCCATCGGCAACACCCAGGGCGATAATGCCTGAACCCATTTTGTTTTTCAGATCATCAACCATGCCACGCAGGGCTTTGCTTTCTGTACCGGCCACATTGGCAATCAATACCTTAACGCCATTGATGTCTTTAGCGCCGTCTAGCAGCGAGGCACCGGCAGCGCTGGCAAGCTTGTCGTTAAGCTGAGCCACCTGCTTTTCCAAGCCTTTAGAGCGCTCTAACAGGCCTTGAACCTTATCCAGAACATTGCCGCTATCCGCTTTCAATAGCGCCGCGATTTGCGTTAGCTTCTCTTCTTGCGCCGCAATATGGTTTAGGGCGTCGGCACCGGTCACCGCTTCAATACGACGTACGCCCGCAGCGATACCCGCTTCGGAAACTATCTTGAATAAGCCGATATCACCGGTACGCTCCACGTGAGTACCGCCACACAGCTCAATTGAGTAGTCGCCGATACTAACAACACGCACTTCGTCATCATACTTTTCGCCAAACAGCGCCATGGCACCTTTTTCCTTGGCGGCATCTATGGCCATCAACTCGGTTTGCAGCGCAAAGTTATGACGAATTTCGTCATTCACTTTCTTTTCAACGTGCTGTAATTGCTCTGGCGTCACACCTTCAAAGTGCGAGAAGTCAAAGCGCAGGCGATCCGCTTGCACCAATGAACCTTTCTGGTTTACGTGCTCACCCAACTCCTGACGCAAAGCTTCATGGATAAGGTGAGTCGCAGTGTGGTTTTTCTTAATGCGGTCGCGACGCTCGGCATCGATGCGCGCATCCACCTTGTCGTTCACACCAATCTGCCCTACCACCTTACCGTGGTGAGCAAAGGCATTACCCAGTTTTTGCGTATCGGTAACGATAAACTGACCGTTGGCAGTAGCCAGCACACCTGTGTCGCCCACCTGGCCACCAGACTCGGCATAGAAAGGGGTGCGGTTAAGGATCACTATCCCTTCTTCGCCATCGTTAAGCAGGCTGACCTTCTCACCGGCGGCAAACATTTCCACTACCGTGGCGCTGTGCTGCTGAGCATCATAGCCTTTAAATTCGGTCGACTTATCCGAGCGTAATTGATTGTTGTAGTCGGCGCCAAACTTGCCCGCTTGTTGGGCTTTTTTGCGCTGCACATCCATACATTCCTGGAAGCCCTTCTCGTCTATGGTCAAAAAGCGCTCACGGGCCACATCCGCGGTTAAGTCCGCCGGGAAACCATAGGTATCGTAAAGCTTAAAGACCACATCACCCGGGATCACATCCCCTTCTAAGCTGCTCAAGTGCTCCTCAAGAATCGCCAGGCCACGCTCAAGCGTCTTACCAAACTGCTCTTCTTCGATGCGTAATACTTTCTCGATAATGCCCTGCTTCTGGGCCAGCTCAGGGTAAGCATCACCCATTTGCGCCACCAGCTCGGCCACTATCTTGTGGAAGAAGGTGCCCTTGGCGCCCAGCTTATTACCGTGGCGCACGGCGCGACGAATAATACGGCGTAATACATAACCACGACCTTCATTCGAAGGCATAACACCATCGAGTACCAAGAAGGCACATGAACGAATATGGTCGGCGATTACGCGCAGCGACTTGTCTTCCATATCCTGAGCATTAGTCACCTTAGCAGCTGAGCTGATCAGGGCCTGGAAAAGGTCGATTTCATAGTTTGAGTGCACGCCCTGTAAGATAGCGGCAATACGCTCAAGGCCCATGCCGGTATCGATAGATGGGTTCGGCAATGGCTCCATGGTACCGTCGGCGTGACGGTTAAATTGCATAAATACCAGGTTCCAAATCTCGATATAACGGTCGCCATCTTCTTCTGGCGTGCCCGGAGGACCACCCCAGACTTCCTCACCGTGATCATAGAAAATTTCTGAACAAGGACCACAAGGACCCGTATCGCCCATAGACCAGAAGTTATCTTTTGCACCTATGCGTGACACGCGCTCTTTAGGCACACCAATTTGGTTAATCCAAATATCGGCGGCTTCGTCATCTTCGGTGAAAACGGTCACCCACAGCTTTTCTTTCGGTAGTTGCAGCTCTTCGGTCAAAAACTTCCAGGCAAAGGCAATGGCCTGCTCTTTAAAGTAATCGCCAAAGCTGAAGTTACCCAGCATTTCAAAGAAGGTATGGTGACGGGCGGTATAACCTACGTTTTCCAGGTCATTGTGCTTACCACCGGCACGAACACAACGCTGAGCACTGGCGGCACGGGTATAAGGACGCTTTTCTGCGCCCAGGAACACGTCTTTAAAAGGCACCATACCGGCGTTGTTGAATAACAAGGTGGGGTCATTGCCCGGCACCAAAGAGGCCGAAGGCACCACCTGATGTTGGTGTTTGGCGAAATAATCTAAGAACTTCTGTCTTAGCTGTGCGGTCGTCAAATGCTGCATTGCGTTTTTCTCACTCGTCTGTCGCTTCACTTGCAAGTGCAAATTCTATTTGTTGGTAGTCAAAACCACGCGCCGTTAAGTAACGAATACGCTTGGCTTTTTCCTTATAATCTAGTTGTTTTCCCAGCGTCTTAAATTTACGCTGGTAGGCCTCTTGAGCCAGTTCGAACCAATCGACGTCCATTTCTGCCAAGGCCCCAGCCACCTGGTCTTTATCCAGACCCTTTTGCTGAGCATCGGCACAAATACGGCGCGGCCCGTGACGCTTATCTATTGCCCGGCGAATAAAGCTGGCGCAATAGCGGTTATCGTCCAAAAATCCCTGTTGCTCGCACCAATCTAACAGCTTGGTGGCAAACTCCTCTGGTACCTGACGTTGCTGCAATTTGCGCTGCAAATCCCTGCGGCTGTATTCCTGCCGCCCCAGTAACCAGAGCACATAATTCTTTTGTTTTTGCTGTTCGCGCTCATCCATTAAGCGTCAAACCGGCCATCGGAAGAATGTGATTCCTGTGGCTTCGCCTGCTCATTTTGAGCCCTATCCACTGCGCCCTTATCACCTTCATGCTGCTGTAATTGCGGCATAAATATCGCCTGAAAGGCGATGAATAAGCTAATGTAGCAAATCGGCATAACAACAAGAAGAGGAATAAGAGACAAAATCGCACAGACCAGCATCAGAGCGGCGCCGATCAGGCCATAAACCGTCATCGCCGCCATATTACGGTAAAACGCCAACAGGCTGGCCTTCATTACCGCCCACATAGACGTATGACCGCCAAAATAAACCAAGGGCACGGCAAAGGCAAAAGCACACAAATAAACGCTAAAGAGGACTAAAATCAGGGCTACCGCGGGGAAGGAGAAACTTTGCGCTAACTCTTGCAGCGCCACTTGCGGGTCGATATCCGGCTGGCTAAGCACAGCCACCGCATCGGCAAACAACAAGCTGCTCACCATGCCCAACAGCAAGGCCGCGCCCATTTGGTAGAGACCAACACGAAACAGCAACATGCGTCTGCCCTGTTGGGAAAAAACATTCAGGATATCGGCAAAGGCAACCTTATGCCCCTGTTGGCGGCGCAAGGCTGCCTGATAAAAGCCCGCCAATAAAAATGGCGTGGCCAAGGCCGCCGGAATTTTTAGCAGCGGCAGGACAAAGCCCAGCATGCCCACAGCGGCAATAAACATATACATAAACATAAAAATAAACGGCTGGCGTTGGAAAATATCCAAACCTGCTTTATACCAGCGGGCTCCCGAGCTGGCCTTGTGCACGCGTATTTCTATCGACATGATGACTAATCTTCCTTTTGCGTATTACGCTTATGATTTCTTAATTTTTTTAATATCCAGCATGTGTGCACCATGGGCTATTTTGGTTTCCAGGTACGCCTGATTACCGGTTTGCCCCACCTTGATATGCGCATGGGTGCCAACGACGGCCTTAACCTCTATGCCATTGTTACGCAGGGCATCGAGCTTCTTCGGATTATTGGTCATCAGCTTGACCTGGCTAATGCCAAGCGCCTTAAGCATTAAAACAGCATCGGAGAAATCCCGCAGATCGTCGGCAAAGCCAAGATGATTGTTGGCTTCATAGGTGTTCATGCCCTGAGACTGCAACACATAGGCATCGAGCTTATTGTACAAACCAATGCCGCGACCCTCTTGGCGAAGATAAAGAAGCACCCCACCTTGCTCATGCATAAGCTCGATGCTTTCATTAAGTTGCTCACCGCAATCGCAGCGGCTGGAGTGAAATACATCGCCGGTCAGGCACTCTGAGTGCATACGGATCAGGGGCGTTTGTTGCTCATCCGCTTGGTTAAAAATTAAGGCAACATGTTCCTGACCATCTTTTAATCCACTAAAAGATACGATTTCCGCAGGAATATCACTTTTTTTGCCCACATTTAAATGGACCCTAGCTCTGACTTCGGCCACGACGACTCACTCTGTACAATAAACAATTGTAATAATATAACAAAGCCAACCTCAAAGATCAGCCTGCTTTACTTAGTAAATGGCGGCAATGATAGCACGAAACAAGTGGCCCTCGCGACGTGCAAACACACAATTCAGACCGACAAAAAGTTATGCTATGGTTACTGGCAGCCACAATGTTAAAACATGAAGCTGATGGTAATAGCAGTTGGTTGGGATAAACGGCGCTCAGGCGTTTTAGTAACAAGGGGAAGATCTATGATGAAAAACACCGGCGCGGCGCTTATCGCCGCAATCGCACTTTTTTGCTCGCCCTTAAGTATGGCACAAGGCGAAGCAACAGATATAGCCGCGCAGCAACTCTTGGTTGACCGCTTTAATGCCGAGCCAATGCAGTTATTGGACGTGCGCACCAGTGAAGAATATCAACAAGGGCATATCAAGGGGGCCGTTAACATCAGCCACAATGTGTTGGCGGAGCATGCCGCCGAGCTCGATAAAGAACGCCCCATAGTGGTTTATTGCCGCAGCGGCCGCCGCGCAGCCATGGCCATCAGCACCTTGCAAGAGCTTGGTTTTAAGCAAGTGTACCATCTTGAAGGCGATTGGCTGGGCTGGCAAAAGCAGCAATTGCCAGAGATTACCCAGCCGTGATCAAGGCGCTTAAAGGCACAGGTTCACGCTTACTGATCTGGTTGGCCTGAGCCAAAAACAGCTCAGCGGTAGCCAAGGCATCGCTGAGCGCATCATGGGACGTATGCGCCATTAAACCATAACGCGCTCGACAGGCTTCCAAGGACAAGGCATCAAAGGCAATATCCGAGCCCTGGCGTGCCAAGCGCCTTTGCTCAATTTTCAGGGTATCCAAGGTGATTCGGGGTAACTGCACCTTGTGCTCTTTGCAGACCCGCTGCAAGAAACGAGTATCAAGCAAACTGTTGTGAAACACCAAAATACTGTCGGCACATACGGCACCAAAACGCTCAAGTATTTGTGCCATGGGTAACCCCTCAAGCTGCAGGCGCTCGGCGGTAATACCGTGGTAAATAGGTGACTGCGCCAGCTCCAATACTCCCTGATGCAACAAATGACCACTTTGACTAAGCTTAATGCTTTGCTGCTCTATCACCACCCAGGCCAGCGACACCACCTCATGCTCCCTGGGGTTTAAACCGGTTAACTCCAGGTCCACTACCACATACCTATGACTAGTCCAAGGCCGTGACAAGCCATGGGGATCGAACCCCAACTGCGACTTCACTTGCTGCCACCAGGAATAGGTCATGGTTACAGACTCCCGCGGGCAAATTTAAAGGTTGCCGCTTGCTGTGCCTGGCGCACCAGATAAAAGGCCTCTTTTAATTGATGCCGCTCCAGGGAAGTCAGGCCATCGGGGTTGATACAGTTGCTGGGCAGCGGCTCATTATCAAGCTGAGCGCGCAGGCGCAACTGAGTGAGGTAGCGCCAGCAATCCTTAAGATCAAAAATATCCTTTTTCGACAACCACTGGGTTTTGCTAAGCGCATCGAGGCGCTCCAAGGTACTGGCATGGCGAATATTGGCCTGCAGCGCATAGAGGCGAACAATATCATTGATGATCACTATGCCACGGCGTTTTAAATCTATGTATTTATGGCGCTCGGCATCTGCCTCGGTTTTAAGTTGATTAAACAGACCTATGGGCACCGAGTTTAGATTTAACTCACTGGCCAGGGCGCGGTAGAAGAACTGATCGGGTTTAAGCGCCGATAAGGCCTCGCTAAAGGTGGCGAACAAATCACTCGAGCCGCTGATAAAACGAATATCGAAGAAGATTTTGCAATTCAGCATGGCCTCCGGCGTCGGACTGGACAGCCAGCGGTCAAACTTATCAAGCCAGCCATCCAGACTCAGGCGGCAGGCTTCATTGCTGGCCATAATATTGCCTGGGCAACGCCTGATACCGCACACATCCAACTGCTGGCAAACAAACTCCCCCATGGCCTTAAAATACTCGCGCTGCTCTTCATCCAGACCATTGGGCAAGAGCAGGCCATTATCCTGGTCCGAGTGCAGGGTTTGCTCTTCGCGGGCCTGAGAGCCAAAGCAAATCCAGCTAAAGCGGGCCGGGGCATCGCCGTGGCGCTGTTGAAACAGCTGAATTAAACGTGTGGTCAAGGCATCGCTGATGCCACTGAGTAACTTGCCAATCAAACTGATGTCATCAATATGATAGGCAAAACCCTCAAGTAGTTCGGGGACTTCCTGAGCATAACGTTTTAAGTCGGCAACTCCGCTGGCCTTGTAGATGCGACCAATCAATTGCACCGGGTCGCTTTTTTGCTGGCGTAGCAAGTCGGTAGAGGTGACCATGCCGAGCGGTTGATGCAGCTCGTTAAGCACCGGCAAGTGGTGAATATTGTGTTTGAGCATCAAGTGCATGGCCGAAAACACCCGGTTGTTTTCAAAAATAAACTTGGGTTCCACACTCATGATTTCGGCAATGCTGCACTCTGGGTCCACGCCTTCGGCCAATACCCGCGAGCGTAAATCCCGGTCGGTAACCACACCAATTAAGCGAGCCTCCTGGCCCTCCCCCTGAGTCACCATAATGGAAGACACCCTATGCTCGCTCATGGTCTGCGCGCATTGACGAATACTGGCATCCGGGGTCAGAGTGATGGCCTGACGCGTCATCAACTGGGCAATTTTGCGCTCCGACCAACTATCACCATGGTGCTGATACTTAGACGACAAGAGTCGGTTTGAATGAGCACGCACAAAATATTGTTCAAACGCCTTATATTCGTGGCGCAGATAATCGAAGTCCGCTTGCGAGAGCATATAGACCAGGGCTTCACGCTTCACCTCAATGCGGTTTTTTATACTCTCGCCGCTAAGCAAGGAGGGATAACCAAAATAGTCGCCCCCGGTGAGGCGCGCAATAGGCTCGCCGTCGGCGGCCACCAGCTCAATAACACCGCTGCGAAGTAAAAATAACTTGGGATGGGCAGAATCCAGCCATTGATGCTGATTTTCCCGGGTGACATAAATTACTTCTAAATGATGGGTAAAATAATCGCAGGCAGAGTCTGGCAAGGCGTTAAATGGCGCCTGCTGGCTGACAAAGTCAAAAATATCCTGATGCTGGGCACTCATAGTCCACGTCCTAAACACATGTGGTAACAAGACTAAATCTAGGACCTATTCAACAACAAAAAAAGCCCGACCTTGGTCTAAGGTCGGGCTTGTTATCTGCAAGGTTAGGTTACTACACCTTAGTGCGAATGGGCCGTTGCAGAACCTTTAGGATTACGAATGCCCTCAACCATTTCTTTGATCTCATCCGGAGTTTCCGCAGTCATGCGTTGCACCACGGCAGCAACAAAGAAGTTGACCAGCATACCCACAAGGCCGATACCTTCAGGTGAGATACCAAATAGCCAATGCTCGACACTGTTTAGCTCTGGGCTAACAAACTTGAAGTAGATGATGTACGCGGCGGTGAAACCTATACCCGTAACCATACCGGCAATGGCACCTTCTTTGTTCATGCGTTTTGAGAAAATCCCCATAATAATGGCTGGGAAGAAACTCGCCGCCGCAAGACCGAAGGCAAAGGCCACCACAGAGGCTACAAAGCCAGGCGGGTTGATACCAAAGTAGGCAGAGATACCAATTGCTACCATGGCCGCCAAACGCGCCGCCAACAGCTCTTGCTTATCGTTGATATCCGGTTTCAAGGTACGTTTTAACAAATCGTGAGAAACCGAGGTAGAAATAACCAGTAACAGGCCTGCGGTTGTCGATAGCGCTGCGGCAATACCACCTGCGGCTACCAAAGCAATAACCCAGGCTGGCAGGTCGGCAATTTCAGGGTTCGCAAGTACCATGATATCGCGGTCAACCTTCACTTCATTGGCGCTGGCTGGATCATTAATGTCACCCGCCGAATAGTTCATACGACCATCTTCATTCTTGTCGTTGAAGGTGATAAGGCCGGTTCTTTCCCAGTTTTTAATCCACTGCGGTGCTTCTTCATACAAGGTACCGCTGCCGTCTTTACCATTAATGGTGTCGATCATGTTCACGCGAGCGAATGATGCAACCGCCGGAGCCGTGGTATAGACGATGGCAATAAAGACCAGGGTCCAAGCCGCCGAGATACGGGTATCACGAACGCGAGGTACAGTGAAGAAGCGTACGATTACATGAGGCAGACCTGCGGTACCCACCATTAGCGCGCCGGTAATGGCAAAGACATCAACCATACTCTTGGAGCCTTCGGTGTATTGGGCAAATCCGAGCTCGGTACTGAGACCGTCAAGCTTATCGAGCAAGTAGAGTCCGGAGCCGTCGGATAAGGTGCCGCCGAAACCGGTTTGTGGCAACAGGTGACCCGTCATCATCAAGGAAATAAAGATAGCAGGTACCAGGTAGGCAAATACCAGCACGCAGTACTGAGCAACCTGGGTGTAGGTAATGCCCTTCATGCCGCCAAGTACGGCGTAGAAGAATACAATCACCATGCCGATATTATACACCGGTTTCAATGTCTACTTCCAGGAAGCGCGAGAATACTACGCCCACACCACGCATCTGACCGGCGATGTAGGTAAAGCAGATAAAGATGGCACAGAAAATAGCGACCACACGGGCTGCCTGTGAGTAGTAACGGTCACCGATAAAATCCGGCACCGTAAACTTGCCAAATTTACGCAAATAAGGTGCTAGGCACAGCGCCAGCAGTACATAACCACCGGTCCAACCCATAAGATATACACCGCCGTCATAACCGGCAAAGGAGATGATCCCCGCCATGGAAATAAACGAGGCTGCACTCATCCAGTCTGCGGCCGTAGCCATACCATTGGCTAAGGGTGGTACGCCACCACCGGCAACATAGAATTCATTGGTTGAGCCGGCACGCGCCCAAATGGCGATACCTATATAGAGCGCAAAGCTCAGGCCAACAATTAAAAAGGTAAGTCCTTGAACATCCATCATTTTGCTCCTTATTCGTCTACGCCGTATTTCTTATCTAACGCATTCATTTTGTATGCGTAGACAAAAATAAGAGCTACAAAGGTGTAAATAGCGCCTTGTTGTGAAAACCAAAAGCCCAGTTTAAACCCAAAGAATCGTACTTCGTTGAGTACGTCGACCAACAAAATGCCAAAGCCAAAAGAAACGACAAACCACACCACTAGTAATTTAAATACCAGGCTGAGGTTTTCACTCCAATAGGCCTTCGCATGTTCTGCATCTTTAAAAGCCATTTTGTATCCCCTTTACATCACACCCAAAGGCATGAACGGTTGTTATCATCACTTTTGAATCTAGCAATGCTTGGCCAAGAGGAAATTCAGACCTTAGTCGTAACAAAAAGTTAACCTTTGATGAGAGAGAAGCATAAAATAAAAAATAACCAATAAAAACATATGGATAATGAATTTTTTGGCTATTAAGGAAATGGTTGGCACGGCATTTTTTGGCATTTATACATTAGTCTAATAACCCTTAGTCGCATGCTAGTGCGCAACAAAAGCACTGCTATTCGCCATGGGCTTTTGCTATGGTAGAGGTACTTATAAAAATAACCCTTACACCATGACCTTAGCTTTAATTCTTGTATCTCTGGCCTATATCTCCGTGTTGTTTTGGTTAGCCAACTGGGGCGACAAAACCACACCCTGGGCCAAGTACATCAGCCATCACCCCTTTGTGTATGCCTTGGCGATCGGGATCTACTGTACCTCCTGGACCTACTACGGCTCGGTGGGCACAGCCGCCAGTGATGGTTGGCACTACTTGCCAATTTTGCTCGGGCCCATTTTATTGTTTGTCTTCTTTCAGGGCTTCCTGCGCAAACTCGTCTTGGTAAGTAAAAAGCAAAATATCACCACCATTGCCGACTTTATCTCGGCGCGCTACGGCAAACGGCAACTGACGGCGATTTTAGTGACCTTTATCGCCCTGATGGCCACCATTCCCTATATCGCCCTGCAGCTTAAGGCGCTCTCCAGCAGCTTTATCTTATTATCGGGAGATTCCAAGATCTCAGGCCCTGTGCTGGCTCTGGGCGGAGCCCTGATCATGGCGGTGTTCGCCATCTTCTTCGGAACCCGCAAGGTGGATGTGACCGAGTACCGCTCAGGTTTAATGCTGGCGGTGGCCTTTGAATCCCTGGTTAAGCTGATTGCCCTGGTCTTTGTCGCCGGTCTCGCTTTATATACCTTTTACAGCCTCCCCCAGAGCGTTTCACTCGATACCGTATGGCAACACTGGCGGAACTCCCAGGTACTGAGTTTTGGCTTTATCGGCCAGACCCTGATGGCGGCGGCGGCCATCATTTGCTTGCCACGCCAGTTTCATGTCACCGTGGTTGATAACCAGGATATCCGCCATCTGCGCACGGCACGCTGGGCCTTCCCCCTGTATTTACTACTTATTGCGCTGATGATTATTCCCATCGCCAGCGCCGCCATAATGCCGGAAATTGGCCATGGCCATAGCGCCGACAGCTTTGTATTGGCACTGCCGCTGAGCAGCGGTCACAGTGTTTTGACTACCTTTGTTTTTATCGGCGGCCTGTCAGCGGCCACCGCCATGATAGTGGTAGCGACCCTGACCCTGAGCACCATGATCTCCAATGACGTGGTACTGCCGCTGTTACTTAAACGTAAGTTCCGCCGCAGCCATATCAACACCAGCTATCGCTCGCGTATCTTACTGGTGCGACGCTTTACCATAGGCGCCATATTGCTGCTGTCTTATCTCTATCAGCAGTTTTTTGGTCATGGTGAAACCCTGGCCTCCATGGGCTTGGTGGCATTTTCTTTAGTCACCCAGTTACTGCCGGCCATAGTCGGCGGCCTGTATTGGCGTAAGGGCCATGCCTATGGCGTGTATGCGGGCCTGACCGCCGGTGTAGTCTGTTGGACCCTGTTCCTGCTCATCCCTATTCTGAGCGCCACCACGGCACTCGACAGCGGTGCCCAGCAAAATCTAATTACCCAGGGCACCCTCATCGCCCTGTTTGCCAATATCTGCTGCTATATCAGCTTCTCTTTAGGGGCTCAGGAGCGCCTTATCGACCGCATTCAGGCCGCCGCCTTTGTTAATCCCATGGAGCAACTGAACTTTGCCAAGCGTCTGAATAAGAACGTTGATGCCACCGTGTATGACTTTAAAGTGCTGCTGCAAACCTTCCTCGGCGCCCAGCGTAGTACCCAGGTGCTGGCTCATTACAGCCTGAGCGAAGATATAGACGACAACAATGCCCAACCAAGCAATGAATTTATCGCCTATTGCGAGCGCGCCCTGACCGGGGTGCTTGGCGCCTCCTCGGCACAAGCCTTGATACAAACCGTGGCCAGTGGCAAACGCCTGGCCTTTGAAGAAGTGGTCAACTTTTTCGACGAAACCACGCAAGCGCTGCGTTTTAACCAGAACCTCTTGTTTACCTCGTTAGAAAATCTGAGCCAAGGTATTTCCGTCGTCGATAAGGACCTTAATCTGGTGGCCTGGAACAAGCGCTACGCGCAGATGTTTGGCTACCCAGACGGCTTCTTACAGCAAGGTCAGCCCATAGAAGAGGTGATCCGCTATAACGCCATGCGCGGTGAATGCGGCCCCGGCGAAATCGAACAGCATGTGGAAAAACGGGTGCGACACCTGCGTAACGGCACCCCCCATCACTTTATTCGTCATCGCCGCAACGCCCAGGTGTTTGAAATGATTGGTAACCCGCTGCCGGACGGCGGCTTTGTGACCAGTTTTTCCGATATTACCGCACACATGGAGACGCAAAACGCCCTGGAAGAGATCAACATGGATCTGGAAAACCGCATCGAGGCACGGACCCAGGAAGTACGCGCCATGAACCAGGATCTTAAGGCGCAAATCGCCAGCAGGGAGCAAATCGAGCAGGCATTGAAGGCGGCAAAACTAGAAGCGGAACATGCCAACGACAGTAAAACCCGCTTCCTCGCCCTGGCCAGCCACGATATTCTCCAGCCCCTCAATGCCGCGCGCCTGTATCTGGCGTCCATGGACGAGCAGGAGCTAAGCGCCCACAACGCCAATAGCCTGGCCAAGCTCGGTGATAGTCTGGACAGTACAGTGCACCTGATGTCGGCCCTGCTCGATATTGCCAAGCTCGACCAAGGCGCCATGTCGCCCACGCCACGCCACTTTCATATCGACGATATTCTTACGCCCCTGGTCAATGAATACGCCATTTTATGCGCCGACAAGGGTCTGAAACTGACCCTGCGTTCGAGCAATGAGGTGGTCCACAGCGATACCACCTATCTGCGCCGCATCATTCAGAATCTGGTTTCCAACGCGGTGAAATACACCCCAAGCGGCAAGGTGCTGGTTGCCTGTCGCCGCCGTAAACACCATCTCAGCATAGAGGTGTGGGATACGGGTCTGGGCATTTCAGATCATGAACAGAAAAAAATATTCGATGATTTCTATCGCGTTGAGTCCGGCGACAACAAGGGTGTCGGCCTTGGGCTTGGGGTGGTAAAACGCATGGCCGAGCTGCTTTCCCATCCCCTGACCATGCGCTCACAATTCGGCAAGGGCAGTTGCTTTAAGGTAGAAGTGCCCTACGGCTCGCTGGCTCGAATTCAAGGTTCAAGTCTTCCGGCAACCACAGCTGCGGCTCAATCTCATTATGATGTACTGGTGGTCGATGATGAGGCCGCCAATATAGAAGCCATGCGTCATCTACTGAACAAATGGGGCGCACGCTGTCATGGTTGCCAAGGGGCTGAGCAAGCGCTGGCTGTGGTCGAGAGCGACACCAATATCGATATTATCTTTATGGATTATCAGCTTGGTGAGGGCGATGATGGCCTGGCTCTGATAGCCAAGATCCGTGCCCTGAGAGGCAAAGAGATACCCGCTATTTTGATCACTGCGGTGCGCGACGACCAGTTAAAACTGGCGGCAAAAAATGCCGGTGTGCATTATCTTTCCAAGCCGGTTAAGCCCGCTAAACTAAAGGCCCTGCTAAATCATTCCTTATAAAAAAGCACAATTGCCATTATCGTGAAACCCTGAGCATAATGGCAATTCGTGTAACACAAACAGGAATGAGGAATGAAAAAGGTTTTACTGGCGCAGTGCCCGGACCAAGAAGGTCTAATCGCCAAGATCACCGGCCTGTGCTTTGAGCATGGTCTCAATATCACCCGCAACAATGAGTTTGTCGATAAGGCCCATGGCCGCTTTTTTATGCGTACCGAGCTTGATGGCGATTTTAGCAATATCGACCTGGAGGCTCAGCTACAAGCAATTTTACCGAGTAACTCCACACTGTCGCTCCATGGCGACGAGCCGGTTAAGGTGGTCTTGTTGGCGACCAAGGAAGCCCATTGCCTTGGCGGGATATTATTAAAGTGTTTTGAGCAGGCCTTGAATATTCAGGTGCTGGCGGTGATCGCCAATTACCCGGACTTACAACCCCTGGCACAGGGCTTTCATGTGCCCTTTCACTGCATCAGCCATGAAGGCTTAAGTCGCAGTGAGCATGACCGCCTGGTGGCAGATAAAATTGCCGAATACAATCCGGATTTGATTGGCCTGGCCAAGTATATGCGTATTTTAAGCCCGGAATTTGTTGCCCGTTTTGCCGGGCGCATTATTAATATTCACCACTCCTTCCTGCCCGCCTTTATTGGTGCCAGGCCCTATCACCAGGCCTTTGAGCGCGGTGTTAAGATCATCGGCGCGACCGCCCACTTTGTGAATAATGAGCTCGACGAAGGACCGATTATTTTGCAGCAGGTAACGAATGTCACCCATGCGGACAGCGCCGAAAGCATGGCGAAAAAAGGACGGGATGTGGAAAAGCTGGTGTTTTGTAAAGCCCTGGAGCTGGCCGCCGAGCATAAGCTCTTTGTTAATGACAACCGCACCGTGGTTTTTGACTAGAGCGGTTTTTGATTAGAGCTGCACTTGCTGGCAAGGCACTCCTAGCCTTGCCTGTTAGCCTTATTTTTCTTTATTGTTGGCTTTCCATGGCCTCAAGCTGCAACTTGGAGGCAATAAGTACCGCCTGAGTGCGGTTATACACCCCGAGTTTACGGAAGATGGCGGTAATATGCGCCTTCACCGTGGCTTCGGAAATATTCAGCTCATAGGCGATTTGCTTATTGAGCAAACCTTCGTGTAAATAACTTAAAACTCTATACTGCTGTGGCGTTAATGATGCAACCTGGGCCGCAAGCTGCTTGTCTTCACCACTGATGGCTTCCACCTTGTCTTTGATATCAGCAGGCAACCACACCTCACCTTCGAGGATTTCATTGATGGCGTCGGCGATTTCCTGAGCCGATGACGACTTGGGAATAAAGCCCATGGCGCCATAACCCATGACCTTAGACACTACCTGCAAGTCCTCACTGCCAGAGACCACGGCTATGGGTAAATCGGGATAATCTTCACGAATACGGATAAGGCCGTACAAGTCGCCATTGCCCGGCATATGCAAATCCAGCAGCAAGATATCCAGGTCGTCATGCTTATCAAGCACCGCCAAGGTGGTGTCGAAGGTATCCGACTCTAACACTTCCAAGGGCTCAAATTGCTTGGTCAGCGCGCCTTTCAGGGCTTCTCTAAATAATGGGTGATCGTCCGCTATTAAAAACTGACTCATGCTGCGCTCCTAAAAAAAATCGGCCATTACCTAAGGTAATAGCCGATAGTCTACGTTTAGAATCATTCTTTAATCAAGCTCTTAACGATTAATTAACGATTCAAGCGGTTTTCAATAAGCTCATCAACCACACTTGGATCGGCCAGAGTTGAGGTATCTCCCAGCTGCTGGTGCTCATTTGCGGCGATCTTACGTAAAATACGGCGCATAATCTTACCCGAGCGCGTTTTCGGCAGACCCGGTGACCATTGGATCATATCCGGCGAGGCAATAGGGCTAAGCTCTTTACGAACCCAATTACGCACCTCTTTGGTCAGCTCGTCGCTCACCACCACACCCTCGTTAGGGGTGATATACACATAAATACCCTGGCCTTTGATATCGTGCGGATAACCCACCACAGCCGCTTCGGCCACGGCCTCATGGGCAACCAGTGCACTTTCAATTTCCGCCGTACCTAGGCGGTGGCCAGACACGTTCAGTACATCGTCAACACGACCTGTGATCCAGTAATAACCGTCTTCATCGCGGCGACAACCGTCACCGGTAAAGTACACACCCGGATAAGTAGAGAAATAAGTTTGCTCAAAGCGCTCATGGTCGCCATATACGGTACGTGCCTGCGACGGCCAGCTATCAAGAATAACCAGGTTGCCATCCACGGCTCCCTCAAGGGTATTGCCTTCGGCGTCAAATAGCGCCGGGGCGATACCAAAGAAAGGTCTGGTTGCCGAGCCCGGCTTCATATCGGTAGCGCCCGGCAATGGCGTGATCATGATGCCGCCGGTTTCCGTTTGCCACCAGGTATCGACGATAGGACACCGGTTGTTACCAATACGCTCATAATACCAGGCCCAGGCTTCGGGGTTGATTGGCTCACCCACAGAGCCCAATACACGCAAACTGGTACGCGTTGAGCTGGCGGTAGGCTCGTCGCCCTTAGCCATAAGCGCACGAATGGCAGTCGGGGCGGTATATAAAATAGTAACCTGATGTTTATCGACGATTTCACCCATGCGGCCAGCACTTGGGTAAGTAGGCACGCCTTCAAAAATAACCTGAGTACAACCATTCACCATAGGGCCGTAGGCAATATAGCTGTGACCTGTGATCCAACCCACATCGGCGCTGCACCAGTAGATATCGTCCTCATGCAGGTCGAACACATATTCGTGCGTCATGGAGCTGTAAACCAGGTAACCACCTGTGCTGTGTACAACACCTTTAGGTTGACCCGTCGAGCCCGAGGTATAAAGGATAAAGAGCGGGTCTTCGGCATTCATCACTTCCGGCTCGCATGTGCTTGGTAAGTCTGCAACCAGGTCATGCCACCAGATATCAACATCATTCCACTGCACCTCACCACCGGTCAGCTGATGCACAATCACATGCTCTACCGTAGTGACGCCGGCTTGGCTCACTGCTTCATCAACATTGGCTTTAAGCGGAACACAATTGCCGCCGCGGCGACCTTCGTCGGAAGTGATCACTACCTTGGCGCCACTGTCTTTAATACGATCGGCAATGGCCGAAGGTGAGAAGCCACCAAACACCACGGAATGCACCGCACCAATGCGGGCACAGGCCTGCATGGCGTAGACTGCTTGTGGTGTCATCGGCATATAGATGGCAACGCGGTCGCCCTTTTGTACGCCGAGCTTGCGCAGGCCATTAGCCAGTTTACACACCTCGTCATGAACTTGTTGATAGCTGATGTGCTCGCTTTGGCTAGGGTCATCCCCTTCCCAAATCAGCGCGGTTTTATCGGCTTTATCTTTTAGATGGCGGTCAATACAGTTGTAAGAAGCGTTTAGTTGCCCGTCTTCAAACCATTTGATGCTGATATGGCCTTTATCGAAAGAGGTATTTTTAACTTTTGAGTAAGGGGTGATCCAATCTAGACGCTGGCCGTGCTCGGCCCAAAATGCTTCTGGGTCGTCGATGGATTGCTGATACATAGCTTGGTATTTTTCGTTATCGACTAATGCGTTGTTTTTGATGTTTTCAAAAACCGGATAAATGCTCTGTGACATAACCGTCTCCATATTTTTTGTTGCCTTTAGGCCTGCCCACAGCATTACCCAGGGCCACGTCTTGCAGTATTAGACCTTAGTATAAAATCTTTATAAACAGCACTTTTTTCGCCAAAACGCCTGCTAAAAATGGCGCGAAATACTTAGCCAAATTAGCCCGCAGAGGCGTTCTTAGTCTCCGCTTCTCTTAGGAAAAACTTCACCTTTTTCGCTCGCTATACCTTAGTCGTACGACCAATAGATAATTGCCTAAAAAGCCATCAAGGACCATTTTTTCTGAGCTAGCTTGCAACAGGATAAGATGATGACAACACAAAAATTAATGATGAAAACACTGACTGCACTTGCGGTATGTACGGCAATTGGCAGTGCCCAGGCTGCCACCATAGGCAATACAGAAGTCAGCTACGGCGGCTATATTAAGCTTGATGCCATGTGGAGCGACTACTCGGCTGGAACCATTTCCGGCGACAGCATTGGCCGCGACTTTTATGTGCCCAGCACCACGCCGGTTGGCGATGATGATGGCAGCGATGCGGTATTTGATATGCATGCGCGCCAATCCCGATTTAACTTTGGTACCAGCACCAAACTAGACAACGGCAAGAACATAGATACCAAAATAGAGCTGGATTTTATTGCCTCTATTGGCGGTAACGAACGCGTTACCAACTCTTACTCTCCGCGTATCCGCCAGGCCTATATCACTTATGATGGCTGGCTCTTTGGTCAGGCTTGGTCAAACTTCCAAAACGTTTCTGCCCTACCGGAAACCCTGGATTTTGTTGGCCCGGCTGAAGGTACCGTGTTCGTACGTCAGGCGCAGGCACGCTACAGTATCGGTAACTGGGCCTTCTCCGTTGAAAACCCGGAAAGCACCATTACGGTTAACGGCGCCCGTGTCGAAACTGACGATGCCAGCCTACCGGATTTCACCGCCCGTTATAACCATAACGCCGATTGGGGCCAAATCGTTGTTACCGGCTTGGCTCGCCAGCTCACTTACAAGCAAGGCGGCGCCGACGAAGATGAAACCTCTTATGGTGTCAGTGTTTCCGGGCGCTATAACCTGGGTCAAGACAGCATTAAATTTATGCTGACCCATGGTAAGGGTCTGGGTCGCTATATTGGCTTAAACGTGGCCCATGGCGCCGTTTACGATGGTGATGGCTTGGATGCCATAGACTCTACCTCAGGCTTTATCGGCTATCAGCACCACTGGAACGAGCAACTGCGCTCTACCTTCCTGTATTCTTTCTTTAGTGCCGATAACAATACCCACCTACTCGCGTATAGCGGCGACCCCACCGAAAGCAGCGTAAGCTACAGTGCTAACCTGCTGTACTCACCGGTGAAAAAACTCACCTTCGGGGTCGAGTTTAAGCATGCCGAGCGCGAAACCGAAAGTGGTGCAGATGGCGACTTAGACCGTCTGCAGTTCTCCGCCAAGTACGCATTTTAACTGCGTTCAGCATAGAGAAGCCGCCATTCCTTTATAAGGGAGGCGGCTTTTTTATTTTGTAACGTCATAGAACAGGCATAAAAAAACCAGCCCTGGGGCTGGTTTTACTTACTCTTATTCTTTATGCCTTACTCGGCATCCACCTCTTCGGCAAGCGAGTTTACTTCACCCTCTTCCGGCTTAATGGTGGCCTTTAGCAACAGCATTTCACGTAGCTTGCCTTCGATCTCATTGGCAATCTCGACATTCTCTTTTAAGAACTTAATCGAGTTCGACTTACCCTGGCCTACTTTCGAGCCATTGTAGCTATACCAGGCACCTGATTTTTCAATCAACTTGTGCTTCACGCCTAGGTCGATAAGCTCACCTTCTTTAGAGATACCCTCACCATACATGATGATAAATTCGGCTTGCTTAAACGGCGGTGCTACCTTGTTCTTCACTACCTTAACGCGGGTTTCGTTACCTACTACTTCGTCACCGTCTTTTACCGAGCCGATGCGACGAATATCAAGGCGAACCGATGAATAAAACTTCAGCGCGTTACCACCTGTGGTGGTTTCCGGGTTGCCGAACATCACACCTATCTTCATACGGATTTGGTTGATGAAGATACACAAGGTGTTTGAACGCTTAATATTACCGGTGAGCTTACGCAATGCCTGTGACATCAAACGGGCCTGCAAACCAACGTGACTGTCACCCATTTCACCTTCAATTTCTGCTTTTGGTGTTAGTGCGGCTACCGAGTCGACGATCACTACATCAACGGCGCCCGAACGTACCAGCATGTCACAAATTTCCAGCGCCTGCTCACCCGTGTCCGGCTGAGAAACAAGTAGCTCATCAACATTTACGCCTAGCTTCTCGGCATAAACCGGGTCAAGGGCGTGCTCGGCGTCAACGAAGGCACAAGTTTTACCCTGGCGCTGGGCTTGAGCAACAACCTGCAAGGTCAATGTGGTTTTACCCGATGATTCCGGACCATAAATTTCCACTACACGGCCGGTAGGCAGGCCGCCAATACCCAAGGCAATATCAATACCCAGTGAACCGGTAGAAATGGCTTCAACGTCCAAAGCCTGGCTGTCGCCTAGCTTCATGATTGAGCCTTTACCAAATTGGCGCTCAATTTGTGAAAGCGCAGCGCTTAAGGCTTTTTGCTTGTTATCGTTCATTATTTTCTCCAAAATCATTGACCGCCAAGCTCATAATGCTTGGTATTAACGCTTGACTTAATGAACCTTAGTATACTGTATGAAATTACAGTATCAAGCAGATTCTAAAATTTTTACCACCATGCTCAGGGCATGACTGATAGCCTGCTCGCGTACATAGGCGCGATCCCCCATAAAATAGCGCTCTTCGGTATAGACCTGCTGATCAAAGTACACGGCAAACCATACTAACCCCACCGGCTTATCATCGCTGCCGCCATCCGGACCAGCGATGCCCGAGGTGACCACGGCCACATCCGCTTGCGCCGCATGGGCTGCGCCGCGGGCCATTTCGATTACCGTTTGCTCGCTTACGGCACCGAATTGGGTTAGGGTTTGCGCTGATACACCGAGACGCTCCTGCTTGGCTTCATTGCTATAGGTCACCGCGGCTTCAGCAAAATAGCGTGAGCTCCCCGGAGTATCTGTAATGGCATAGGCAATGCCACCGCCGGTGCAAGACTCAGCGGTAGTGATCATCATCTGCTTATCCGTTAAAATAACGCCCAGTTGCGCGGCAAGGGTTTGTGTATTGGCAGTAAACCTTTGTTGTAAGTTCATAACCATCCTTATTCGAGTGAGTGCATGTCGGCAAATCTCTATAGTGAAGATAATATAAAACAACAAACCCCCATGATGCAGCAATACTTGCGCATTAAGGCACAACATGCCGATATTTTACTTTTTTATCGCATGGGGGACTTCTATGAAGTGTTTTTCGATGATGCCATTCGCGCAGCAGAATTATTAGATATTTCGCAGACTTACCGAGGCAAAGCCGGTGGCGATCCAATCCCTATGGCGGGTGTGCCCTATCATGCGGTAGAAAACTATCTGGCACGCCTGGTACAGCTTGGCGAATCCGTGGCCATTTGCGAGCAGGTTGGCGATCCGGCCACCAGCAAGGGCCCGGTTGAACGCAAGGTAGTGCGTATCGTCACCCCGGGCACGGTAACCGACGAAGCCCTGCTTAACGAGCGTCAGGACAACTTGCTGGTCAGTGTGTGCCAAGGCACTGGCGACTATTTTGGGGTGGCCTATCTGGATATTAATTCCGGACGTTTTAATATCGTCGAGTGTGCCGACGCCGACGCCTTTAAATCGACCCTGCAACGCCTTAACCCCGCTGAGCTGCTGTATTCGGAAGGCTTCAGCGATATCAGGCTTATTGAGCATATCAAGGGCATGCGCCGTCGCCCGGAATGGGAGTTCGACCTGGACACCGCCATCACTTCCCTGTGCCAGCAGTTTGGCACCCAAGACCTGATTGGTTTTGGCGTTAATGATGCCAAGCTGGGATTAGTGGCGGCCGGTTGCTTGCTGCAATACGTAAAAGACACCCAGCGCACCGCATTGCCCCATATCAATGCCATCAGTCTGGAGCAAGACAGTCAAGCCGTGGTGCTCGACAGCGCCACCCGAAAAAACCTCGAGCTCACCCAAAACCTTGGCGGTGGCATTGAAAACACCCTGGCGGCCGTTTTGGATAAAACCGCCACACCCATGGGCTCGCGCCTGCTTAAGCGCCGTATTCATAACCCGATACGCTGCCGCGACGAGTTGAGCCAACGCCTTGATGCCATCGAAACCCTGATCGACCAGGGCTGGCACCTTGAGCTCCATCCCTTGCTGCGCAATGTCGGCGATATCGAGCGTATCGTAGCTCGCTTAGCATTGGGCAACGCCAGACCCAGAGATCTGTCCCGTTTACGCTCGGCGCTGCAACAGTTGCCCGAATTAAAGGATCTGCTCGGCACCGCCTCGCAACGACGTCTGGCACAAATCGCCAACGCCTGTGAGCCCAACGATGAGCTTTTGCACTTGCTTGAGCGCGCCATTATCGATAACCCGCCGGTGCTTATTCGCGACGGCGGCGTGATTGCCGAAGGCTATAACCAAGAGCTCGACCATTGGCGCAACCTCTCCCAAGGTGCCACCGATGTACTCGAAGCCATGGAAGAGCGTGAGCGCGAAGTCACTGGGATCAGCACCTTAAAAATCGGCTACAACAAGGTGCATGGCTTTTATATCGATATTAGCCGCGCCAACTCGCACCTGGTGCCGGCGCATTATATTCGCCGTCAAACCCTGAAAAACAACGAGCGCTATATTATTCCCGAGCTTAAAGAGCATGAGGACAAGGTGTTAGGCAGTCAGTCTCAGGCCCTGGCGCTGGAAAAGCAGCTTTATGAAGAGTTATTCACACTAATCGCCCCACACTTGGAGCGCTTACAGCGTTTAGCGGCATCCCTAAGTGAGCTCGATGTACTCAATAACTTTGCCGAGCGGGCGCTGACCCTGAACTATTGCAAGCCGGCGCTTGATGAAGGCGATGCCATCAGCATAAGCGAAGGTCGCCACCCTGTGGTCGAGCAGGTGATGCGCGACCCCTTTATCGCCAACCCCATAGAACTTAATAATCAGCGTCGCATGTTGATGATAACTGGCCCAAACATGGGTGGTAAATCAACCTATATGCGCCAAACTGCTTTGATCGTGCTGATGGCTCATATCGGCTGTTATGTGCCAGCGGCGAGCGCTAATATAGGCACAGTAGACCGTATATTTACCCGTATCGGCGCCAGTGATGATCTGGCCTCCGGACGCTCAACCTTTATGGTGGAGATGACGGAAACCGCCACCATTTTAAATAATGCCAGTCAGCATTCTCTGGTATTAATGGATGAAATTGGCCGCGGTACCAGCACCTATGACGGACTCTCCCTGGCCTATGCCACGGCGGATTACCTGGCGCATAAGATCAATGCCAAAACCTTGTTCGCAACCCATTATTTTGAGCTCACCGAACTGGCGGAGCAGGAGTCGGGACTGGTCAATGTGCACCTAGATGCCATTGAGCACAACGACACCATAGCCTTTATGCACAAGGTATTGGAAGGGCCGGCCAGTAAGAGCTTCGGCCTGCAGGTGGCGGCTTTAGCCGGTGTGCCTAAGGCGGTGATCACCAACGCCAAACGCAAGCTTAAACAGCTGGAGCAGCAGCCGGCCTTAAACGCTAATGGCAATGGCCAAGCAAACGGCAATGGTGCAAATCAACTTGAGCTCTTACCCTCTGAGCCCGAGCCCAGCGCCCTCGAAGTGGCGCTTGGTGAGATCAATCCCGATGAGCTTACTCCTCGTCAGGCGTTAGATGCCCTGTATCATTTAAAGTCGCTGTAAAGTGACCATCTAAAAACACAAAAACGCCGCTAATTTAGCGGCGTTTTTTCTTATCTTAATAACTTAGGGAAGTTATATCTGTTCGAACAAGCTTTCGGTATTCAGCCCTTCATGTTGCAGCATGTCTTTAAGACGGCGCAGCGCTTCTACCTGAATTTGCCGTACCCGCTCACGGGTCAGGCCAATTTCACGGCCTACATCTTCTAATGTAGGAGGCTCATAGCCCAGTAAACCGAAGCGACGTGCTAACACTTCCCTTTGCTTCGGGTTTAGCTCATCGAGCCAGTGCACAATATGGCTGTTAATGTCGTTATTCTGCACTTCCCCTTCTGGGCCGCGGCCCTTTTCATCGGCAATTATATCGAGCAATGCCTTGTCATTATCGCCCCCTATCGGGGTGTCGACGGAAGAAATTTTTTCGTTCAAACGCAACATCTTAGTTACGTCTTCCACCGGTTTATCCAAACGCTCGGCTATTTCTTCGGCGGTGGGCTCGTGGTCCAATTGCTGCGTTAACTCGCGGGCGGTGCGTAAGTAAACGTTAAGTTCTTTAACTACGTGAATAGGTAGGCGTATGGTGCGGGTTTGGTTCATGATAGCCCGCTCTATGGTTTGGCGTATCCACCAGGTGGCATAGGTTGAAAAGCGAAAACCCCGTTCTGGGTCAAACTTTTCCACCGCTCGGATCAGACCCAGGTTACCCTCTTCAATCAGATCCAGTAATGCCAGGCCGCGATTGTTGTAACGGCGGGCGATTTTTACTACCAGCCTCAGGTTACTTTCGATCATGCGTTTGCGTGATGCTTCACAACCGCGCAGCGCCTTGCGGGCAAAATAGACTTCTTCTTCGGCGCTTAGCAGCGGCGAGAAGCCAATTTCACCTAAATATAATTGCGTGGCGTCGAGGTTTTTGACATTGTCGTCTTTGGCAAACAATTCATCGTCACTATCGTCCTCAACCTCCTCAAGAAGCTCCTCTTTTGGCTCATCAAGAACGTCCGAATCATTGCTATTGTCATGCGTACTTTCTAGTTTTACAGTTTGACCCATCAGAATACCCTCCCGTGTAATTCAGATATATCCTTACACTAAATTACTCTTATTGCCCGTCGCGCTAGGGTAAAAAATTTGCCGGATTGACCGCCTTACCTCTATACCGTATTTCAAACCTAAGTGCAGTGATAGAAGATTCAGTACTGCCCATTTCCGCTATTTTTTGCCCAGCTTTGACATCCTGTTTTTCTTTTACTAGTAAACGCGAGTTGTGCGCATAGGCGCTAAGATAATCATCATTATGTTTCACTATGATTAAATTACCGTATCCCCTGAGCGCGTCCCCAGCGTAAACAACCACACCGTCTGCCGCTGCCGAGATAGCCGTTCCTGTTTTGTTCGCTATTTGCAATCCCTTGAAGCCATTCTCACGGTTGGAGAAACCTTGCGTTACTTTCCCCTGGGTGGGCCATTTCCACTTTAGTTTGTTAGCAATTCCTGATGATTTGCTAACATTTTTTTTACTAGTTGCATTTTGAACATACTCCCGTTGCACTGGCTTAGCAACCTCTTTCTTGAAATTTCCGCCTGTTTTTTGTCTTGTTTCTCTAGGCTTTTTACTCGAATTAAGGTATCTTTCCCGCTTTTTCTTTTTTAGCCACTGTGATTCTAGGTAAATGAGTTGATTGGGATAAATGGTATAAGGAGGTTTAATGCCGTTTATTTGCGCGACTTCGCGAACGTCCTTTTTTGCACTAAACGCAATAGAGTAGAGGGTATCGCCTTTTTGCACCCGGTAATGCTCACCGGTTATATGAATTTTACGTGTCACTTTGGCCTGACCAGTTTCCAGGGAGGAAACTGGTGCCGGCCCGGTACGGGAGGTGCAGGCGCTGATAACAAAAGAAACCAGCAGTAATAAACTGGTGTTTTTGAAACTCATGCAGCGCCCTTCCATTAGCTAGCGGAGCACTAAATATAAAACGATTGCCAGGCCCACGACAAGCCAGCCTAGAACTTCCACATACTGGCGCAACTTTTCTTCCATGCGTGCGCCGCCCCATTTCATCAGCGCTGCCACCAGGAAGAAACGCGCTCCACGACCTATGGCCGAGGCCAGTAAAAAAGGCAAAAATGCCATCTGCAACAGGCCTGCGCCTATGGTAAAGACCTTATAGGGAATGGGCGAGAAACCGGCGATAAACACCACCCAGATGCCGTATTCCTTAAACCAGGCCAGGGCATGATCAAACTTATCCTGCCAACCCATGGAAGCAATCAAGGGCTCAACCACAGGCTCAAAAAGCCAATATCCCAGGGCATACCCTAGGATGCCACCGATCACTGACGCCAAGGTAGTCAACAAAGCAAAGCGCCAGGCCGAACCAGGTTTGGCCAAGCACATGGGGGCCAACATAACATCCGGTGGGACGGGGAAAATAACAGATTCGGCAAAACTCATTCCGGCAAGATAACGCTCAGCATGGCGATGTCTTGCCCAACGCAGCGCGGCGTCGTACAAAGCAGTAAAGAGGCGCAAAGAATATCCTTAAATTATATCGCCAGGCACCAAGGGTACGAAACGTACATGGGCTATGACTTGTTGTTTAAACTCATTTTCGCAGCGAGTATACAGCATCAATTTTTGCTCTGCATCGCCAATGGGAATTATCATGACCCCGCCTTCATCGAGCTGCTCCAGCAACTGCTGCGGCACGCTTTTCGCCGCGGCGGTGACGATAATACCCTGAAACGGCGCTTGCGAGGCCCAGCCTTTCCAGCCATCGCCATGTTTCATGGTCACATTATACAAGTCGAGCTGATGTAAGCGTCGTTTCGCCTGCCATTGCAGGGCCTTGATGCGCTCAACCGAGTACACCTTATCGAACAACTGCGCCAATATGGCGCTTTGATAGCCCGAGCCGGTGCCAATTTCCAGTACCTTATCGCGCACCCCGTGCTGGCGTAATACCTGAGTCATCAGCGCCACAATATAAGGCTGAGAAATGGTTTGCCCCTGGCCGATAGGTAGGGCGGTATTTTGATAGGCCTTATGTTGCAATACATCATCGATAAACAAATGGCGCGGCGTTTTTGCCATCGCCTCTAACACTTGCTCATCGCTAATGCCTTCCTGAGCCAGCAGCTTGACCAAAGAGCCGGCGCTACGCTGATAATTAGTGATCATTTTCCAGCTCCGCTAACCAATGCTGTAAAGGGGCAATGCTTTCTTTAGCTGTCATGTCTACGCTCAAGGGCGTAACCGAGGCATAGCCTTGGCGAATGGCCGCAAAATCCGTGCCCTCACCGGCATCAAGCTCAGGCCCAAGAGAACCATACCAATACACGACACGACCCCAAGGGTCACGCTGTACTGTCATGGTTTCGGCCTTATGTCTGGCGCCCAAGCGGGTGACCTTAACGCCCTTGAGTTCGTCGTAAGGGACATCGGGAACATTGATGTTGATGATTTGGTCATTGGGTAAGGGGTGACTTCTCAACTTGGTGATTATATCCACCGTCACCTTAGCGGCAGTTTCAAAGTGTTTGCAATCATGGCCGACCAGGGACACGGCGATGGCGGGCAGACCCATATGGCGCCCTTCGGTGGCGGCGGCTACCGTGCCCGAATACAGGGTATCATCCCCTAAATTGGCACCATGATTAATGCCGGCCACCACCAGATCCGGCTGCTCAGGCAAGAGCGCATTGAGGGCCACATGAACGCAATCAGTGGGGGTACCATTGACACTGATAAAGCCATTCTCTAATTTTTGCGCCCGTAATGGATTCATTAATGTGAGCGAGTTACTGGCGCCGCTGCAATTGCGATCCGGGGCAACCACATCGACGCTGGCAATCTCCTTTAAGGCCCGATGCAGGGCCGCTATGCCCTTGGCATGTACGCCATCATCATTGCTCAGCAATATCTTCATCATGACTCCTTGCAATACTGTTTTCGCACTGGCGGTAATCCACCAATTCTCGTAACAACGCAGTCGCAAAACACCCTTTTTTCAGTGAAAAGCTCAACTCAATCGAATCGCTCGTGGGCATTTTCACCTGTAAATTCTCGGGATATAAGCGCAACATGCGGCGCTCGGTTTTTAAACCTATCTCCGCCAAACCCTGACACCAGTCATGATAAGGCTGCAACCAATGTTGCTCTTCCTCAACCAGGCCCTTATCGCCCTTACCCACCAGGGGCGCCGACAACTCGATGTCACCTTCCACTAATCGGGTAATGTTTTGTGGGGTGATGGCATCGGTAAAAAATGCGTTGCTGCCACTGAGCATAAAGACTTCATGTTGCAGGGTTTTGGCAAGCCCATGCTCGGCCACGCGCAGGCTGACTATCTGGTTAAAAATATAAGAGCGGGCGGCAGAGATCACCATAGACCTTAGTTTACGATCGCGGATTTGCTCGCCGGCAAACATACGCTCTGCCATCACCAGGTTATGGCCATCGTGACCAAAGCGTTGCTCGCCAAAGTAATTAGGCACTCCTTGGCGCACCGCATTGATACGACTGAGCACAGCCAGTGGCTCGCTCACCTCACGCAGCACTATGGTAAAACGGTTGCCCTTATGGCATCCGGTACGCAGCTTGCGACCATGGCGCACTTGCTTGGCAACAAAAATTTGCTCGTCGTTGAGGGCGCTAAAGTCGAGCTCCTGTTTAATGGGCACGGGCACGCTAAACCATTGTGAACACACACCTTGGCGGTCTTTTTGTCCGGCGTAGCTGACCTCACGCGGCGCTACCTTGGCAAATTTCGCGATTTTCTTGGCTACATTGACGGTATTGATACCGCGCTTGATCACATGCAAACACACGTGCTCGCCACTGCCATCAAGCTCAAAGCCCAGCTCTTCATCAACCATAAAGTCTTCCGGCAGGCGCTTAAATACCGCCTTGGCGGTAGGCTTGCCGTATAAATACTGCAGCGAGGCTAATGGCTCTTTTTGCCTAGGTGCTGAAGGCTCTTGCTTCATGGTTGCTGCACCAAAAGCGCTACCGCGTGGGCGGCAATACCCTCTTTGCGTCCGGTAAACCCTAGCTTTTCAGTGGTGGTGGCTTTGACATTTACCTGATCTAAACTGACCGCCAGATCCGCCGCCAGGCAAGCGCGCATGGCATCAATATGCGGGCGCATTTTTGGCGCTTGCGCCACTATGGTAAGGTCGACATTCGCCACTACAAAGGCGCGATCATGCACCTCGGCCATGACTCGGCGCAGCAGAATACGGCTGTCGATGCCGGCAAATTCTTCGCTGGTATCGGGAAAATGCTTGCCTATATCGCCCATTGCCATGGCGCCAAGCAAGGCATCACACAAGGCATGAATAGCCACATCACCATCTGAGTGGGCGATAAAGCCTTGTTCATAATCGACCTTTACGCCGCCGATAGTAAGCGGCCCATGACCGCCAAAACTATGTACGTCAAAACCATGGCCTATTCGAATCATAAAATCTCCGTCATTTGTTGCCCTAACAGGAAGTCGGCAAGTTGCAGATCTTCTGGGGTGGTCAACTTAAAATTGTCGCTGCGACCGGCGATTAAACGCACCGGGTGCCCGGCCCATTCCATCGCCGATGCTTCATCGGTAATGGTAGCGCCACAGGCTAAAGCATCATGCAATGCCTGGCGTAATTGGGCATAAGGGAAAAACTGAGGGGTCAGCGCCTGATAAAGATGCTCGCGTTCTATGGTTTGCTGCACATGACTGTCACCGCGCTTTATAGTGTCGCGTACCTTGGCGGCCAGTATGCCGCCCTCGCCATGGTGCTGGCACTCATTTATTAAACGTTCGATATCGGCGGGGCTCACCAAGGGCCTAGCGGCGTCATGCACTAGCACCCACTGGGGTGGATTTGCTTCAAGGGCATCAAGGGCGGCAAGCACGGAATCGGCGCGCTCTTTGCCACCAATTACGGTATGCACAAATTGGGAGTCTATAGGCAGCTCGGCGAAATACTCGTCATTGGCGCCTATGGCCACGGTGATACTCTTTACCGCCGCCACCTGGGCGAGCTTATTCAGGCTGTGCTCCAGCACGGTTTTGCCCTGTAATTGCAAGTACTGCTTAGGGCGTTGAGATTGCATCCGCGCGCCAACTCCGGCGGCGGGCACTATGGCTATAATGCCGTGATTTTCACTCATATAACTACTTTGCGTTATTATTTTGACTCAGATTGTTTACTCGGTAACACCCGATAAAACACTTCTCCGGGCTTGATCATACCCAGCTCATGACGGGCACGCTCTTCCACCCCTTCCAAGTCCAGTTTTAAATCTTGTATATCGGCTTCGAGTAACTTGTTACGCTTATTTAATTGCTGATTCGTTTGCTCATGATTGGCCACCGCCTTGGTTAAACGGCTATAGTCTTCGATGCCGTTGTGACCAAACCACAACAAGTATTGCAGATACAGCAACAATGCCAACAAACCTAATTGGAATAATCGCATTAGCTTTCCTTCATCGGCAGTGGTTGCTTAAAGTTTTTCCAGTTAATTCGTGTTGTTAATAGCATTTCTCTTAGACTCAAAGTCCGTGGTGAGGTCACCTTAAATTGTTGCCAACGATGACCACAACAAGCCGGGGTAAAATGTTTTTTACTGGGTACCAGTAACTGCACGTCCTGGGCCGAGCTTAATCGCGTGTCGCGATATTGGCCGTCAAGATCAAACCAGCCCGCCTGATTACAATGCAAGCGGTTGCTGCTAACTTGATCTAGGGTGTCGAGCATCACAAATTGCAATCGCCCCTGCGTAACCAGTAATGGTACTAAAATACCGACTTCGGCATAAGCGCTAAAAAAGGCTAAATTAGCCGATTTATCGCTTTGTGGCGGTTTACTCGCCTGTTTGGCTATCCAACTGCCATTTTGCCCATCCAAGGTTAACGGGCAATGACCATGAACTATATGAAAGGCGGCGCGTTCCACGTAATAAGGCAGGCTGTCGAGCAAACGGGCCAAACGGGTGCCATCGCCTTGATGCGTTAATTGCTGACTTATGCGGTGCAACTCGCGAGCGTAGAAGGCATTGCACAATTCGGCATACAGCACTCGCTGTTGATCGAGTGCAAATAAATCTGCTTGCTGCGATGGTTGTTGCCGCACATTGCCTCCCACTGGTTGTGCTTAAGTTTATACCATAGTTGCGCAAAATTTGAGAAGCGCAATGGGGAGGCTCTATAAATTACCCTGGCTGTTGGCCTAGGCGGGCAAAGCCCGACTCTAAAAACTGCACCACCTGCGGGCGTTTTTTACCAATTAAAAAGCTGCCATCGGCTAAGAACATAAAGTTCTGCCAGTGTTGCTTAAACACATCGAAACGAGTTTCGATGACCTCGTCACGACTAATACAGAAATACACGGTAGTGTTATCCTGCCAGTCCAGGTGAGCCAGGATCCCCTCGGGAATAGCGTCACCGGCTTCAAACGCCCGTTCCCAAAACACGTCTTCATGGGGCCAGTGCTGCGCCTGTTTGACCCAATCGGCGTCGGTGAAAAAGTCCGGGTGATCTTTGTCTCGGCTGATAAAAGTGGTCCACAACACCGCCGCACGGGTGGCGGTCATGGGTTTGATCTGCGCCAATTGTGGCGCCGGAATTAAAAGTTCTTGGTGTCGAAACACCCACGCCTTGGCGTAGTCATCCAAAGGAAGATAGTTCATTCGTGCTTATGCCTGCTGCACTCGTTTAATGGGAGCATTATACGCATCTCATGCGGCGCTGTCACAAGCCGACTTGGTAGTAAATGCCAACTATGGCAGACTAGGCTAATTCGATGTCTGACCAGTGTTAGGAATTTCCACGTGCATTTTGATTCAACCGACCATTATATTGCCAGTAGCGCCCTGAAACAGGCGGTCAATGCCGCCATCGCCTTAGAAAAACCGCTTTTGATAAAAGGTGAACCGGGCACGGGGAAAACCCTGTTGGCGGAAGAGCTGGCGAAAAGTATAGGCAGCGAATTGATCCAATGGCATATCAAGTCCACCACCAAAGCCCAGCAAGGCCTGTATGAGTACGATGCGGTATCGCGCCTGCGCGACTCACAACTGGGCGACGAGCGCGTGCATGATATCGGCAATTACATAGTTAAAGGCAAGCTGGGCAGGCCTTTGGCGCCAAGGAGAACGAGCCGCGTCCGGTGCTGCTGATAGACGAAATAGACAAGGCCGATATCGAATTCCCCAACGACCTCTTGCTAGAGCTCGATAAAATGGAGTTCTTCGTTTATGAGACCGGTGAGCGCGTCCGTGCCGAGCAGCGTCCGATTGTGATCATTACCTCAAACAACGAAAAAGAACTGCCGGATGCCTTTTTGCGCCGCTGTTTCTTCCATTACATCGACTTCCCCAGCGCCGAGGAAATGCACAAAATCGTCGCCGTTCACTACCCGGATATCAAACAAAAGCTGTTGCGTGAAGCCTTAGAGGTCTTCTTTGGTTTGCGTCAGGTCGACGGACTGAAGAAAAAGCCCTCCACCAGCGAGCTGCTGGACTGGCTTAAGCTCTTGATGGCCGAAGACATAGCGCCCGAGGTTTTACATGGCAGCGCCACTAAAGGCGGACTTATGCCGCTCTTTGGTGCTCTATTGAAAAACGAGCAAGACGTTTCCTTGATTGAAAAACTGGCCTTTATGAGTCGCCGCTAATGCTCATCGAGTTTTTCTTCACCTTAAGAAAATACCGCCTGCCGGTAAGCCTGCGAGAGTTGCTCGACCTCATTGGTGCATTACAGGCCGGGGTGGTGTTTGCCGACAGCGAAGCCTTTTATCATCTCGCCCGTACCATAATGGTGAAGGATGAAACTCATTTTGACCGCTTCGACAAGGCCTTCGCCGATTACTTTTGTGGCATTGAGGATATCGACCTGCTTGACGCCTTAAAGGCGCAATACCAGCTCCCCGAGGACTGGATGCGCAAGGAGTTTGAAAAACTCCTGAGCGCCGAAGAGAAACGCCAACTCGAGGCCATGGGCGGCCTCGACAAGCTGATGGAAGAACTTAGAAAGCGCTTCGAAGAGCAACAAAAACGCCATGCCGGCGGCAATAAATGGATAGGCACAGGCGGTACCTCGCCCTTTGGCGCCTATGGCTATAACCCGGAGGGGGTGCGCATCGGTCAACCCGGCTCGCGCCAGCGCCGCGCCGTTAAGGTGTGGGATAAACGCCAGTACCGTAACCTCGACGGCGAGGCCGATATCAGCTCGCGGACCATGAAACTGGCACTGAAAAAACTGCGCCGCTTTGCCCGCACCGGAGCCAGCGATACCCTGGACTTGGGCGCCACCATTGCCGCCACCGCCAAACAAGGAGGTATGCTGGATGTGAAAATGGCACCGGAGCGCCATAATGCCGTCAATGTGATCATGTTGTTCGATATCGGTGGCTCCATGGACGACCATATTCAACTGTGCGAGCAGTTATTTAGTGCCGCCCATGGCGAGTTTAAACACCTGGAGTTTTTCTATTTCCATAACTGTGTTTACGAGCAGGTGTGGCAGGATAATGCCCGCCGCTATGACAAGAAGATTGACACCCACAGCCTGATGCAGCGTTTTGGCCGCGATTACAAGGTTATCTTTGTCGGCGATGCCACCATGGGGCCTTATGAAGTCGCCTACCCCGGTGGCAGTGTGGAGCATTGGAATGAGGAGCCCGGCGCCGCCTGGCTGCAGCGCATCACCCAGCATTTCGATAAGGTGGTATGGCTGAATCCGCAGCCGCAAACCCATTGGCGCTACTATCATTCCATCGAAATGATCGACCAGTTAATGGCCAAGGGCGAACAAAGCCGTATGTTTCCCCTGACCCTGGATGGCATCAGCGCAGCAATAAAAATGCTGACCTAGATTTATCCCCAGCGCTGCCAAATCTGCAGGCCGATAAACCCAAGGCTAAAGCCGACTAGGTATATCAATCCCAACCAGGTTAACAGCCGCAACCACAGCGGCTGTTTAATCTTGGTTTGGCGCACCAGGCGCATATTCAACCAGGCAAATACCGGCGTGGTTAAAAACGCCAGGGTCATGGCAAAGGTCAGCATCTCCTTTAAATTGCTTTTGAAAAACAGGATCACCGCCATCCCCGCCACCGCCTGCATGATCAGCCAGGTATTTAAATGCTTTGGCAACGACCAGTTTGGCATCAGCTTGGTGCCTGTGTACAAGGTCCGCGCATAGCCATCGAGTACGGTTAAGGTGGTCCCCAACATACACAAAAAGGCCACGGTCGCGATAAGCCAACGCGACCACTCGCCCATGGTATTGGTGTACATATCTATCAGCTGCTGGGCAAAGGCCACCCCGGCTAGGGCTATTTGCGTATTGCCGCCATACTGGATGAGCACACCCAGGGAGCAAAACACCAGTGCCAGTAATGCGGTGACGATAAAGCCGAAGTTAAAATCAAACAGCCCCGCCTTTACTGGCACCTCGGTTTGTTGTCGTTTTGCCTGCAACCACAAAGAGCTCGCCACGGAAATTTCAATCGGTGCCGGCATCCAGCCCATCAAGACCACAATAAAACTTAAGGCCGTCAGCGACAGCAGGTCGGGCGGGGTGAAATCAGCGGCCGCATTCATGGGCACACCACCGCTTTTAAGCAAAGCTATCACCAGTGCGGCTATGGTACTGATGGCGAGCACCGCCATAATCCACTTGGCAGCACTGTCGAGGGCCTGATAATGCCCAAGCACCAAGAGGGTCAGGCAAAACAGCAGAATAATGATGCACAGCACCGTCATGCTAAGAGCACCACCGACCACATAATGCAACAGCGCCGCAGTCAGCAGCAGCACCCCGGCGGTATTGACTATGGCGGCGATAATATTGAGGGCAAAAAAGCAGTAAAAATACCAGGGCCCCTGGCTTTTATAGCCGGACACCAGGTTATTGCCTGTGACCAATGTGTATTCAACGCCGAAGCGGAAAAACGGATACTTCAACAGGTTTACGGCCAGGATAAGCCCTATCATTTGCCAGCCGAATAAGGCTCCGGCCTGAGTTGAAGCCACCAGATGCGAACCGCCGATTGCTGCGGTCGCCATTAAAATGCCTGGCCCTAAGGCCTTGAGATACTGCCAATACTGCACTGGAACACTCTTTATAATTGTTATATTGAGCCCCAGACTAGGGGAGATGGCGGGTGTTTTCAACCGCCTTATTGCGCGCCTTAGGCAAGGCGCCCGTCTGTACAGGCGCACTCTACCCTTATATGTGGATTACAGCTGTTTAAGGTACTCGCTCTGATAACGGCTGGCGTCGGCTTCGACATTGTAACGCTCGGCCAGGGTATCGAGTTGCGCCTGGGAGATGGCCAATTCATCCATGGTGATGGTGTTATCATCAAGCTGCCATAACTGCCTTGAACCGGCGTAATTAAATTGCAGCGCATGCATGGCCTGCACATCGCCCTGCTCCGCCGCCGCCTTAATCTTGCGCAGCTTGCGGGTGATCTGATTAAGCGCCTGCTTCAAGCGCCATACATACACCACCTCGGTCATAAAGGGATGATGCTCGACACGTTTAAGAGCAAAACCTATGGCGATACAGCTGACCACAACACCCAGCAGGTTCCAATGGAAATGGCTGCCACTGTCGCTTGGCAGGGCAAGGATCAACAACCGGGCGATACCCAAACTCCCCACTACTAAGGCTGCGATACAGGCGACTATCACTATATTAAGATGTTTGCGGTAGCGGGTTTTATCTATCTGTTCCAAGGTCATGCTGAGCACCCTAATGAAAATAAAAAACGGGGGCATTATACCCCCGCCTGTTGGCAATAAATAGCGCTATGTCAACGCCGACTTAGCCTGTCTCTTAAAGTATTGCCAGGCTCACCAGGAAGTAGGCAACCAGGGTTAAAGCACCGCCCACCAGGGCATAAGGCATCTGGGTTTTAACATGGGTAAGCAAGTCACAGCCGGAGGCAATGGCCGACACAGCACTGGTATCTGAGATTGGCGAGCAGTGATCGCCGAATACGCCGCCACCCAAAATAGCACCGAGCACCAGCGCAGGTGGTAACCCCAGGGCCTGAATTAAGGGCACACCAATGGGGATCAAAATAGCAAAGGTGCCCCAGGAGGTACCCGTGGTAAAGGAGATCACCGCACCGGTTAAAAACAGCATGGGCACCACCAAGGTGATAGGTAAGTAATCACCCACCAGGGAGGCCACAAAAACTCCGGTTCCCAGCTCTTTCAGGCTGGCGCCCAAGGTCATGGATAACAAGACTATGGCCACCAGAGGCAATAACTCCCCCATGCCCTTAAAGCCCATTTCAACCAATTTGTGGTGGCTGAAAAGCTTGCTGGCACTCAGCAGGAAATAGGCCACAACACAGGATAAGATGGTGGCGTAAAGCACCGACTTAGAGCCACTGCCGGAGGCGATATCGCCATTGCCGGTCCAGAACATAAAGCCGACCATGGACACCACCAGGGTCAATAAAGGCACCAGCATAAAGCGGGCCTTGGTGCCCTTGTCGGCCTCGGTAGGCACATTCACTTCCAAACGTTCCAGCTTTTGCTCCGCTTCCTTCATAGGACCATGCACCTTATCAAAGGCGATGGTGTAGGCGACGATCAGCAAGGCGATAATGGCATAAAAGTTATAGGCAACACTGCCCCATAAAATACTGACCGCCGATTGCTCCAATTCATAGTTGCTCAACAGCCCGAGCACATAGGCGCCCCAACCATTAAGCAGAATCAGGATACATACAGGAGCACTGGTACTGTCGATAATATAGGCCAGACGGGCGCGGCTCATTTTAAACTTATCGAATAGACCGCGCGAAAGAATACCCGCGGTCAACACACTGAGGTTAGACTCGATAAACACGGCAATGCCGGAGAACATGGTTAAAAAACCCACCTGGCGCTTTGACTTGGCCACGCCCTTGCCGATTAACATGTTCACGGTTGCGGCCACGCCGCCGGACTCGCGAATATAGGCGAGCAGCGCACCAATAAGCACGCTAAAGAGAATGACACGGCTGTTACCCGGCGAGGATGCAGTCGCGACCACGCGCTCTATGGTATTGATAAAGGTATAGAATAAGGTATTACCCTCGCCACTTATCGCCAGTAAGAACTCGGATGTTGCCACGGCCAAGAGCAGGGCCATGATCACTTCTTTACGCCAAAAGACGATTGCAATTGCTACCAGCGGCGGCAAAATGGAATACCAAGACATGGTGTTATCCTTGTTATTATAAAGCTTGAATAGTCTTGCAAATGAGCATAGATTATTCAATTAGTTTTCATTCAACTGTAATTTTTTAGTTATGCAGCCACTTCCCTACTTTCCTTATGTGGATCAGCACATGCAGGTTGAAGATGTTACCATCGGCGAGCTTGCCAAACACATCCCCACCCCATTTTACTGTTACTCGGCTGCGGCTATTGCCAGTAATTATCAGCGCTACAGCGATGCGTTTGCAGGACTGGATAGCTTAATTTGTTATGCCGTAAAAGCCAACTCCAATCAGGCAATTTTAGCCACCTTGGCGCAATTGGGTGCCGGTGCCGATACTGTTTCCGAAGGCGAGATCCGCCGCGCGCTGGCCGCCGGCATTAAGGCGGAGAAAATCGTCTTCGCCGGTGTGGGTAAAAGCGAGCAGGAAATCCGCTATGCCCTGGCCCAGGGCATTTTGCAGTTTAATGTTGAGTCCGAGCCGGAATTAGAGCGCATCAGTGCCCTTGCGGTGGAAATGAATACCACAGCACGCATCTCCATTCGCGTGAATCCGGACGTTGAGGCCAAAACCCATGCCAAGATCACCACGGGTCTGGCGGAGAATAAGTTCGGCATTAATATCGATTTGGCGCCCGAGCTTTATCTTAAAGCGGCCTCTTTACCGGGTATAGAAGTGACAGGTGTGGATGTGCATATCGGCTCCCAGCTGATTAACCTGGAGCCCTTTGCCGCCGCCTTTGCCAAGGTTGCGGAGCTAGTAAGCACCCTAAAAGCACAAGGTATCATCATTAAAATCATAGATATAGGTGGTGGTTTAGGCATTAATTATGGCGAGCACAGCGATGAGCCGGATATCCGCACCTATGCCGAGCATGCCAAACAGCACCTTGGCCACCTTGGTTGCAAAATCATAGTCGAGCCTGGGCGTTCCATGGTCGGCAATGCCGGCGTCCTGGTCTCTCGGGTGGAATACGTGAAAACCGGGCAAGAGCGCACCTTCTTGATCCTCGATGCGGCCATGAATGACTTGATCCGCCCGAGCATGTACGACGCCTACCACCATATTGCTACCGTAGATCAAAAGCCCTGCCAAGCGGTTTATGACATAGTCGGCCCGGTATGCGAAACCGGCGACACCTTCGCCAAAAACCGCTCCCTCGGCGAATGTGAACAAGGCGATCTGGTCGCCATTATGGGCGCCGGAGCCTACGGCGCCGTGATGGCGTCACATTACAACTCCCGCCTTAATGCCCCCGAGGTACTGGTGAAAGGCAGCCAATACAGTATTATTCGCGAGCGCATCGACTTTGATGCCCTGCTTGCCATGGACACCCTGCCAGCCTGGCTTTGATAGGTTGGCCAACTCCTCTTGGCCAACCTTTACTATTCCTTTCATATAGATACTTAGCCTTACCCCATACCTGCAAGCAAGAATTCGCCCGCTGTATGGTGCTCATTTCGCGTCGTTATATTCATATTTTATTTTCAATAATAAGAATAACATGAAAAAAATATTCTTGATTAATTCTGGTAACAATTGTTTAATATATATGCAACAAAAGGAAGGTTAGCACTAATAAAACAGGGGAAATCACAGGGTTAAGGTCCAACCGATAAATAAATTATTATAAGGATGGGGATATAATGAAACCAACTCACTTCAACCTCAGCGCATTGGCGCAGGCTAGCTGCCGCGCGATGCGGGCACCTAAAACAGCGATCACTTCCACCCTGATTGCCGCGGCCTTTATCAGTGCTCCGGCACTGGCGGCCTTGACCGGCGGCATCAAGGGCACGGTTATCGCCGAGCAAACCGAACAGTCCATGGCCGGGGTAACGGTCACCGCACGCTCAAGCGTTATGCCTAAGGCCCGTACAGTGGTCACCGGAGCCGATGGGAGCTTCGATCTGCCACAGTTAAAGCCTGGTACCTACGAGCTCACCTTCACCAATAAAGACGGCGCCAGTCAAACTCTGACGGTGCAGGTATTGTTAGAGCAGACTTCTAAGGTTGATGTGGAACTGAGCCTGACCGGCAACAAGACCGAGGTGATCACTATTACCGGCAGTCGCTTATATCGCCAGGGTAACTCCTCGCTCACCAACTCCTTAGGAGAAAAAGCCATCGAAGGGGTGCCCATAGGCCAAGACTATCGCGACCTACTTAAACTGGTGCCTGGCGTCGAGCTGTCTGAAAACTCAGTCCTCGGCCCGTCGGCCGGTGGCTCCGGGGTGGATAACTCCTATGGCTTTGATGGTGTTAATGTTTCCTTGCCCATGTTTGGTAACCTGGCATCCGAGCCTTCCACCCACGATGTTGCCTATGTCACCATGGACAGAGGCGGAGCTAAGGCCGTTGACTTTAACCGCTCCGGCGGCTTTGCCATCAACACAGTATCCAAGTCTGGCACAGACGAGTTTACCGGCTCGGTGGAATACAAGGTTCAGCCCAAAAGCCTGGTTGCCTCTCCCGTTGGTCAGGAAAGTTATGAAACGGATAAGAGTTGGATAACAGCTAACCTGGGCGGCCCGCTGATTGAGGATACCCTGTATTTCTACACCTCCTATTACCGTCCCGAGGAAAAACGCAGCAACAAGGATACGGCCTACGGCGATGTGAAAAACTATAAGAGCGAGCGCGATGAGTTCTTTGGCAAGCTTACCTGGGCGCCCCGTGACGATCTGTTATTCAATATTTCCCAGCGTATTTCCGATAAAACCGAGGAAGGTGCCTCCATTGGTGAATACGAAACCGACAGTGTGTCCGTTGGCGGCGAGACGGATCAGGATATTTTCACCCTGGACGGCTCCTGGCTGATAGATTCAAACACCACCTTATCGTTTCAGTACAGCACCTTTGATCTACAAAGCAGCTCGCGCCCGGATACAGAGCTTAATTTCCAGCCGTCGCTGAGCGGCACC
Source organism: Pseudoalteromonas sp. T1lg22 (assembly GCF_002964645.1). Lineage (NCBI taxonomy): Bacteria > Pseudomonadati > Pseudomonadota > Gammaproteobacteria > Alteromonadales > Pseudoalteromonadaceae > Pseudoalteromonas > Pseudoalteromonas sp. T1lg22. The sequence goes on from NZ_PQBY01000010.1 coordinate 237,334, forward strand.
CTGGATGTCGATAACCTAGATCAAATGGGTTACTTTAATGTGCCCGAACTGCGCGGCCCAAGTGACAACTATACCCCAGAGCAAATCGCCGCCTACAATGCCGGTGCGGCGGCGCTGATCGAGCAGTTCGGTTACACGGAAAACGGCATGAAAATGGGCGGCGGTGGCGTCGGTGCCTATTTACAGTACGACGACCAGGATTTTTACCGCGATTCATTTGAGCTCGAACTCGATCATGAGTTTAGCTGGGGCGATACTTATCACACCTTGCACTTTGGCGGGCAATGGTCAGAGGGTAAGGAGGTACTTACACGCTTTTCCAATGGCTGGGGACGGATTAACTATGTCGGCGGCTTGGATCTGAGCCAGCAAGCAGGCAATGACACCCCGGTTATTTATCGTGCCCTGGTGCAACAAATGAGCCTAGTAGGCAGCGGCGATTTGGCACCGGCCATCACCTCAGAAACCAAGACTCTGAACTTCGAGATTAACGACACCATAGAATATGGCGATTGGACTTACAATATAGGTGTGTTAGTCAGTCGCGATACCTATTATGGTCAGGGCCTGCGCCCTAAATCCGGCACCATCTCCGGCTATGAATTGGCCCCGGGACATAAGTACAAGATGTATGAAACCGACTGGAGCGATATGATACAGCCGCGCCTGGGCGTGAAATGGAATTATGCCGACGAAGATGACGTCTTTGCCAACTTCGCCATCTACAACCCGGAAACCAGCTCCTTGGCTCGTGCCGCCTCCTGGGACAGGAACAACCGCAGTGCCATTGACGTTGAATTCGATGCCGATGGCAATGTTATCTATGCCGAGCCTCGTGCCTCCTCTTCAGGTAAGCTGTTTCAGGAAGGCATGAAGCCGCGTCGCATTAATGAAATCACCCTGGGAACCACCAAATACGTGGGTGAAGATCTGGTGCTGCGGGCGCATGTACGTCACCGTAAGGGCCTGCACTTTTGGGAAGATATGCCCAATAGCGCCCGCCTCACCAACTATGATGGCATCGATGCCCCGGGTGTACCGGCAGACATTGCCGCTCAGGGTTTATACATAGAGAACCTGCAGGATATTCGTAATGAAATCGGCGGCTCATCCTATGTCATAGCCGAGGTGGATGGTGGCGAGACCAAGTATTGGGAAGCCAGCTTTGAGGCCGAGTACATGGGCGATAACACCTATGTAAATGCCTCCTATGTATGGAGCCACTACTATGGCAACTTCGACCAGGACAACACCACGGCCGATAACGATGCCAACACCTTTGTCGGCTCCTCCTGGTATGGTGACGGCATAGGCCGCTATCCTTGGGATTACCGCTATGGCACCCTCTCTGGCGATAAGCCACATAAGCTCAAGGTATACGGCTACTACACCACTCCCTGGGAAGCCAATATCGGCGCCTATTTTGTCTTCCAGTCAGGTCGCCCTTGGGAGAAATGGGATGGTAATCTCTATGGCAGCAGCTCCAGCCACACCAGCCGCTATGCGGAGCCGGCGGGTAGCCGCCGCAGCGCAAGCCACTGGCAATTGGATCTAAACTATACCCAGGACTTCACCGTCTATGGCGATTATGCGCTGCAATTCCGCGCCGATATCTTTAACCTGTTCGACCGTCAAACCGGTTATAACAACGACCCTTATTTTGTTAACAGTACCTTTGGCGAGCCCCGTGACTATTACAGTCCGCGCCGAGTGCAACTGTCATTGAAATTTGCGTTCTAAGCTAAGATAACAACCTAAGATAGACCAGCGCCCTTCGGGGCGCTTTTTATTTTCTGCGCACTTCCTAACCCTGTAACAAACATCAAAACCATGTCCCCGGCATCCTTTGCCTATGCACTTCTTTTAGCCATAAAAAAACGGCATCAAAAGATGCCGTTTTGGGCGATACCCGGGCAGGGGTATCCTGTGTTAGTCGTTACTTGCCATGAGCCAAAATGGCTTCATAGACACGGGTGATCACCGAACCGTATTTCCCCGTTTCAAATTCTTTGCCTTTAAATCTATAGTCGCTTTGCGAGCCGGTCACTTCGCTATGGCGGGCATTGGTAAACAGCACTATGGCCAGATCATATTCCGGGTCAATTACAGTTACCGTGCCGGTCCAGCCCGTGTGTCCGTATGCCCTTGGGCTGGCGTAGGGACCAAAATGCCATATGCGCGCGCCATTGCCGGCGCGACGCCAGCCCAGGCCATAGCTTTCATCCGTTGCCGTGGGCTTAATAAACTGATCGACCACCTCGGGCCTGATTAACTGCACTTCACCATAACTACCCCGGTTTAGCAACAATTGTGTGAGTTTTGCCACACTTTGCACATCGGCAAACAGGCCCGCATGTCCGGCCACCCCGGCCAGGGAGTAAAACGCCTTTTCATCATGCACCTCGCCTTGGAGCACATAATCCCGCACGCCCTCGAAATTCACCCGGCCACCGCGGGTATTGCCTTCAATCTCGGTAGCCGCTATCTGCGAAGGCATAAAGCCCTTTTGCAGCGGATTAAATGCCAGGGTATTGAGCCCCAAGGGGGCAAACAAGCGGCTTTCCACATAGGCATCAAGGGGCATGTTGGTAATACGTTCAATCAAAATACCGAGCAGCATATAGTCAACATCACTGTAGAGGTGACGCTGAGCCCGCATCATCTCAAAGGGCACGCCACGGATTAACAGCTGTTTGGTGCGCTCGCTATTAAGGGAATAAAATGGCTTGCCGAGGTGATTATCGACGCGATGAAAGTCCACCACCGCCGGGTAACCTGCGCTGTGAGTAAGCAGGTCTTTTACTAGCCGTACCTCGCGTCCCTGCCCGGTATATTCCGCCAGGTAATGGCTAATGGGCTTATTAACATCCAGGCGTCCCTGCGACACCAAATGCATCAATGCCAGATTGGTGGCAAACATCTTGGTATTAGAGGCAAGATCAAACAGGGTATCGACTGCCATGGGCTGTGCGGCTACAGATTCTTTGCCGTGGTGCGCACGGGCATAACCATAGGCGCTGAGCTTAACCAGCTCGCCCTTATACACCACCCCAAGCACGGCGCCGGGAAAGCCCTGATCCACTTCTTGTGCAATCAAGGTATCCACAGCGGCGAAGTCAATTGCCCCGGGATTAGGCCAAAGCTTGGGCGCAGGAAGGCGAATACTCAACTTTGCATCCTCGGGAAAGACCGACTTAATATGCAGGGTATTGACCCCATCGCGGGTGCGCCTTGCCAGCGAATAGCGGTAGCTGTGCCCGGCCTTTAAGGGCCGAGCGATATTAATGGTTTCGCCATTAATCAGGATTTCGGCGCGTTCGGCGCTGATGTTGTCTATGATGATCTCACCGCGGCGGCGATAGGACTTAAACTGGTATTTGTTGTTTACATCGACCCGCGAGCTGACATCCGGCTGTGGATACTGGATATAAAGCTGCTCATGACCCAAGGCGGCAAACTCCTGTGGTTGCTCGGCCAACTCCTGGTAAAGTGCAAAGTTTTTATCCGCCTTTTTCGACTTATAACGTTTGAGCAGAGCGAACAATACCGCCGCCGTTTTCGAATCCGCCTGGGCATTTACCTGCCAGGGCAAAAAGTGTGTTTGAAATGCCTTAAGTACATCCAGTGTTTGCTGATCGAGCCGGGCGGTCACCGCAATCCCATAGCCATAATCCGCCAGCGCTTGCTGTATCACGGCCACAGAAGGCGGCGCGGCGCTAAAATGGCGCCAGTAATATTCCACATCCTGCTGTTGATACCAGGCACCTATGCCCGCCTTATAAAGCTGATACCAAGGGAAACGTGGACCCGGGTCGAGTTTGCGTCCCGGTGCTATGTCCGCATGCCCGACAACCTGGGTCGGGCCAATATCCGGATTACGAGCGAGAATATCCTGACTAAGGGCGATTAATAATTCGATTTGTTTGGGATCATAATCGGGGAACACACAAAACGGCTCAGCACCATATTCAATGGTGGAAATCTCCGGCTCCATACTCGGCGCCCTGTCGCTGCAACTGGGAACATTCACCACCTCAATGCCGATGGAGTGGTCATTAAGATCGGTGCGCCCCTGCCAATAACTATTCCCCGCATGCCAGGCTCTGTCCTGCTCTTTCACCAGCTGCAGAACTTGCAGATCGCGCTCACCATAGCTGGGATCCTGACTTTCGGGCACCAGGTAATGGGCGCTTAAACCGCCTTTTTCCACCAACACGCGCTCAGACTTTTCATAATCAATCGCTGTGTAGTGCATCACCAAAAATTTAATGCGCTTGGAATAATTATGTGACTGCTTGAAATCGTAGCCTGAACTGCAACTGCTCAGTAAAAATAACAAGGGCAACGACAGCAGACTCTTACAGCGCATCTGCAAAGATTCTTTATCCATACCAACCTATAGCGAAAAAACTATGCTTAAGCACAGTGTCTTGAACTTATAAACGCAACAACAACCCTCTAACCGTATAATAATATTTTATTTCTTTCAATTTAAAATAGATGGAATATATATTCTTGAACTTAACTTCCCCTGTGCTTAAAAGGTAATAAAAATAGCCTAGAAAATATGAACCAAGGCTTAGAACAAGGCTTTTTTACTCGGCCTCTTTGGGCCTTCTTATAAAAATTTTTTATTCCTTTTATTTGGAATATTGAGTTACACTTTGCCATTACGTCGTTGTTAACATGTGTACCAAGCGTTCAAAGGTATCCATAAGACAGAGAAACCTAACAATACTAAGTAACTTCTTATGTCGACATTTGTAAAAATTAAAGCACTGCGTAAGTCTTTTTCCAGTAGCGAAGCCAAACTGGCCGATTTTACGCTGAACAGTGCGAATGCTATTCGTGACCTCTCCTCCATTGAGTTGGCCAAGGTGGTGGGCGTAAGCCAATCGAGCGTGGTTAAGTTTGCCCAAAAGCTCGGGTATAAGGGCTTCCCCGCCTTTAAGCTGGCGGTTATTGACGCCCTCAACTCAGAGTCTCCTGCCCCTAAGCTGCACGGTAAGATCACCCTTAATGATAGCCTAGAGCAGATTGCCGAAAAGCTGTTAAGCAGCAAGATGGCGGTATTAACCGAAACCAAGAACCTCAATGAAGCCCAGTCCGTAGAGCTGGCGGTGGTCTTACTTAAAAATGCCCGTCGCGTCGCCATTTGCGGTCTCGGTGGTTCGGCTTTGGTGGCCAAAGACTTTGCCTATAAGCTGCAAAAGTTAGGCATAGCCGCCATCGCCGAAGCGGACGGTCACGCCCAGTTGGCCTATGTGTCGACCCTGGGCAAGGACGACCTGGTTATCGCCATCAGTGAGTCGGGTAAAACCCGGGAAGTGGCAGAAGCTGCGCATCAGGCTCAACAGAATAATTGCCCCGTGATTGCGGTGACCAAGTTTGGCTCCAGCCCGGTGGCAGATTGCGCTTCGGTGAACCTCTATTCTGTGGCCGAGGAAGAGTCGATTCGTCTGAGTTCTATTCTGGCGCGCACGGCGCAGGACTTTGTGATCGATATTCTCTTTATCGCCCTTACTCAGGCGACGCGCCCGGGGCGTAAGTTGTTGGAGCATTCCAACGATGTGGTAAAAGCATTCCGTGAAGGTTAAAACACAGAAACAAAAAAGGCCCAACTGGGCCTTTTTTGTTATCTCCAACTACTCACTCTGGATACAGCAGGTATTTTTTCCGCGCCGCTTTAAAGGCATCAAGGCCAGCTTGCCAGCTCTTTCTTATCTCGGCCTCGCTTTGACCAGACTCTATCGCCAAACGCAGGGCATCCGTACCGGCGAGCTTATCCATAAACCCGGCACTACTAAAGAACACCTCGCCCTGCTCCGCAAAACGCTTATGGGCGGCAATCAGCCAACCCAAATCCAGGCCCCTGACCTGGCTTTGGCGTAGATCTAAGCCCTTGGCCACCAGACCTTCCAGTTTAGGGGAGCTGGCAGCACCAACAATGGAACGTGGGGAAAAAGTAAATTCGCCTAGAACCACCTTATCATGGCCTAACACCTGAAACGGGAAGTCCGTACCGCGGCCGATGCTGACCGGCGTCGCCTCAAAGAAACACAGCGACGGATATAAACCTATGGCCTGATCGTTGGGCAGGTTGGGGCTGGGTTTTATCGGCAAAGAATAACCCCTATCACGAGCGTAATTCGCCACGGGGATAACCGTCAGAGTCGGGTTTGTGCCCTCATCAAGCCAGTTTTCACCCACTATCATTTGCGCCAGCTCACCCACCGTCATGCCATGCAAAACGGGTATCGGGTGCATGCCAACAAAGGAGCGAAACTCCGACTCCAGTATCGGCCCGTCAATATAGGCGATATTGGGGTTGGGCCTGTCGAGCACGATAAACTCGGCCTTGGCCGCGGCGCTCGCCTGCATCATATAGTGCATGGAGCTGATATAAGTATAAAAGCGCACACCCACGTCTTGAATATCGAACAGCACCACATCGACCTGGCTCATCGCCTCTGCGCTGGGCTGCTTGTTCTTACCATAAATAGAAATGATGGGCAGGCCGGTTTTGGTATCTATGCCCGAATCTATATGGGCGCCGGCATCCTGATCACCGCGGAAGCCGTGCTCTGGAGCAAAAATAGTGGTGATCTTAACCTGCTTGGCCAGCAAGGCATCCACCAGGTGGGTGTCCCCCAAGGTAGAAGTTTGGTTAACCACCAGGCCAACCCGCTTCCCCTTGAGTAAAGGCAGGTAGTGCTCAAAGCGACTGGCGCCAACCTGGATATCTTGCTGGTCGGCCTGAGCACAGGCACTGCTAAGTAAAATCAATAGGGCAAAGGCTGCCAACAGGCGCTTAATCATCGCCTTCAACCTCTTGCACCGCCGAGCGTAAAAAACCCTTGTTGTTATCCAGCAAGGCCTTGCCCTCACTCGCGGTTTTGCCGGTCAACAGCATTAAAATCGCTAACTTGGCACTATGCTCGCTCTGCGCCAGTGCCTCGACCGCCTCCTGCTCGGTGCATTCGGTGGCCTGCATTACGATACGCACGGCACGGGCCTTGAGCTTATCGTTGCTGGCATTCACATCCACCATCAGGTTGCGATAGACCTTGCCGGAGCGGATCATACTGGCGGTGCTGAGCATATTAAGCACCAGCTTCTGCGCCGTACCGGATTTCATGCGCGTTGAGCCGGTCAGCGCTTCTGGGCCGACCACGGCGGCCAGCTGGATATCTGCGGCATTGAGGACCGCTGAGTTAGGTGAACAACTGATCCCCACGGTGACACAGCCCTGTTCACGGGCATAATTGAGCGCCGATACCACATAAGGCGTGCGACCACTGGCTGCAATGCCCACCACAACATCGTCACTTTTTAGCTGTTGGTTTTGTAAGTCTTCAATTGCCATGGCCGCATTGTCTTCTGCCCCTTCCACCGCCTTTTGAATCGCCCGCTCGCCACCGGCGATAATGCCCACTACCTGGCCGGGTTCAACGCTAAAGGTGGGAGGACATTCGGCGGCGTCGAGCACCCCTAAACGGCCACTGGTTCCGGCGCCGATATAGATAAGGCGGCCGCCCTTAGCGAAGGCATCAACTATGGCGTCGACCGCCTTGGCGATAGCCGGGATAATTTCCCTGATCGCCGGGGCAACCTTTTGATCTTCATCATTCAGTTTACGAAGAATGGCCTCGCTGGGTAAGAGGTCAATATCCAGGGTTTGCGGGTTTTGCCCCTCAGAAACTATGGTATTTAACTCTCGCAATAACTCAGAGCTATGGTCACTTGGTAAACTCATGTACTTATTCCAGTTATAAATTCTTTAATGCCAGCAAATAGGCGCCATCCAGAGCCGAGCCCCGCGCGCGCTGCACCAGGGTCTGATACCAGGGTGCCAATAATGGGGCCGTATTGTCGGCTAAACCGCCCAACAATACCACAGGCAAATCATATTCCCCGCGGGTAGCGCGGATAAGTTGCTCAACCGCCCGGGCATGACGTTGCAGTATTTCTGCGGCCATGTCGCAGCGCCCTTGATAAGGCCACACCAACTCACTCAGGCCTGCATAGTCCCCTACCTTAGCACCGCTTAGCCACTGACTCAGCGCCTCGCGGCTGTGACCGACTCTTTGCGCCAGCACCTCGAGCAAGGGGGTAAGCGCTTGTTGTCTGTCAAACGCCTGCATCAGGGCCTGCACCAACATGGCTCCCAAACGGGCACCGCCGCCTTCATCGCCGAGGGTAAAGCCCCAGCCTCCCACCAGATGTGTGCTGCCATCGGCCTGCAAACGGGTGCCGACACTGCCGGTGCCAAGGGCAACACAAGCCACCGGGGCACCCAAATTGGCGCCATAGGCGGAGGTAATAGCGTCGCTGACCACCTTTACCTCGGCAAAGCCAAGTGCCTGTAAGCGGCTGCGTAATTGCGCTTGATTATACGGATTCCCGGCGCCGGCAACACCGGCGACGCAATTGACCTGACTCGGCAATATGGCCGCATCGTGAAGTATGCTTGCCACCTGAGCACACAGGGTATCACAGCCCAATTGCAAGTCATGACCCAGTGATGAGCCCGGCCCTCTATGCTCTTGCACCACCTGACCATCCGAGTCATACAGGCGCAGCGCCGTTTTTGTGCCGCCACCATCTATGGCCAGTACCCAGTTAGCCATGACGCACCTCATGATTGATGGGATTATTGCTTGATTGATTAGTCGCCGCGCTCACTGCCTGGCCTGCCGCTTCGGGCTTGCGACCAAAGGCACAGACCAGGGTGGCTAACGCGGTGCCGATACACAGCTGCCAGGTAAAACCTAGATTAAACTGCCACTGGCTCGGCAACAGCATCTCTTGCACATAGGGTTGCATCAACAAGGTGGCCACAAAGCCGACTATCAGGGCTGCGAGCACGGACGCTTCGCTGCCGCGTCCGAGGAAAAGACTAGTGAAGTACACGCCCAACAGGCCAGAGTACGAAAACACCATGACACTCAGGGCAAATTTCAGCAGCGGCATTTGCGAATATTGCTGCCAGAAGTAACAAAGAATGGCCATGGAGCCGAGCGCCAGTGACACTCCCAACATGGCAAAGCGCCCCACCAGCACATAATGATGATCTTCTTTTTGTGCGTCGCCCTGCTGGCGCTGACGCTTTTCATGCCAAGGCCGGTAGATATCCTGCACCACCACGGAGGCCATAGAGCTGAGCCCTGAGTTCAGGGTGGAAATGGCGGCGGCGATAATGCCTATGGTCACCAGGCCCTTTACTCCGGCGGGAATTTCATTAAGAACATAGTGCATAAAGACGGTGATCTTCTCACCCTGGAATTGCCCGACATTGGCTCCATGGACAGCCCGTTCGGTGGCCCCCAGCATGATGTCGGGGCGCTGATAAAACACAAACAACAGCAGGCCAATGACGATAAACAAGAACATCACAGGGATCACCATGGCGATGGACAGCATAATGGCGCGACTGCCGGAGCGCGCGTCTTTACAGGTCAACACCCGCTGCGTCATGTCCTGATCCAGACCGAAGGCGGCAATGTTTAAGAGCACAAAGCCGGTCAGTACCGACGCCATGTTAAACACCCCGGCAGCGGAAAAATCCAGGTCAAACTTAAACAAGGCCAGCTTGGAGCCCTGCTCCGGCCCCGGGTTTTGCAACGCCTCGATAATGGTTGAGAAATCGGCGGGGATCGCCAGCCATAAACTGACAATCACGCACACGGCGGCACTGGTGTACACCAAGCACTGGATCACATCGGAATAGATGACGGTGCGAATACCGCCAAAAATACTGTAGGCAAGACCTATGATCACCAGCACCAGGGTGGCCATAATGACGCTGCTGGCGGCAATGTTGCCATAGAGGATCATGGCCACGGCAATGGCGGCCATATACAGGCGCGCACCGCTGGCAAACACCCGCCCGAACAAATACATCAGGCCGGCGCGGCGCTTGGCCTTGGGGCCCACCTGCTGCTCCAGCAGCTCATAAACGGTATAAACACGATATTGATAAAAGCGTGGAATAAGCACCTGAGCCACCACCAGGGCCGCAATAAAGGCGCCTATATTGGTGGCCAAATAGGACAAATCTCCTTGATAGCCTTGATCCGGGCCACCGATAAAGGTGGCCGCCGATTGCGAGGTGGCCAGCACAGACACCGCCACCATCCAGGTCGGCATGGCATTACCACCGAGAAAATACTCCGCCGAGGTGTTAGCCTTTTGGCGGTTAAACCACCAGGCCGTCAGCGCGATGAGCAAGGCATAGGCGCCGAATACCAGCCAGTCGAGCGCTTCATAATGTGCGTTTATCATCAACCCGCCTTGTTATTATTTTTGTGGCCCTAAGGGCGGCAAGCGCCAGAGTGTTTGCTTTAGCGCATATTCCATGCGCGGCAATATCACCATCAGGGGGTGTTTGTCTTTATCCAGCCAGCGCAACAGGGCATCCATATCCGCCTCGGCCATGGCCGTACACCCCGCCGTAGGCTTATCCGCGGCGCGCCATAAATGCATAAAAATACAGCTGCCGGCACCGCTGATATTCTCCGGGTTATGGGCAACGATAATACCCTTTTTGTATAAATCGTCCTGGCTGTGAATATCGCGGCGCATGGCCTCGGATGAGCCTTCTACCGCCTTTTCACCCACCACCTTGGTATTCACCAACTGGTTGTAATAGGGCGAGCCGTTCACATCGATGCAGTAATCCCCCGCATCCATGGGGTGATAATCTAGGCCGGTGGTAAGCGCATCCAAATAACCAAAGGCATTCCCCAAACGAAATACTCCAGCGGGCGCCTTGCCGTCTCCTTCCACCTTCTGCTGACCTTGCTGGAGCTCATGTAAGCCAATGCCCCAGGCCAGGCCGGTGCGACCAATCACCACGGCGCTGGACTCCCCCATGGCGTGCCACTGGTTATCATCGCCGCGCTCAAACAAGGTCATTTCACCTTGAATATCTGTCCAGGATTCGGTTACCACCACCGCCAGTTGGCGGTTGTCACCTTGAATGGGCTCGGGCTCACCCTTGGCCCAGGCCGGGCCGCTACAGGCACTGGCGATCAGCATAATCAGGCTGGTTAGTGTGTTATTCATTGCCATACTCCATTGGGTAGTTCGATAAGACCCTCGATGCCGGTAATTCCCAGGCCAGGACCAGTATTTAGGGTGATAGCGGGCCCGCAAAAGCGGGTTCCGCCTTGCACTGGGTCGTACTGGCCAAGAGCTGGACCGTCTAAATCTATCAGGCCGATTTGCTTGGCCTTGGCCGCCGCCAGATGTGCCGCCGCGGCAACGGCAATACTGCCTTCCAGCATACAACCGATCATACAAGGGCGCTCATAGGTGGCGGCGATATCGGCAATCCGCAAGGCACGACTGATACCGCCGCTTTTCATCAGCTTAATATTGATAATGTCCACGGCGCCACGCTCCAGCAGGGTGATCACCTGCCTGGGTGAGAAGGCACTTTCATCGGCCATGATCTTAGACTGGACCCGCGCACTAATATACTCAAGGCCGTCAACGTCATTGGCTTTTACCGGCTGCTCCACCAGCTCCAGGACTATGCCTTCGCTTTCTATAGCCCGCAGTGCGCGCACCGCTTGCTTGGCATCCCAGCCCTGATTCACATCCAGGCGCAGCGCCGCCTTGTTGCCCACATGCCGGGCGATAGCGCGCACCCGTTGAATATCCTGCTCAAGGTCATTGCCTATTTTGATTTTCAGCACATCAAAGCCTTTAGCCAAGGCGATATCACAATCGCTCAGCATTTTATCTATGGCATCTACGCTGATGGTGACATCGGTTTTAAGCTCGCCTTGATCACCGCCCAAGGCGCGATACAAGGGCACGCCCAAACCTTGCGCCCACAGATCATACAAGGCAATTTCCAGCGCCGCTTTGGCACTGGAGTTGGCCACTACGGCAGCGGCCAAACGATCGCACAGGGCATTGATATTGCGCACATCCTGATTGATAAGCTGAGGCGCAAGGACTGTGTTGATAATGCTTATTATGGATTGGTGGGTGTCGCCGGTGATCACCGGCGTGCTCGGTGCGCTGCCATAACCCCTTTTGCCACACTGGGTGTCGATTATGACCACCAGGTCTTCTATGCTGGAAACCGTGCGCAGCGCTGTTTTAAACGGGGTGTGCAAAGGCACCGACAAACGGGCAAAGCGTACCGACTTAATGATCATAGTGCACCGCCCGGAGCGATACGCTTAATGGCATAGGTTTTATCTAAATAGGAGGTATCGGCATTTAAATACAGGGGTAGCAAGGGCGTCACAGATACGCCATTGAGCTCGCCATCGTAAAAACCGCCATCGCCTTTTAAGTAGCCAAGCCCTTTTACGTCATGGATCACATAGGGCTGGCCTTGATAATCGCCGATATACATCATCACATGGCCGGGAATATAGATTAGGTCGCCCACCTGCATCTGTGCCAGCACCTGCCGCTTTTGCTCCAGCGTGGCTTCGTCATCAAAGCGCCAGTTATAGCCGTACTCCCCCTTGCCCTGCCATGAAGAATTACGCGGCATCATTACGCCAAAGGTTTTATAAATCTCGCCGACAAAGCCGGTGCAATCCCGGGCATTGTAATCGTGCCCCCAGCCATAACGCTCGCCTAAAAACTTAAACCCCTGAGCAATGAGGTTATGCCGGGTAAGCGGCAAATAACCCAGACTCACATCGCTGGAGCGCGGCAATAACGCCTTTTCAAAGGCCAAAGAGCCGTCCTCATTGCGCACCGGCAGCTTGACGATATAGCTGGCAAAGCTGTTTTGGCCGTGAGTGAGGTGCTCAATTTGCTCTTGTGGCATCAGCGCCAGGCGCACCCCCATATCCAGTTGGACCTCGGAAACCCGTGGTTTATTAGGCACAAAGCTGGTGTCCACCTTATCACCGCTGACAATGATGAAATCCTTGGCCCGCATATAATCAACAATGGTGTCTTTATCCCCCACGGCGATGGCCGACTTTTTCACCCAGGCGGTGTAGTTGTAGGTGGCCACCAGATACCAGAGCCCATCCGCGCTTTCATGCAGCACAGCCACCGCCTCACCCGGGAAGGCGCCGCTTTCCTGGAAGCGATCCAAATCCGCATCCATTTCCGCATTTAGCACGCGATCATCGGTGGGAAAGGTGCGTAACGACGTGCGCTCAACCACCATGCCAAAGCGCACCTGATTCTTGTCCTGCACCTGGGTCTTATTGGTGTTACCGTGATAGCGCGCAAAGTCCTCGTCCGTCAGCTGGCGGCCATCGGTATAAAACCTTGGGCTGGAAGGTGTTGAACTGGCTTTTTCCAGGTGTTGGATCAGCTCGTCACGGGAGAGCTCATCCGCATAGGTGAGCGGATCTGTAACATAGGGATTATTGGCAATCAGCTTGCGGTTAAAGGCCTGAATTTGCCGCTCGCTCATCAGCGGCGCGTTATCCGCCTGCTGTTTTAACCAAAAAGCGGGAGAGAGCATGGCCGGCTGAACCAAGGGCACATCGCTGACAAAGGGCGCCGTTTGCTGAGCGTAAGCCAGACCATGACTGGACAGCAGCAAGGCCGCCGCAATGGCAGCACTGAGAATAGATTGGGCTTTGTTGTTCATTGTTATCTCTCCCCTTCGGCGTTAAGTCGCAGGTTTTAATACATGAGATTACTTTATAGTCGCAGGGGAAACAAATATTTCAAGGGGGATATTTGTTAGGAATATTTTATTAAAAACATAGAGCGCTTACAGCGCGGCATGTTTTTATTGCGTTTGGGAGTTGAATTTCTGAAACGATGATTGTGCTTAAGGTAAGATCTTGTCGCTGTGGCGACGACACTAAAAGGGGGAATGATACGATTCCCCCTTTTAAATCCCCCCGTACCCCAGCATTTGCTTAATGCTTCGCCTGCCGGTGTTGCCAACGCACCCGGCGAAACTCGGCTATCCCTGCCTCGATTCGCCTAACTTGACCGTCCAAGGTCAAGTTGTGCTGCCAACCCCGCCCTGCTCAGCGCAAATGCACGGGGCCCAGGCTGATGCATCACAGTTCTAAATCAAGGTGGTCGAAAGCTGTTATTCAGCTAAGACCAAGCGGACTTTAATGCCAGCTTTATGCCGAGCGGAAGCAAGTCCTAGGCCTGTCCTAAGCGCAGCGAAGAGAACTTTGCACGTCTGTCCAATAGCGCCTTGTTAGGTGTTTTTGGGTCAATTTTGAATTGCACTAACAAATCCGTTAGTTAAATAGACATAAGTCCCACGACCGTAAACCCATTGCTCTCTTCTACCATGTGAAGTGATAGTGGAATTTATATCCTCTGGACTACCCCAAGACACCAGGACAGCTTTGTCGCTGGCTCCTATCCATACTTTGCCAGATTTCACTTTTTCCAACTCATTTGGAGTTAAGTGTAAGTTAGCAATAGTATTTTCAATGAATTCAACTCTCTCTTGAACTTGATTTGTATTTTTAAAGGTATTACAAAAAGCTGGCCAATCTCTGGAAGAATCAAATTTAACTTCATGTGCCAATTTTAAGGCACAGCTGTCAAGTTTGTTTTTATTATCTTTAACTGAATACCACACAGAAATATATATTTCGTCCCATTGCTCGAAACCTGCCTTGAGATAATCTTGATGTGCTTGCTCTAAATCAGAATTGCTAGTTGTTTGAAACTCCAATATCCATGCGACTTCCCCGCTCGGAGTAATAACTTGGCAATGTGATGAAACACATGCTCCATACTTAAGCTTTAGTGACTCACCTTTTTTATACTGATATATAACCTTGTGCACGGAACTAGCAGGAGGAGGGAAGTTATATGCTTTTATGTCTGTTACAGCACGAGTTTCAGCGTTTGCTAATTGTGAATTTAAAATAAGTAAAAATAGTACAATCCGTTTCATTTGCTCTCCTAACTTTGAATCATCTAACGCCTAGCTCTGCGGTTGCATGAAGCGCAGCGTAATGCTGCCCCTAGCCGCCCATTTATTAGAGCTTTTAGAAATTACGGTTTATTACCTTCATGAATTCCGATACGGCTGATTTACTGGAAGCAACCCTTACACCACCTTGGCTCGCTTGGGCATCCGTTGAAAGGGGTAAACCTTTAAATGGTGCATTATCGAAGATATAAAGATAGTTATCGCCTTGAATCATATTGCAGTTTGCACAGGTGTTTGCCCAATAAGAGCCTCCGTACTGTTTTGAATTTCTGAATTTTATTGTTTTTGGTTTTGGGTTTGGTGGTTCGACTTCACAAAATGGAACTCCTCGCCACCAAAATACTGGAATTTCCTGTTTGCATTTGAAGCAAGTTTCGATGTCAGCTATATACGTTGCTTTGGCTGGGTTCTTTAATGGAGTGTATAGTGACCTATCAACGCCAAACTTATCTGCGACTTCCAGTACGTGATTAATATGTTTCTTACAACCAGCGCAATAGGAATCTTTTAAATTTGCCTGTGTAGGAACCCACTTTTCCGGATTTTTAAGCACATCCTCTGCCTTGAGTTCTACCCAAAATGCTTGAAGGTTTGCTGCTTTTATGGCGTCAACTTCATGGGTATTAAGTATCTCAATTGCCAGCCCAATTGAATCACCTCGGTAACCAACTACATCACAAATGTAATCACCTACCTTGACTTCTAAACCAGCACTTGAAAAAGTTTTCATTGGTAGGCTGATTGAGAAAACCACTCCACAATTTTGACAATGATTTTCAAGGCTAATTTCCTGCTCACCTTTAGCATTTTTATCAATTGTGGTCCGAATCAATTTTTTGGCCGTAATATGTAGCACCGACTCTAAACTACAGCCTGAAGAGGGAGGATGAGCAAAATGCTTTACTCTCACTTCTCCTGATCGAAGAACCAGTTTTATTCCGCAGCAAGGGCAACTGTAACCCGTGTCCTTACCGGCCAGCTCTGCAGAAATCAGCTCACCGGCTTCATTCAATCCGTATAGTATTTTTAAATTTTCCATAATTACTCCGACGCTGAGTTTTGAGCTCTAATAGCTAAATTAGTGCGGATTCTCGATTAAGGAAGTTATCTATAACCTTATCTTTGCACTAGTATATTTTTATTTAATGATAGCAATAAGTTATCAGGTGTTTTTCTCGCGAGCAATCAAGAAGGAAGCCAAACTCACAGGGACCGCCACTTCCCGTTTAGATTCGCGCTGGAGAAATCAGATTTTGTTGCGGAGCGTGCTTGAGACAACAGAGCATGGATGCGCAGTTAGGTTTACCGAGGCAGGCTGAAAGCGGAAATAAGCGAGTGAATAGTTTCATTCGCGCCGCTTGAAGGCGATGAACTCTGTGAGGAGCGGGATCGCCGAGCTAGATTTATCAGCACAGGGATGTGCTGTTAAATCGCCTCAATGACTAAACGGAACGTTTAACAAAATGCTGAGTTCGTAAGCATTAGCGAATCACGGGTTCGGGGAGTTTCCAAAGAGGGAGTCGAATCACTCCCTCTTTGGTTGTCGTCTCCGGCCCCTCGCTGGCTCAAGGCGTTCGCTTGCTAAAAATAGTCCACCGGACTATTTTCTTAACGCGCTCACCCAACGCGACAGAACAACCCTCAGTGCAAGGGAATTCATCCCTGAAGCTGTCTTCCTGTCGGCATCCATGCCTCCACCTCCTCGCGCTGCGAAGCGATGCTTCGGTCACTCGTCGCCCAACGCGACAAGATCTCAAATTGAAAACAGGTACCAACCAAATATAAAAACCTGAATTACAACAAAAGATTGCGAGTTGTCAGACTGAAGTCTGACCTAAAATTCCTGTTTCAAACAACGAGGCTGTGGGAAGCTTTGAGATAAGAGAGGTGTGGTCTAGATTGGAAATCAACGAACCTCGGAGGTTCGCAGCCGCATGCGTTCACTGAAATTTAGGCATAAAAAAACCAACTTTCGTTGGTTTCTTCTCACTTCTTAAGAAAGAAGTGGCGGACGCAGG
The DNA here is from genome assembly GCF_002964645.1 of Pseudoalteromonas sp. T1lg22. Classification (NCBI taxonomy): domain Bacteria; kingdom Pseudomonadati; phylum Pseudomonadota; class Gammaproteobacteria; order Alteromonadales; family Pseudoalteromonadaceae; genus Pseudoalteromonas; species Pseudoalteromonas sp. T1lg22. Next base: position 254,263 of record NZ_PQBY01000010.1, read on the forward strand.
AGGATTCGAACCTCCGACCGCCTGGTTCGTAGCCAGGTACTCTATCCAGCTGAGCTATGCGTCCGTTATGTTCTTGAACCTTAGGTTCTAATTTGTCACTTGAATTATGGCGGACGCAGGAGGATTCGAACCTCCGACCGCCTGGTTCGTAGCCAGGTACTCTATCCAGCTGAGCTATGCGTCCGTTTCATAAAAAAGTGACTTTAGATAATAGACCATCTTGAAGAAAGATGGCGGACGCAGGAGGATTCGAACCTCCGACCGCCTGGTTCGTAGCCAGGTACTCTATCCAGCTGAGCTATGCGTCCATATCTAAATACAAAAACAACACCATTTAAAAATAAATGGCGGAGAAGGAGGGATTCGAACCCTCGATAGGGCTACAAACCCTATACACCCTTAGCAGGGGCGCGCCTTCAGCCACTCGGCCACCTCTCCGTCTTTGTGGGGCGTATAATAAAGGCTTGAGCAAATATGTCAAACACTTTTCTATGAAAATCAGCCTATCTGCTCAGAGATTGCGCAGCTGGCTATTTATGGCATAAAAAATGGCCTTAATGGGCCATTATCTCGCTACTTTTATTCTTTTGCCCGCCCCAAACAGGCTTGGAAGATTAAGCGCCGTTACCCACTACCAATAAAGGAATGCCCTGTGTTTTTGCCTTGTCGTCCAAGTCGTTGTCCAGCTCGCGTAAAATCTGATCGCAGTAACCCTGACGTTCAAACTCGATAATGCAGGCGCGATAGTAAGCGGCGCGCTTGTCGTCCTTGGGTATTTCCGGCAAAAACTCTTCGTAATCCATTACATTATTCCTATTGTCGTTATTACGCACTTTTTGACCGACTTCTCTTACAGCGCTAAAGGGCTCTAGGTACTAGCAGAAAATTGTAGTGCATTTACTTTAGGCGCACAGTAGGAATAAAAGCTTGTTTTTACCAAGATAAAAACAAAGCTATTGAAAATCAAATAGATAAAACCATTTTGATAGTCTATGACAGTGTTTTTAGGCCTTAACAAGTTGGTTTTTGCGATATATCGCACAAGTAAGATCCAAAAACGCGGCCTTAGCCGCGTTTTTAAGAGTTAGACGTTATTAATTAGTCTTGCTCTGGGCGCATATGCGGGAACAAGATCACGTCTTTAATCGTTGGTGAGTCGGTGAATAGCATCACTAGACGGTCGATACCAATACCCTCACCCGCCGTCGGTGGTAAACCGAATTCAAGGGCGCGGATATAGTCTTCATCGAAGTGCATGGCTTCATCATCACCGGCATCTTTTTCTTCTACCTGACGGGCAAAACGTGCAGCCTGATCTTCGGCATCGTTCAACTCAGAGAAACCATTGGCAAGTTCACGACCACCGACGAAGAACTCGAAACGGTCGGTCACGAATGGGTTGTCGTCGTTACGACGGGCCAGTGGTGATACTTCCCACGGGTATTCTGTGATGAAGGTAGGTTGAATAAGCATGTGCTCAGCCGTCTCTTCGAAGATTTCACACATGTACTTGCCCGCACCCCATACGCAGTTTTCAGGGATCTTCACGTGTACTTGCTTAGCGTACGCAATCAGCTGTTCCATGTGGTTCTCAGGGTCGGCAAATACCGCCGCATCGAACTCTGGATTGTACTTCATGATGGCATCGGCCATGCTCAAGCGCGTGAACGGCTGACCGAAATCGTATTCTACGCTATCAACCACTTCGCCATCGGCATTCTTCGTGGTGTTTACAATCGTTGTTGTGCCCAACACATCTTGTGCCACTGTACGTAGCATGTCTTCCGTGATGTTCATCAGGTCATTGTAATCCGCGTACGCTTGGTAGAATTCAATCATGGTGAATTCTGGGTTGTGGCGCGTTGACAGACCTTCGTTACGGAAGTTGCGGTTGATCTCGAATACACGGTCAAAACCGCCTACCACTAAACGCTTCAAGTAAAGCTCTGGGGCGATACGCAGATACATATCAATGTCCAGGGCATTATGGTGGGTTACGAATGGACGTGCCGATGCACCGCCAGGGATAACCTGAAGCATAGGCGTTTCCACTTCCATAAAGTCACGATCGGCAAGGAAACGACGAATACCTTCAATTACCTTAGAACGAATACGGAAGGTCTCACGAGTATCCATGTTGGTGATCAGATCCACATAACGCTGACGGTATTTGGTTTCCTGATCCGACAGGCCGTGGAACTTCTCTGGCAATGGACGCAGTGACTTGGTCAGTAGTTCATACTCCTGCATATCAACGTAAAGGTCGCCTTTACCCGATTTATGCAATGGACCAGACACGCCAATGATGTCGCCGATATCAAGCTGACCGTATTTTTCTTTCAGATCTTTTTGTACGTCTTTTGAAGCATATGCCTGAATGCGGCCTTTCATATCCTGAAGAACAAGGAAAGGACCACGCTTGGCAAGAAGACGACCGGCAACGGCAACTTGATGATCTAGCTCTACCAGTTCTTCTTTCGATTTATCACCAAATTCTGCTTGAAGATCAGCTGTGTCGTGTTTTCGGCGGAAAGTATTCGGGTGGCCGTTTGCACTACAATTTTCGCGAATAGCGTCGAGCTTGGCGCGACGCTCTGCAATTAATTTGTTTTCGTCTTGGATTTGATCTGTCATTTTCTAGCTCTATTAAATTTGGCGTTAAATTACAGCCCTGATTTCAGGCTTGCTTCAATAAACTTGTCGAGGTCACCGTCTAATACGGCTTGGGTATTACGGTTCTCAACTCCGGTGCGCAGGTCTTTAATACGCGAATCATCAAGGACATAAGAGCGAATCTGTGAGCCCCAGCCAATGTCTGATTTGGCATCTTCCTGCGCTTGCTTCTCGGCATTTTGCTTTTGCAACTCAAGCTCAAACAGCTTGGCTTTAAGCTGTTTCATCGCCTGGTCTTTGTTTTTGTGCTGCGAGCGGTCATTCTGACACTGCACCACGGTATTGGTCGGCAAGTGCGTAATACGTACCGCAGATTCGGTACGGTTAACGTGCTGACCACCGGCTCCCGATGCACGGTATACATCGATACGCAAATCGGCCGGGTTAATATCGATTTCAATGTTGTCATCGATCTCGGGATAAACGAATGCCGAGGCAAACGAAGTATGACGACGACCACCCGAATCGAACGGACTCTTACGCACTAAACGGTGTACGCCTGTCTCTGTGCGCAGCCAGCCATAGGCATATTCACCACTGATCTTCACCGTGGCGCCCTTGATACCGGCCACATCACCGTCGGTTGCTTCCACGATCTCGGCCTTAAAGCCTTTCGCTTCGGCCCAGCGTAAGTACATACGCAGCAACATGTTGCACCAGTCTTGCGCCTCGGTGCCGCCTGAGCCTGCCTGCAGATCCAGATACGCATCATTGCTGTCCTGGTCACCGCTAAACATGCGGCGGAATTCAAGCTGTTCCAGGTGGGCGTTGAGGTCTTCAAGCTCGCTTTGCGCCTCGGCAAAGGTTTCCTCGTCTTCGGCTTCAACCGCCAGCTCAACAAGACCTTCAACATCGTCGGTACCAGTTTCGAGTTTCTCTATGGTCTCAACAATGGCTTCCAGGCTCGATTTTTCTTTACCTAGGCCCTGAGCGCGCTCTGGCTCATTCCACACCGCTGGATCTTCAAGTTCGGCATTAACTTCTTCTAAACGCTCTTTCTTGTGAGCATAGTCAAAGATACCCCCGAAGAAGCTCAGTACGTTCGCGAATTTCCTTGATTTGGTTAATCACAGGATTCACTTCAAACATGCATGTTACTCCGCAAAAAATAGACTCACGCCCGCTTAAAATTGGCGCGTCGATAAAAGCGCTCGATTTTAACAAATAATTGTCGAATTTATTAGCGCTTTTATACGAATTAGTACAATTTTATTGGCCCTGGTTAGGGCCGTGTGATCAGCCGCGTTTTTGCATTTCCCGCACTATTAATTGCAGCGAGAACTGACCACGAAACTCATTGATATCGAGCTGATAAGCCAGATGTACATAACGCACCTGAGTATCGGGCCAGGCACGCACATCGATATTAAAGGCAATGGCATCGACAACCCGACCACTTTGATGGCGCAACACCAGCTTCAGGTGCTTCTCCCCGACGATCCTTTGTTGCAAGAGCTCAAAGGTGTGCTCAAACACCGGTTCGGGAAAATGCTGGCCGAAAGGGCCGGCCTGGCGCAGCAGTTCGGCAAAATCGAGTGAGAAGCAATCCGCCGGCAATTCACCATCGGTAAGCAAGACGCACTCCTTGGCTTCCTCGGTAAGCTCTTTGGCCACCTCGGCAACAAAAGCCTGCTGGAACTCGCTAAAGCGGGCTTCTTCTATACTTAAGCCCGCGGCCATAGCATGACCGCCAAACTTGATGATCAAACCCGGATGCTGGGCATCGATATGGGCCAGCACATCGCGCATATGCACGCCGTCAATAGAGCGACATGAGCCCTTAAGCTGACCATTGTCTCCAGCGGCAAAGATGGCGGTAGGTCTGTGGTGCTGCTCTTTTAAGCGCCCGGCAAGAATGCCTATCACCCCTTGGTGCCAGTCCTGTTGATACAAACACAGGGCATCGGGAGCCTGATTCGTGCCCAAAGAAAGCTTGCTCAGCGCTGCCTGCGCTTCTTGCTGCATACCCTGCTCGATTTCCTTACGCTCGGCGTTCAGGGCATCGAGTTCACCGGCAATACGCCGGGCCTGATTGAGCTCAGGTGCCAATAAACAGGCGATACCCAAACTCATATCATCCAAGCGCCCGGCGGCATTCAAACGCGGCGCCAGGGCAAAACCAAAATCGCTGGCGCTTAAACGAGCGCGGTTGCGTCTGGCCACTTCAATCAGGGCATCGATACCCGGGCGGGTACGACCGCTGCGAATGCGCGCCAACCCCTGATACACTAAGGTGCGGTTATTGGCATCGAGCGCCACCACATCAGCGACCGTACCCAGCGCTACCAGGTCCAACAAATTACCTAAATTCGGCTCTGCCTGTCCTTGTTGTTCATACCAATTCGCTTCACGCAGGGCATGGCGAAAGGCAATTAAGAGATAAAAGGCGACACCCACGCCGGCAATGGACTTGGATGGAAACTGACAGTCGTGACGATTAGGGTTCACAATGGCATCGGCATTGGGGAGGCGCTCACCCTGCAAGTGGTGGTCGGTAACCAGTACCTTGATACCCGCTTCTTTGACCCGGGCTATGCCGTTGATGCAGGAAATACCGCTGTCGACCGTGATCACCAGATCCGGCGCCAGGGTAATAATATGCTCCGCCAGCTCAACACTCAGACCATAACCAAAGTTAAAGCGGTCGGGCACCAGGTAATCAAGCCGGGTAAAGCCAAACATCTGTAAGCCCTGCATCAGGGTCACGGTACTGGTGGCGCCATCGGCATCGAAGTCGCCGACAATGAGTACCTTTTCCTGCTTTTGCAGACTTGTAAACAGCAGCTCTGCGGCTTTGTCTATATCGCGAAATAAGCGAAAGTCATGCAAGGTGGTGACGCTGTTATCTATCTGCGCCGGGTCGCTGACTCCCCGTGCCGCATAGAGTTGACGAATAACTGGGTGTAATTGAGCGCTAAGATGAGAATCATCAACGCGCTGACGGGCGGTAATGGTAGTTTGCGCCTGCAAGGCTCGACTCCATATTTTTAATAGCAATGCTGTTACCTAGCTAAGCATTCTAGCGGGCTAAATATCATGCTCACTGCGTTAGAATATTTCCATGCAGAATAGCTACATAAGAAAAATTCCGCCTTGTTAGCACATCATTTATCCAGCGCTATATCTGCTCACATACTTAACTGAATTACTATAAAGACAAAAAAACAGGCCTGCCGCTAAAGCAACTAGTGCGCTCTAGCTAAGCAGACCCAGTAATGCTCTTATTAGGATTTAGATTTTATCTGGTCAATGGCAACACTGATGGCGGCAGCCGGTTGATAGCCAGGGATCATACTGCCGTCAGACAGGATAATTGCCGGCGTACCACTGATACCAAAGCTTTGTCCTAGCTGGTAGTGCTCCGCCACTGGGGCATTACACTGCTTCACTTCTTCCGGTTTCGCACCGGCTTTAGCCTCGGTCAGGGCTTTTTGCTGATCCTCGGCACACCAGACATTCATAAGATCTTTATAGCCTTGTGAACCCATGCCGCCACGAGGGAAGCCCAGATACTGAACCGTAATACCGGCTTCAAGGTAATCCTCTAACTCACGATGCAGCTTACGGCAGTAACCACAGGTGATATCGGTAAATACGGTGATCTTGCCTTTTTCTTTGTCGGCCTTGTAGACGATCATCGAATCTTTATATTGCTCCACCCCTTCAAGACGCACACCGCTTAGCGCCGCCTCGGTCAGATTTTCTTTGTTTTTGACATCAATCAGGGTGCCCTGCAACAGGTAACGGCCGTCGTCACTGGCATAAAATACGCCGCGGTTGGTGATCACTTCAACCACACCGTCCAGAGGCGTGGTATTTACTTTCTTGGCGTTCAGACCCAATTGTGCAAACTGAGCTTTCACTGCACTGTTACCTTCAGCCACCGATTGCGCCGCCGAAACACTGACGCTGGTTGCCGCACTAACACCGGCCAGGGCCAGTGCGATAAATACTTTTTTCATAATATATGTCTCTAAAAACTTCTAGTCATACTACCTAGACCGTGAATCAGCGATAAAATTCACGCCCTACGCGTTATGCCCTCAACCTAAGCCAACTAGCTAAGCCCGTGACCTAAGCCCGAGGGTGATGAGTTTGATGCACTAATTTTAGTCGTTCGTTGGCCACATGCGTATATATCTGTGTGGTCGACAAATCGCTGTGACCCAGCATCATCTGCACTACTCGCAGGTCGGCACCATGATTAAGCAAGTGAGTTGCAAAGGCATGACGCAGGGTGTGCGGCGACAGATCTGATTTAATGTTCGCCAACATAGCATAGTGTTTAATGCGATGCCAAAAGGTTTGCCTTGTCATACCGATACCGCGCTTGGAGACAAAGACAAAATCCGTGGCATGTTTTATCAATGCCGGGCGGGAAAATTTCAAATAGCGCGCCAGCCAATCGAGCGCTTCTTCACCCATGGGCACTAGACGCTCTTTACCGCCCTTACCCTTTACAAAGACCACCGCCTGATTCTGGTTTACATGCTCTAATCTCAGGCCGATCAGTTCGCTGACACGCAGCCCTGTGGCATAAAGCAGCTCTAACATGGCTCTGTCGCGCAGGCCCATGGCATCCTCGCAATCGGGGGCTGCCAGTAGCGCCTCCACATCTTCCTCGCTCAGGGTTTTTGGTAAGGATTGCATGGCCTTAGGGCGGCTAATGGTTTCCAACGGCGAGCGCGTCAAACGCTTGTCGGTGATCTGATGTTGATAAAAGCGCTTTAAGGCACTGATACTGCGCGCCGTACTGCGCGGGCTTAAGCCGAGATCAACCCGATAGGCCAGATATTGCTCCACCTCTTGCGTATCTACATCAAGCAAGGCTTGGGGGGCGATAAAGTCGCTGAATTTTTTTAAATCGGTGCGATAGGCGGACAAGGTGTTGTCGCTGGCGCCGCTTTCAAGAAACAAGGCATCCAAAAATTGCTCAATATGCTCTAGGTTATCCGGGTTTGGCGGCTGCTTACTCACATCAATGGCCATGCAGATTTAGGTTAATTGCATCATATCAGATAGATACTCGGGGCACGATACGTTAGACTTCGCCCTATCAATGACAAGCGATGTGAAAACAATGAAGATTGGTTTATTTTACGGTTCGACCACCTGCTACACAGAAATAGCGGCGGAAAAATCCGCGACATTATCGGTGCAGACGTTGTTGATCTCTTTAATATTAAAGATGAACCGCTGAAAACAGCCGAAAATTATGATTTTGTCATTTTTGGTATTTCCACCTGGGACTTCGGCGAAATTCAGGAAGACTGGGAGTCGCACTGGGATGATATCAAGGATGTAAACCTGGCGGGCAAGGTGGTAGCCCTGCTCGGTATGGGGGACCAACAAGGCTATGGCCAGTGGTTCCAGGATGCGCTGGGCATGCTCCATGATGAAATCGCGCCACAAGGGGTGCAATTTATCGGTTACTGGCCCAACAGCGATGAGTATGAGTTTGAAGCCTCTAAGGCGCTGACAGAAGATGGCTCACGCTTTGTCGGTCTGGCCCTTGATGAAGACAGCCAGTACGAAAAAAGCGATGATCGTATTGCCACCTGGGTGGAGCAGATCATGACCGAATACGCCGAGCTGTAAGCTACTTAGGCTTTGTAACCTTTAGAAGCGTAAATAAAATTCACGGCACAGGCGGCGATAGTCCTCACTGTAATCGTCGCCTGCGTGGATCACCAGCTGCTGCTTTTCACACTCCCCCGCTTGCCAGCTAAATTGCATTAGCCAACGACTGACTTCTTTGCGCTCGGTGCTTTTTACTTCGCACAGGCGCCGTAAATACCCGCCCGCCTGCTCGGCTAAATGTACTAGCTGTTGTCCTTGCTCACGAGGAAGGATCACCGCCAGCTCAGTGTTTACATGGCCCACCCTTTGCCATAGGTCTATCAGCGCCGAAAACGGCAGACTGTCGGTATGACGCGCCAGATTACGCTTATCGTCTTGTGTCTTTAAGGCGTTATCAAAATAAGGCGGATTACTGATCAGCAAATCAAACTTGCGCTCACTGTCAAAATGCTGCGCATCGCCCTGCGTTATTTCTATCTCCGGCCAGGGACTTGCCGCCACATTACTCCTTGCCTGGGCGCAGGCATCCGGCTCTATATCCAGGGCTCGCACATCAGAGTGGGGCGCACGCTGCTTACACATTAATGCCAGCAATCCGGTGCCCGTGCCTACATCCAATATTTGCTGCGCCGAGCCCAGCTCCGCCCAGGCTCCGAGCATAATACCGTCGGTGGAAACCTTCATGGCGGTGCTGCATTGCGCGATAGAAAACTGTTTAAACTGAAAACCTGCCACTTTAGACCTTTGTGTTTGAGCATGTGCCACGTATAATTGCCTTAATTGTCCATCATTTTGACTCCTTTATGCAATTTGCCGATTTTGATCTTGATACCGCGCTACTCAACGCCATTGACAGCCTAGGTTTTACTAAGCCCACCAGCATTCAGCAACTGGCTATTCCAGAAGCGCTGGAAGGCCGTGATGTCCTTGCCTGCGCCCCAACCGGCACCGGCAAAACCGCGGCGTTTTTGATCCCCGCCATTCAGTACCTGTTGGACCATCCGCGTCGTAACCCAGGTTTCGCCCGCGTCTTGATCATGACCCCAACCCGTGAGCTGGCCTACCAGGTACATGAGCAATGCGAAAAGCTGGCGGCAGACACACATTTAAAAATCGGTGTGGTTACCGGCGGTATCAACTACGGCACGCATAAAGAAATCTTTGAAAAGAATAACGATATCCTGATCGCCACACCGGGGCGCCTGATGGAATATCTGGACACAGAAAACTTCCACGCCGAAGATGTAGAGCTGCTGATTTTGGACGAAGCGGACCGCATGCTGGACATGGGTTTTCGTAAGGAAATGCTGCGCATTTGTGAAGAAGCGAAAAACCGCCGTCAATGTATGCTTTTCTCTGCCACCCTTGAAGGTGACAGCGTCGCCAAGTTCTCCGAGCGCATCTTAAACGAGCCGGCACAACTGGAGGCATCGCCTTCACGTTCTGAGCGCGGTAAGATTTTGCAATGGGTGCACCTGGCCGATGATTACGACCATAAACTCAAGCTCTTGGTGAACTTGCTACAGCAAGAGAGTGTTGAAAAAGCCATTGTCTTTGTGAAAACCCGTGAGCGCCTGGAAAAGCTGGTTGGCGAGTTATTCACTCATGATATCAAGACCACCTGGTTGCGCGGTGAAATGCCACAGGATAAACGTATGGCGGCCATGGCCAGCTTCCACAGCGGTCGCACCAAGATCTTGATTGCCACAGATGTTGCCGCCCGTGGTATTGATGTTAACGACATCAGCCATGTGTTCAACTTCGATATGCCACGCAGCGCCGATGTCTATGTACACCGCATTGGCCGTACTGCCCGCGCAGGTAAAAAAGGCACCGCCATCTCCTTGGTTGAAGCCCATGAAGTGGCCATGTTAGGTAAAATCGAACGCTACACGGATCAGGTGCTAAAGCGTCGTAAGATCAAAGGTCTGGAGCCGCAGCACAAAGAAGCCAAGCTGCCGCCGAAGAAGAAAAAAGATCCGGAAAAGATGAAGGCCAAACGCAAAAAAGCCAAATCCAAGGCAAAAAAGAAATAACCCATTAAAAAAGCCGCTCGATTGAGCGGCTTTTTGCTGTCTCGGTTCTACTTACTTGAACACTTCTTCCAAAGGCACAACCTTGATGTTTTTGCTTGGAATAGCCAGCTTGTAGCTTTCGATTTGTTTGTCTTCGGCCACTAGTTCCGCTGGTTTTTCGGTGTTGTATTTAAGCGGTGAAACCTGCTCGTTCGCTAAACGCGCCTTCATATCTTCACCATCACCACTGACAAACACATAATGAATATTATCTGTTTGCAGGTTCTCGCGAATAACTCGGTTCACATCCGCTACCGTGAGTGTTTCCAGCTGTGAGCGTACATAGTCGGCGAAGTTATCAGTGCCATAGAACTGGCTGTCTAAGGCGTAACCTAGCTGACGGTTTTGGCTTGCCACCAACTGCGGCAAAAAGTTAGTCAGGAAGTTACGGGTAGCGTTAAAGTCTGCCTCGCTCATACCCTGGCTGATCAGCTTATCCAGCTCGCGCAGTGCGGTACGGGTAGCAAAGTGGGCATCGTTATTTGAGCGCAGCGGACGCAACCAGACCTGGAAGATCTGCTCGGAGCGACCCAGGTTAGCATCCGGCTTGGTTTGGAACATGCCGCGCGGGAAGTACTCGATGTAGGCGTAGTCACCATAGTTCATACCACGCACCTGGCGAATACGCTCATACAGCTTGGCATTTGAGTTACGGTGCTCACCCAGGAAGGAACGAACCAACCACAACGCCGTCCAGTCTTTGCTTGAACGCGTAGTCTCAATTGGGAAACCAAAAGACACGGCGGTCGACTTAGCACTCTTTTCAATAATGGTGGCATGATGGCCGCTCAGTGCAGGCGCATCCGGGATATCTAGGCGGGCTTGATCACCGGCTGGCAACCCCTGCAGGTCACTCATCATCTGCGCTTTCACCTTTTCAGGCACGGCACCGATAAGACCCAGATGCAGATTACGCTGAGTGAAGTTCTTCGCGTAGAAGGCTTTAACATCATCCAGGGTCAAGGCTTCTAAGTCAGACAAGTCGCCGTAGTTGTAGGCGCCATAAGGGTGCCCCTGATACAGCTCGGCGTAGAGCACCTCTTTACCTAACTCTTCATCGTTAGAGGCTTTAAGGCCAGACTCAATGCCGTCGATCAACTCTTTCTTTAAACGAGCGAAGTCGTCTTCACGGAAGCCCGGGTCTAGCAGTTGGTCGCTGACCAGCTCATACCACTGCTCGGCGTTATCCTTGTGGATGCGACCATGCAGTGAGATCATTTCCTTATCGATTTGATAAGCAAAGCTGCCGGCAATTGGGTAAAGGGCTTTTTGAATTTCCTTGTAGCTCATCGACTGGCTGCCGCCCTTGGCCAGCATGGCCGCAGTTAAGGCCGCCACACCCTTTTTACCTTCAGGGTCGGCCGCAGCGCCGGTGTAGAATAACCAGTTTACGTCAACCAGTGGCGAGCTGTTGGTTTTATCCAGCACGGTAAATAGCTGCTCTGTCGGCTTGTTGTTGATATCAGCTACCAAGGTATCAAGTTGCACTTCGGCGTCAAAACCTGCGACTGCATCCTTGGCCGACATGGTGACCGTAGTGCGGTTGTTGTCGGTGAAGTACTGATTAGCAATGGCACGAATATCTTCAGCACTGACACTGTCGGCACTTTGATACAGGGCGTTGATCACCTCAGGGTCGCGCTCGAAGTGCATATAGCTGGCAAGCGTTGATGCGATCGCCTGCGATGAGTCCAGGCTGTTAATAAAGCTGTATTTAGCATTTGATTTCAATGCCGCCAACTTGCCTTCATCTACCAGCTCGGTGCGCGCCTGGGCATAGGTTTGATTAATGGCATCACGCACCACTGCCAGGTTCTCTTCGTCATCCACCTTAACGAATACATGCAATAAGCCCGGATCTTTGGTTTCCGGGTTGTAGGTAAACATTTGCGAAGCAATCTGCTTTTCTACCACCAGCTGTTGGTATAGCTCTGAGTTTTCAGAGAAGTAAAGCTGTGACAGCAGATCCAATGCGGCGCGGTCCTTGGTATTGGGGTTCCACTCGGTGCCCTTGTAAGAAACCAACAGCCAGTGACCCGGTAAGCCCTCATACTGCTCATGCACATAACGCGGTGCTGCTTGCTTTGGCTCCACCGGAATATCGGCCTGATAGTCGCCACGCTGCCAGTTACCCCAGTGCTTTTTCACCATGGCAATGGTTTCTTTAGGGTCAACATCGCCGACGATAACTAGAGACACATACTCTGGCTTGTAGAAACGCTTAAAGAAGGTTTGGCCGTATTCACTTTGATCCGGCATGGCTTCGATATCTTCAAAGAAGCCCATGGTGGTGTGCTCATAGGTGTGCTTATCGAAGGCTTCTTTGCGCACCGCCGCCAACAGTTTGCGAATTGGGCTGGCATTGTTCTTGAGGTATTCGCCCTTAACCGTCAGCGCCTCGGTGCGGAACTGCTCTTCGCTGTACCTGAGGTTTTGAAAGACATCGGCCTTGATTTCCAGCACCTTGTCTAAATGCTGCTTAGAGAAATTAAGGTGGTAATTGGTGTAGTCATTGGTGGTGTAAGCGCGGTTATCAACACCTGAGTTTTTCATGATATCGGCGTAGACATCTTCCGGGAATTTTTCCGAGCCCTTAAACATCATGTGCTCGAAGAAGTGAGCAAAACCTGTTTTGCCTTCTTCTACCTCGTTACGTGAGCCTACAGAAACTGGGATCTGCAGCGACACCACATCGGGATAATCGGTTTTTACCACCATCACCCGCAGACCATTGTCTAGCTCTTCTAATACATAGTCCTGGGCAAATACTTTATTGTTCTGTTGCGCCGTTGCCGCAGCGGTACTTGTTTGCGTTGTCTGCGTGCTTTGACATCCGCCTAGCGCAAGCGCCAAGGCAATGCCCGAGGCAATAACCGATAGTTTCATCTTCCTATCCTTTAAGTCTGATTGTTATCTGATTATTGATCCAATCCATTATGCAATAAATTCACCCAATGCGCGTAACCGACGGCTCATTTTGCTGTAAACAAATGTGTCAAAGGGGCGACGAGTGACCGAAGCCCCGCTTCGCAGCGCTCGGAGGTGGAGGCAGGGATGCCGACAGGAACCCAGCTTCATGGACGAATTATATGCACGATGGTTATGAACTCCCTCTTTGGTTGCCGTCGCCAACGCGACAAGATCTTAATTTGGAGACCGCAGTTGAGAAAGTCATTTGTAGGTCAGTGCTGTGCGCCGACAAGGTGAGAATGGTGCATATTTGTCGGCCTGGAAGGCCGACCTACAAGGCAACATGAATGAAATTCAACATTCATGAGTAAGTTTCACCAGAAAAAGGCTGTTTAGACGTCTAAATGGCTGTTATAGTGATTCCATTAACCGCATATGGGAATGAGGATCATGGCGCTAACACTGCAAGAGAAAATTGAAGACCCCCGCCAAGGGGTATACCTTATCGGCACTACACCACCGAAGACAGGTACGGACGATGGTAAGCTGCAGGCCATTGCCGAGAAGCTATTGGGTCGCTTGCATGAAATCGAGTACGACGGTGTTATCGTTTATGACATTCAGGATGAAAGCAGTCGCACCAATGTACCTCGCCCTTTCCCGTTTAAAGAGACCATAGACCCGCGTCATTACAGTGGCTTACTACGTCGCTTGTCGCAACTCGATGTGATCACTTATAAGAGCGTTGCCCAGCGCAGCGCCGGTGAGTTTAATCAGTGGTTAGATACCACCTATCAGGAATATAAACTTAATAACCTGGTGTTGGTCGGCAGCCCATCCTCAACCGGTGAAGTTAAACTAAGCCTAAATGATGCTTATACCCATATTGATGCACACGACCATGATTTCTTTTTAGGTGGTGTAACCATAGCCGAGCGCCATGCCAGCAAGGGTAATGAACACGAGCGTCTGCTGACGAAGACGGAGCAAGGTTGTAAGTTCTTTATCTCGCAAGCTGTCTACAATGCGCAAGCGACCATAGATTTGATCACCAGTTATGCCCGCAGTTGTCGCCAGCAAGGTCTGACACCGCAACGTATTATTCTCACCTTTACGCCCTGCGGCGGTGAAACCACCTTGGATTTTATGGAGTGGTTAGGCATTTCCGTACCTGAGGCGACCAAGTGGCGTATGCTCGATGCAGACAACACCTTAAGTGAATCGGTGCGGATTTGCCGCGAGAACCTGGATTTAATTCTGCGCAGCTGTGCCCATTTAGGCGTGCCTTTAGGCTTGAATATTGAGTCTTTAACCAACCGTAAAGAAGAGATCGATGCGTCGATTAATCTTTACCGTTTGCTTAAAGCAACCATGGAGCTGAGCCTGGCTGAGCGCCTTATCGCTTAAGCCGTAAGCTAACATTAGCGATTTACCCATCATACCAATTCTGTTAAGTATGTGATCAGAGATAGCGCTGGATAAATGATATGATAACAAGGCGGGATTTTTCTTATGTAGTTATTCTACATAGAAAAATTCCAACACAGTTAGCATGATATTTAGCCCGCTAGAATGATTAGCTATTTAAGTGAATTGGTAACCTTCTTTTGCCCATAAAAAAACAGCGCCATGTTCTGCATAGCGCTGTTTTTTTTTATTTTTTTATAGGTGCTTGGTTGTTACTTTTTACGCCACTGGCCATCGACCTTAACCATGTGTCCGGCGGCAGTCTTTTCAATGGCTTTAGCACCAGCCAGAGCTTCAACCTGACTTAGGCTAATGCCGTTTTTCTTGGCCATGGCCAGGTATTTGGCCTTTCGCTTAGCATTGATCTCGGTGATCAACTGCTGCGCCTCGGCAGAGGTGTGCACCAACTCTAGGTAACCAGTACTGGTTTCACCGACTATGCCCTGATCCTTAGCCTGATCTAAGGTTAGCGCCCAAGCACTAAAGGCCAACATGGTCGCACTGAGTAACATGGTCCATTTAACTAGTTTCATATTCGCCTCCTAAAATAGCTCGCTGTCGTCACCGAAAAGCTCATCGAGCTCTTTGTCTACTTTAACGCGGATTTCATGATCCACTTTAACATTTAGGTTGATGGTGATCGGCTCTTTACTTTCCACCTCGACCTTATGGGTACAGCCCATTAAGGTTAACGCGCCGACCAAGGCCACCAGCATTCGCGTACTCATTGCTTTACTCCTTCGCTTGATACTCTCGCTCTACTCTTTTGGTGATTTCGTCACTTAAGCGCAGCGCTCTGAATAGGGTATAGATATTTTCCTGATGATTATAGTTAAAATTAACTTCTTGTTGATGCTCGGGATTTTCTCCCTTTAGTTGCATCGCCATAGTTAACCAACCATCATGGGTTAAATCAACATCGGCATTAATACTGTTAATATCCAAGTTTTCCAACATGGCCAACATGGGCCCTAACTGTTGCTGCTGCTCCTTGACCGCATTAAAGGCGGCGTTGTTATCTATGGTCAGCTTGCCCGCGGCCTGGGAATAGATACGGCCATTTTCTATGCTCACCCCCTGCTCGTTAAAACGCAGCGGCAACTCTGCGGCCAACAACCCTTTCACACTAATGCCCTGCTGTGGCTCCAGGGCCAAAACATTTTCGGCACGGATCCCATCAAGGCGCAGCAGGGCCGGTTTGCGTTCCTTTTCCAGCCCAGTTAAATAGAGTTTATCCAAGGCAAAACGGCCATCGAAGAGCTTGCCCTGCATTTGCGTGACATAGAGATCCTTATCCATCCCCAGCTCACCAGATACCTCTTTAAGTATCGGACCGGCACGCACTTCACTTAGGGTAAACTTAGTCGTTTCGAGCTGAAGTGCGCCTGAATTCACACTGCCTGTGGGGGCCATGTTAAGAGACTGAGCCAGGTAATTCTGATACAAAATCTCGGCGTTATTAATATCCATTTGCCAGTCAAAGCGCTCTAGCAGCGCATCACCCTCAAGGTGCAATGACATGGTGCCGCCGCCGAACACCAGTTCGGGCTCAAGCTGCTGTACCAAGGGCATAAAAGAGCTCAGTTCGGTGTCATTAACAACCAGATTCAAGGCATGGGCATTGTCGCTCCAATTATGTTTAAGTAGCGCCTCAACTCCTTGCCAAGAAGCAAGGTGAGTACCCCCGATAACTCGGCCGATGGCTAAATTGCTATCGAGCTTCAGGCCGCTTACACGCACACCTTTAACCTCAAGATCCGCTACCTGACTTTGCACCTCCACCTTAGCCTGTCGCTCGCCATTACCGAGCGCATTAGCACCGATTTGATATTGCTGCGTCAGGGTACGCGCCTTCAACTGCGGGCTGTTAAGCACAGCTACCGATGTGGTGAGTTCGGCTTCTAGCTGGCCATCAAGATCCAGGGCTGCATCCAGGGTCAGCGCCAGGCTCTTTAACTGATAATCCTGATAGCTTAAGGCGGGTGTTTTTACATCAGCGCGCATCCACCCGGAGCCCAGATAATCGTAACCAAACTGGCCTTGTGCCTGCAGCGGCTGATATTCGAGTTCGGGTTGCGGCGGCAATGCTACTTGACCTAGGAAGTGCCCCTGCACTTGCTTATCGGTCAGGGTGCCCTGGCTTTGCAGCGAGCCGATACTGGCCAATTGCGCCGCCAACAGATACTCACTGCTTAAGGTCAGGGTTTGCCAGTTGCCCTGGCTGTTGTTTGCCTCAATAAGCACGGATTGCCGTCCCGCCCGGTTAGCCATGCTCAGCTCAGGCAAGTTAAACTCACCGTTCATATGCACTGTTAATGGCTGTCGGCTATTAAGCTGCCAGCGAGTTTCGGCCAACTCTCCCAGGTAGGCGCTGTACTTATCAAGGGCCTGACAATGACTCAAAGCTCCGAGCTCGGTACTCAGCTGTTGTGCCGTAATAAGGTATTGCTGCATATCCTCGGATTGAATATGCACCTGGCCCCGACTGGCGAGCTGCCATAAACAATGCGGCTCGCTGCGCAGCTCACCATCAAGATGCAGGGCTAAAGTTGCATCCAGGCTATTACCCCAAAACTCGCCTTTGAGCGCTAATTGGTCCACATCCGCATGCCAGTCCAGGGCATGATTTTGCTGCGTTTTAATATACTCGCCCAACACCTTAGTGAAATCACGAGCAAGGGCTACGTCTACCTCAATGGCATCAGCTTTGAGCAACCATTGGCCCTGGATATCACCCGTGATTTGAAAATGATTGATTTGGGTTTCTTCAATAGCGAATGTCATGGGACGACTGAAGTCGACAAAGCTGACCTTGGCTTGGGCTATGCTCAGTAAAGGTCTTTTTAGGGGCAGCAATAAGGCCAAGGGTGCCGGTTGCCAGGGGCTGGCTTGTTTATCCTGGTCATCATCGCTGGCGATGGGACCCGCTTGAACATGGGCTCTCGCTATATGCAGGGCCGTCGGCGTTAGGGTGACGTCTTCCAAGGTCAAAGAATGACCCTGATATTCGAGGCACAGCCGGTCGGCATCTATGGCTAACAACTGGGAGCCCCATTGCCAGCGCGCGCAGGTCAGCGTGGCGCCCTGATGCTGCAAATAATGCTTGGCCAGCATATGGGTGAGTTCGCTGCGAAACCCATAGGCCACCGCAAGCGCGGTGACAAGCACTAAGATTACTCCAAGTAATATTAAAAAAGCCTTCCGCAGCATAGCCTTCCTTTAGCTTAACCTTTGGCTTAATACTAACACGGAGAAACTGAATACGCCGCACACAAAAAAGGCTGCAAATGCAGCCTTTTTGTTATCTTTGGTAATTAACCCAAAAATTAATCCAGGTGTTAGCCAATGTGCTTACGTGCGTTACGGAACATACGCATCCATGGGCTATCTTCTTTCCACTCATCCGGGTGCCATGAGTTGGCCACGGCGCGGAATACACGCTCTGGGTGTGGCATCATTACTGTTGCACGACCATCGGTAGAAGTAATACCCGAGATTGCCTCTGGAGAACCATTCGGGTTCGCCGGATATTGCATGGTTGGGTTACCGTAGTTGTCCACGTATTTAACCGCAACTGTGCCTGAGTTAACCGCAGTTTGGATTGCCGCATCGTTAGCGAACTCGGCACGACCTTCACCGTGAGAAACAGCGATAGGCATACGTGAACCGGCCATACCATTGAAGAACACAGACGGGCTGTCTTGTACTTCAACTAGGGCAACACGGGCTTCGAAACGCTCACTTTGGTTGGTTACGAAACGTGGCCAGTGCTCTGTGCCTGGGATCAATTCGCGTAGTGTCGACATCATCTGACAGCCGTTACATACACCAAGGCTGAAGGTATCTTTACGCTCAAAGAAGGTTTGGAACTGCTCGCGAGCCATGTCATTGAATAGAATCGACTTAGCCCAACCTTCACCGGCACCTAGTACGTCACCGTATGAGAAGCCACCACAAGCTACCAGGCCTTTGAACTCTTCAAGAGTCAAACGACCTTCAAGGATGTCGCTCATATGTACGTCGATGGCCGCAAAGCCGGCACGGTTAAATGCCGCCGCCATTTCAACGTGAGAGTTAACACCCTGCTCACGCAAGATAGCCATTTTCGGCTTAGCACCGGTAGCAATGTAAGGCGCAGCAACATCTTCATTGATGTCGAAGCTTAGCTTCACATTCAGACCTGGGTCTTTCGCATCCGCTTTTGCGTCATGCTCTTGCTGTGCACAAGCTGGGTTGTCACGTAGAGACTGCATCTGATACGTAGTTTCAGCCCAAGCTAGACGAAGCTCGGTACGGCTGTTATCAACAAGTGCAGCACCACCGCGCTTGATGATTAGCTGGTCGGCATCGTTCAAGGTACCAATCTCGTGGCTCATTGCCGCAAGACCGTGATTAGCAAGTACCGCTTTAACCGCATCCAAGTCGCTATTGCGAACCTGAATAACCGCACCTAGCTCTTCGTTGAATAGCACTTCAAGGTCAGAACCGGCTAGCGCGTCTAGTTCAAGCGTCACACCTGTGTGACCAGCAAACGCCATTTCCGCGACGCTTACGAATAAACCACCGTCTGAACGGTCATGGTAAGCAAGTAGTTTCTCTTCGCTTACAAGCGCCTGCATGGCTTCGAAGAAACCTTTTAGTAGCTCTGGGCTATCAACGTCAGGGGTCTTGTCGCCAAGTTGCTTGTAAACCTGTGCCAGGCTAGATGCACCCATACGGTTTTGGCCAGCGCCCAGGTCGATAAGTAGCAAGGTTGACTCGCCTTTGTCGCTACGAAGCTGCGGCGTTACCGTTTTACGAATGTCTTCAACACGACCAAACGCAGTGATAACCAGTGATAGTGGCGCAGTTACCGCCTTGTCTTCACCGTTATCCTGCCAGGTGGTCTTCATTGACATTGAGTCTTTACCAACAGGGATAGTCAGGCCAAGTGCTGGACACAGCTCTTCACCCACGGCTTTTACCGCTTCGTAAAGACCCGCATCTTCACCCGGGTGACCCGCTGCAGCCATCCAGTTTGCAGATAGCTTGATGTTGTTTAGTGAACCTATATCTGCACAGGCGATGTTGGTCAGTGACTCGGCTACCGCCAGACGAGCGGAAGCACCAAAGTTAAGCAGTGCAGCAGGTGTACGTTCACCCATAGACATGGCTTCACCATGGTAGGTATCAAATGCAGCGGCTGTTACCGCACAGTTTGCTACCGGCACCTGCCAAGGGCCAACCATCTGGTCGCGCGCAACCAAACCTGTTACCGAGCGGTCACCAATGGTGATAAGGAAGGTTTTCTCTGCAATCGCAGGTAAACGAAGTAGACGTTGAACCGCGTCTTTTACTGTAATCTGAGCAGTCTCTAGCGCTTCACCTTGTGTTTGTTTTGACGTTACGTCACGGTGCATCTTAGGTGCTTTACCAAGTAGTACTTCAAGAGGAAGATCTACCGGGTTGTTGCCGAAGTGTGAGTCGGCTACGCGCAGGTGACGCTCTTCGGTCGCTGTACCAATAACCGCATATTGCGCACGCTCACGCTTACAGATTTGCTCGAAACGTTCGAAGTTTTCTTCTGCTACTGCAAGAACATAACGCTCTTGTGATTCGTTACACCAGATTTCGTGTGGCGCCATGCCCGGCTCATCGTTTGGTACATTACGAAGTTCGAAAATACCACCACGGCCACCGTCGTCTACCAACTCAGGGAAGGCATTTGATAGACCGCCCGCGCCCACATCGTGGATAAAGGCGATTGGGTTGTCATCACCTAGTTGCCAACACTTGTCGATCACTTCCTGACAACGACGCTCCATTTCAGGGTTTTCACGTTGTACAGAGGCAAAGTCCAGGTCTTCGTTAGACTGACCCGATGCCATAGATGAAGCAGCACCGCCACCCAGGCCGATGTTCATCGCTGGGCCACCCAGTACAATTAGCTTAGCGCCAACAGGGATTTCACCTTTTTGTACGTGCTCGGTACGGATATTACCCAGACCACCGGCGATCATGATTGGCTTGTGGTAACCACGCACTTCCTGACCATTGTGGCTGTTTACTAATTCTTCGTAGGTACGGAAGTAACCTAGCAGATTTGGACGACCAAATTCGTTGTTGAACGCCGCGCCACCCAGTGGGCCTTCGATCATAATATCAAGGGCTTCAACGATACGACCCGGCTTGCCGTACTTGGTTTCCCACGGCTGTTCAAAGCCAGGGATGCGTAGGTTAGATACGGTGAAACCAACCAGACCCGCTTTTGGTTTAGAACCACGGCCCGTTGCACCTTCATCACGGATTTCACCACCAGAACCGGTAGAGGCACCAGAGAAAGGAGAAATAGCCGTTGGGTGGTTGTGAGTTTCAACCTTCATCAGGATTTCGATGTTTTCCTGATGATAAGTGTATTCACCAACAAAATCAGGGAAGAAACGACCCGCTACCGAGCCCTTCATTACTGCGGCGTTATCTTTATAAGCAGATAATACGTTTACGCTGTTTTGCTCGTAGGTGTTTTTAATCATTTTAAACAGCGATTTAGGCTGCTCTACGCCGTCGATAGTCCAATCGGCGTTAAAGATCTTGTGACGACAGTGCTCAGAGTTAGCCTGGGCGAACATAAATAGTTCGATGTCGTTCGGGTTACGACCTAGCTTCTGGAAGTTCTCAACCAGGTAGTCGATTTCGTCGTCCGCTAAGGCAAAGCCCTGCTCAACGTTTGCTTTTGCTAGCGCTTCACGGCCACCGCCTAGAATGTCAACCGATGACATTGGGCGCGGCTGCTCATTGGTGAACAGCTTACTGGCTTCTTCAAGTGTGCTATGTGTCGCTTCGGTCATGCGGTCGTGTAGCAGAGCAGAAACTTCTTGCTGCTGCTCGGCGCTTAAGTCACCTTCAACATAGTAGGCGATACCACGCTCGATGCGGTGAACCTGAGTTAGACCGCAGTTATGGGCGATATCGGTGGCCTTAGAAGCCCAAGGTGAAATCGTGCCTGGACGCGGTGTTACCAGGATCAGCGTACCTTGCGGCTCGTGCTCTGGAATATGCGGCCCGTAGGTCAGTAGCTTCTCAAGTTTAGTGTGCTCGTCGGCACTTAACTCTGCTTTTAGGTCAGCAAAGTGCATAAACTCGGCATAGACATCGGTTACGGGAAGGTTAGCTTGCTTACACAGAGTAAGCACTTTTTGAACGCGAAAATCGGAAAGTGCTGGCGCACCGCGAAGGATCAACATAGGTATTATCATCCGGGGTTAAGGATTGAACGACAGTTGCCGCGCATTATACTTAATTTCCCTTAAAATGCGAGTTAAAGGGCGCGCGACAAGGACGATTGTCCGCATTTAATGATGTTACTCGTATTGCCGCAAAGTAGTGGTGACGCAAGGCCTTGGTTTTGTTATAAGAGTAGCTTACAAAGCGACAGGGGCTGGCTGTGAGATTATTTTTGTTATCAATTGCTTTAGTGGCACTTTTTGGCTGTAGTGAGCCACAACAACCAACGCAACTGGAACATATTTATCACACCAAAACCCTAAGAGTGGGTACCTTGGCCGGCGCCAGTAATTATTACCATGGCACTCAGGGCGAGCAAGGCTTTGAATATGAGTTGGCGCAGGAGTTTGCCGACTATATGGGCGTTGAGCTGGATATAGTGCCCTTTTTCAGCCTCAGTGATATGTTTGCGCGCCTAGATAACGGCTCCCTTGATTTAGTCGCCTCGGGGATCGGCTACTCACCGAGCCGGGCCGAGCACTATCGCTTTGGCCCAAGCTATCGCACCATCAGCCAGAAACTGGTGTATAAACAAGGGCGCCCTCGCCCTCGGGATTTCGAAGACCTGGAAGGCAAGCTCACCGTCTTAGCGCGCAGCAGCCACTCGCAAAGTTTGCTCAGAGCACAAAAGCAATTTCCGCAACTCACCTGGGATGAAACAGATGAGCTGGATGAAGCCGAATTGCTGCAGGCCATTATCGATGGCGAAATCGATTACACCCTGGCGGACTCTCATACCCTGGCGCTGTTTCGCCGTTATCACCCCAATCTCAGCATCGGCTTTTCGGTCACCCGTAATGACCCCATAGCCTGGCTGATGCGCAAAGACGATGATGATTCTCTTTATGCCCTGATGATAGAGTTCTTCGGCGAGGTAAAAGAAAATAGTCGTCTCTATGCGTTAGAAGAAAAATACTTTGGTCATGTACGCCAGTTCAACTATGTGAATACCCTGGCCTTTATTGAGGCCGTGGCCGATACCCTACCTAAATACGCGCCTTGGTTTAAGCAATATGCCCATGAGCTCGACTGGCGTCTGTTGGCGGCACTAAGCTACCAGGAGTCGATGTGGGATCCCCGTGCGAAATCCCCCACCGGGGTTCGCGGTATCATGATGCTGACCCTGCCCACCGCCAAGCAGGTAGGGGTTAAAAACCGTCTTAAGCCGGAACAAAATATTGATGGCGGCGCCAAGTATCTGCGCTATTTACTAGAACGGGTGCCGGATCGTATTCCACAACCGGATCGCACCTGGTTTG
Source organism: Pseudoalteromonas sp. T1lg22 (assembly GCF_002964645.1). Lineage (NCBI taxonomy): Bacteria > Pseudomonadati > Pseudomonadota > Gammaproteobacteria > Alteromonadales > Pseudoalteromonadaceae > Pseudoalteromonas > Pseudoalteromonas sp. T1lg22. The sequence goes on from NZ_PQBY01000010.1 coordinate 277,490, forward strand.
CCTTAGCTTCTTATAATGTCGGCTGGGGTCATGTGAACGACGCCCGAGCCTTAACCGAACGCGGCGGTGACGATCCGGACAAATGGGCCGACGTTAAAAAATACCTACCGCTGCTGGTGAAGAAACGCTATTATCGAACAACAAAGTATGGTTATGCGCGTGGAGATGTTGCCGTAACCTACGTAGATAATATAAGGCGCTACTACGACACCTTAGTGTGGTTAGATGAAAACCAAGCTCTGGATGTCGCTGATGCCAGCGCCACGGAAGAATCAGCAGGAATGCCATAAAACTGTCACTTAAACGTGATGTTATGGTAGCTCTCCCCTCTCACTTTCAGGAGTAGTACTATGTTGAAACGTCGCAGAACGCATAGCTTTAAACAACGCGTGCAACTTTCTAGTGCCAAACGTCGTCGCGTATTAAGAAAGAACACTCACAGTAAAATCCTCTGGCGTTGCCGTATGTTTGCCGCCCAGCAAATGGAAGAGCTAGAGCAACAGCGTATGGCGGAGTCTTAATTCTCCTCCGTGCGCTGCTGTCGCGCTTTCTTCAATTCTTTATGCTCTTGCCGACGACGTTTAAAAAACGCCGATAACTGCGCCGAACATTCCTCAGCCAGTACCCCCGAGGTCACCTCAAGCTGATGGTTTAAGCGCGGCTCCTGTACCAGATTCATAATCGACCCCGCCGAGCCGGTTTTAAGATCCGTGGCACCAAAGACCAAACGGTCGATACGACTATGCACCAAAAGCCCGGCACACATGGAGCAAGGCTCTAAGGTAACGTAGAGGGTACAATCAATCAGACGGTAGTTATTGAGCACTTCTCCGGCAGCGCGAATCGCCATCATTTCCGCATGGGCGGATGGGTCGTTCAAGGTGATAGATTGATTCCAGCCCTCGGCAATCAGCTGGTTATCCTTCACCACCACCGCGCCAACGGGAATTTCTCCTATTTGTTCAGCACGTTGTGCACAAGCCAATGCTTTTTGCATCCAGTACTTGTCATCAAATTCACTCATATTCGCTCAAATAGCTACAATAAAGCGGTGATTATATCGCTATTTCGGGCAATTTTATAAGCCATGGCATAGCCTGCGAGGGCTAATTTAGGCTATAATTCGCCGCTTTTTTTGTTCTATGAATACCGCAAACGGGTAAGTCATGAAGTTTCCTGGTCGTCGAAGACACAAACATTATTTTCCGGTGGAAGAGAAAGATCCACTTACCAATCAAATCAATGCCGAGTCGCGCCTTAAACGCAGCTACATTGTCGGTATTGATCAGATCGTGGTCGATATTGAAGCCAAGGTCGATTTAGCTTTTCTTGATGAGTTTGGTCTACGTCGAGGCATGTCTCAGGTGATCGACAGTGAAACCACCAATGCCTTGTACGATCGTCTTAAACTCAACGAGATGATCGACTACGAGTTTGCCGGTGGCACCATAGGCAATACCATGCACAATTATTCTGTGCTGGCCGATGATCGCTCGGTATTGCTTGGGGTTATGAGTGAAAACATCAAAATAGGCAGCTATGCCTATCGTTTTCTCTGCAATACCTCAAGCCGTGTTGACCTAGATTATCTGCAGCCCGTGGATGGCCCTATCGGCCGCTGCTTTACCCTGATCGATGAAAGTGGTGAGCGTACCTTTGCCATCAGTGCCGGACTAATGAACCATCTTCGTCCCGAGTCCATAGATAAAGAGCTTATCCAAGACTCTTCGGCCCTAGTGATCAGCGCCTACCTTATGCGTACTCAAGGAGCTGAAACCATGACCGACGCCACCATGCAGGCGGTAAAATACGCCAATGATGCCGGCGTCCCCGTGGTACTGACTCTGGGCACCCGCTTTTTGATCGAACAAGACCCCACATGGTGGGCTGAGTTTGTGCAAAAGCACGTTGATATCCTCGCCATGAATGAGGAAGAAGGGGAAGCCATCACAGGTTTTGAAGATCCCCTATTGGCCGCCGACAAGGCCTTGGATTGGGTTGACCTGGTGATCTGTACCGCAGGTGAAAAAGGCATGTTTATGGCCGGTTATGTCGATGAGTCATGCCAGCGTGAAACCGAGTATCCGTTATTGCCTGGCGCCATTGCCGACTTTAATCGCTACGAATTTTCCCGTGCCATGCGCAAGCAGGACTGCGACACTCCGATTAAAGCATACAGCCATACCGCTCCGTTTATGGGTGGACCGGACAGCATTAAAAACACCAATGGTGCCGGCGATTGTGCCTTGGCCGCCGTGCTACACGATATCAGCGCGAATGAATATCATAAGTTGAATGTGCCCAACTCGGCCAAGCATGAACATGCAGCGATCACCTACTCGTCTTTGGCGCAGATCAGCAAGTATGCAAACCGTGCCAGCTACGAAGTATTGGTACAGCACTCTCCACGCTTAACCCGTGGTCTACCAGAACGTGAAGATTGTTTAGAACAGGCTTACTGGGAACAGTAAGTAATTCTTCTGAACCATTATATTAAGCCGCTTTTATAGCGGCTTTTTTATTGCCCGCCAAACCAGCCATGTTATGGTTCCATCTTTGCTGCCTTGGATTGTAGGTTGGCCTTTAGGCCGACAATAGGCAACGCAGGTGCAGTGACCTAGCCGGCCTGATAAACCATTGCCGTTCACCCCGTTGTAGGTCGGGGTTTACCCCGACAAAGAGGGCGATAGTAGAGCAATACAGGAGCATATTGCCGATAACCCCAAAAAGGTGCAGATCCATGCCGCAATGTCGGCCTAAAAGGCCGACCTACAAACGCAAAAAACCCGCTGCATTGCTGCAACGGGTTTCTTTAATTAGGCGAAGTAAGACCGAAGCACAGCTTCGCAGCTTACTGAGGTGAGGTCATGGATGACCGATGTAACCAAGCGACAGGGACGTATTGTTGAAACCACTCTCAACCGCGCCACCTCTTATATAACAATAAGGCTCAGCTATTCGAGTGTTATAGCTTGGTTATAAACCGCTTTGTAGTCATAAGCCAGAAAGCAAAAAACCCGCTCATTGAGCGGGTTTTTCTGAATAGGAGCCTGGTGATGACCTACTTTCACATGGCAAATGCCACACTAT
>NZ_PQBY01000011.1:0-580 GCF_002964645.1 Pseudoalteromonas sp. T1lg22
GGCTAATACCGCATAATGTCTACGGACCAAAGGGGGCTTCGGCTCTCGCCTTTAGATTGGCCCAAGTGGGATTAGCTAGTTGGTGAGGTAATGGCTCACCAAGGCAACGATCCCTAGCTGGTTTGAGAGGATGATCAGCCACACTGGAACTGAGACACGGTCCAGACTCCTACGGGAGGCAGCAGTGGGGAATATTGCACAATGGGCGCAAGCCTGATGCAGCCATGCCGCGTGTGTGAAGAAGGCCTTCGGGTTGTAAAGCACTTTCAGTAAGGAGGAAAGCTTAGTAGTTAATACCTGCTAGCTGTGACGTTACTTACAGAAGAAGCACCGGCTAACTCCGTGCCAGCAGCCGCGGTAATACGGAGGGTGCGAGCGTTAATCGGAATTACAAACTTTCTCAAAATTAAGTGTTGACAACAAATCAGGGTTGAGTAGAATGCAAAGCCCTCGAGACGCGAAAGCAACTCGAAACCGGGTAACCGGACCTGTTCTTTAAAAATATGAAGCAATCATCTGTGTGGGCACTCGTACAGATTGAGTTCTAACAGCAGATTCTAGTTCGCTAGATGACGCAAAC
>NZ_PQBY01000012.1:0-264 GCF_002964645.1 Pseudoalteromonas sp. T1lg22
TACCTCACCAACTAGCTAATCCCACTTGGGCCAATCTAAAGGCGAGAGCCGAAGCCCCCTTTGGTCCGTAGACATTATGCGGTATTAGCCGTCGTTTCCAACGGTTGTCCCCCACCTCAAGGCATGTTCCCAAGCATTACTCACCCGTCCGCCGCTCGTCATCTTCTAGCAAGCTAGAAATGTTACCGCTCGACTTGCATGTGTTAGGCCTGCCGCCAGCGTTCAATCTGAGCCATGATCAAACTCTTCAATTAAAAGTTTTTT
>NZ_PQBY01000013.1:0-2077 GCF_002964645.1 Pseudoalteromonas sp. T1lg22
GACGGTTAGTTCACCGTCGGCGAGACCTGACAGATCTTGCCCAACGACGGTCACGTTGCCGTTGCTATCCGTGCTGATCGCCGAGCTCGGAACCGTGATCGTCGTCACGCCATCACTGATGGTGATGCTGTCGACGGTGGCGCCGGCTTCTACAACGCCAGAAAGGGTCACGTTGGTCGCCTCACTCGCGCTTAACAGCTCATCGCCGCCATCGTCGAACGCAATACTGTTTGCGCCATCACCTGTGCTCGGTGCGCCCGTATCCAAGGTGGTGGTATCGGTGACCGTGCCGGTGTTCCCGGCAGCGTCGGTTACTGTCATGGTGACGGTCAGTTCACCGTCGGCGAGGCCTGACAGATCTTGCCCAATGACGGTCACGTTGCCGTTGCTATCCGTGCTGATCGCCGAGCTCGGAACCGTGATCGTCGTCACGCCATCACTGATGGTGATGCTGTCGACGGTGGCGCCGGCTTCTACAACGCCAGAAAGGGTCACGTTGGTCGCCTCACTCGCGCTTAACAGCTCATCGCCGCCATCGTCGAATGCAATACTGTTTGCGCCATCACCTGTGCTCGGTGCGCCCGTATCCAAAGTGGTGGTATCGGTGACCGTGCCGGTATTGCCCGCAGCGTCGGTCACTGTCATGGTGACGGTCAATTCGCCGTCGGCGAGACCTGACAGGTCTTGCCCAACGACGGTCACGTTGCCGTTGCTATCCAAAGTGATCGCCGAGCTCGGTACCGTGATGGTGGTCACGCCATCACTGATGGTGATGCTGTCGACGGTGGCACCGGCTTCGACAACGCCAGAAAGGGTCACATTGGTCGCCTCCTCTGCGCTTAATAGCTCATCGCCGCCGTCGTCGAACGCAATACTGTTCGCGCCATCACCTGTGCTCGGTGCGCCTGTATCCAAGGTGGTGGTATCGGTGACCGTGCCTGTGTTCCCGGCAGCGTCGGTCACTGTCATGGTGACGGTCAGTTCGCCGTCGGCGAGACCTGACAGATCTTGCCCAACGACGGTCACGTTGCCGTTGCTATCCGTGCTGATCGCCGAGCTCGGAACCGTGATCGTCGTCACGCCATCACTGATGGTGATGCTGTCGACGGTGGCGCCGGCTTCTACAACGCCAGAAAGGGTCACGTTGGTCGCCTCACTCGCGCTTACCAGCTCATCGCCGCCGTCGTCGAATGCAATACTGTTCGCACCATCGCCCGTGGTTGGCGCGCTGGTGTCAATGACTAAGGTGCCCGTGGCCGTGCCGCTGTTACCCGTCGCGTCGGTGGCGGTCACGCTAACCTGGTAGCTACCGTCCAGAAGCGCTGGCAAGGTGTCGTCCACCAAGATCCAGGTGCCGTCGCCATTATTGGTGGCGGCGTAATCCACCCCCTCGACAGTCACTACTATACTCGCCTCTGGATCATCTATGGTGCCGGTCAAGGCAGGAGTGCTGTCGTTGGTAGTGTTATCGTTGATGGTCACCGAAGGTGCGCCCGTATCCAGGGTAGTGGTATCGGTGACCGTGCCTGTGTTCCCGGCAGCGTCGGTCACTGTCATGGTGACGGTCAGTTCACCGTCGGCGAGACCTGACAGGTCTTGCCCAACAACGGTCACATTGCCGTTGCTATCCGTGCTGATCGCCGAGCTCGGAACCGTGATCGTCGTCACGCCATCACTGATGGTGATGCTGTCGACGGTGGCGCCGGCTTCTACAACGCCAGAAAGGGTCACGTTGGTCGCCTCACTCGCGCTCAATTGTTCATCGCCGCCGTCGTCGAACGCAATACTGTTTGCGCCGTCACCTGTGCTCGGTGCACCCGTATCCAAGGTGGTGGTATCGGTGACCGTGCCGGTGTTCCCGGCAGCGTCGGTCACTGTCATGGTGACGGTCAATTCACCGTCGGCGAGGCTTGACAGGTCTTGCCCAACAACGGTCACGTTGCCGTTGCTATCCGTGCTGATCGCCGAGCTCGGAACCGTGATGGTGGTCACGCCATCACTGATGGTGATGCTGTCGACGGTGGCACCGGTTTCGACAACGCCAGAAAGGGTCACGTTGGTCGCCTCACTCGCGCTT
>NZ_PQBY01000013.1:2087-196449 GCF_002964645.1 Pseudoalteromonas sp. T1lg22
AACCGTGATCGTGGTCACACCATCACTGATGGTGATGCTGTCGACGGTGGCGCCGGCTTCTACAACGCCAGAAAGGGTCACGCTGGTCGCCTCACTCGCGCTTAATAGCTCATCGCCGCCGTCGTCGAACGCAATGCTGTTTACGTCATCACCTGTGCTCGGCGCGCCCGTATCCAAGGTGGTGGTATCGGTGACCGTGCCTGTGTTCCCGGCAGCGTCGGTCACTGTCATGGTGACGGTCAGCTCGCCGTCGGCGAGACCTGACAGGTCTTGCCCAACGACGGTCAGGTTGCCGTTGCTATCCGTGCTGATCGCCGAGCTCGGTACCTTGATCGTCGTCACACCATCACTGATGGTGATGCTGTCGACGGTGGCACCGGCTTCAACAACGCCAGAAAGGGTCACATTGGTCGCTTCCTCTGCGCTTAATAGCTCATCGCCGCCGTCGTCGAACGCAATACTGTTTGCACCATCACCCGTGCTCGGTGCGCCCGTATCCAAGGTGGTGGTATCGGTCACGTTTCCTCGGTTACCAGCAGCATCTTCAACCGTCATGGTAACTGTCAACTCACCGTCGGCGAAAATACTGAGGTCCTGTCCGCTAATGGTCACGTTACCGTTTTCATCAACGCTAATTGCTGTAGGGTCAACCTCAATGTCGGTGGTACCGTCACTGATCACGACGCGGATGATTGATGCGCCTGTTTCGATTTGGCCACTTAAAGTGGCATCGGCCGCTTCCGTAGCGGATAATAGGTTATCACCGCCATCATCGAAGATGATGCTATTACCATCATCGCCATTACCTGGCGCTACGGTATCAATAACAACCTCGCCTTCAGCCTCCCCTTCGTTACCAGTTGGATCCGTCGCGATCACAACAACCGCGGTGGTGCCATCTTCTAATTCGGCAACGACGTCATCAGCAAGTGTCCAAGTACCATCGCCATTGTTGGTTGCTTCATACTCAATACCGTTAATGATAACGACCACTTTCGCATCTGGATCATTGACTGTGCCGTTGAGCTCGGGCGTTGTATCATTAGTAATTAAGTCGTTAAAAATGACGATTGGAGCTTCGATATCAAGGTTGTCTGGAGCAATACTGACCTTGTCGTCACTGTCACTTCCGCCATCAAGCGCCAATGCCGCTAATGCTGCACCGCCTAACACTAATGGCCACCACATTATACCTGAGTCGCTATCTTCGTAGCCTAAGCTTTGATAAGTCTCGTCGTCTTCGTCAAGTTTTTCTAACAGGTCTTCAGTCAAGCCGCTTTGCGGAACGAAGGAATAGTAATCTCCGTCTTCTGCTAAACCGAAAAACTTGGGTGGCGTGCTCAGGTCATAATAGCCAGTAATAATAACGTCTGCGATTGCGTCTGGCGCCGCATCACCAAAGTGAAGTTCCAAATTTTCGCCTTCACGTTTGAAGAGAACTTGTTGGGGCGCGACACCTGTTGCAGGGTCAAGTAGCTCGTAACGAACGTCGTTTTGAGCATTGATTGTCAATGCTCCCCCGTCAGTAGTTAAAGAGTGGCTCTCGACCACGCGCTCACCGCTGTAAACAATGATTTCATACCCTTTGACCATGACATCATCTCCGTAAATTTTATAAAAATAGCCAGCAAGCGCTTTCGCTTAGTAGGTGCGCTTGTAAATTAGAATTAGTTAGCCGGTAAAACACGCACTGTTACGCGTCGATTCGGTTGTAAACATTGAATCAAGGCATCTCGGCTTAACGAAGAAGGGCAATCCGTTACAACTGGATCCGCCGCACCAAAACCAAATACTTGGAGACTGCCGCTAAAACCTTTGTTTTTAAGGTAATTGGCGACGGTTTGTGCACGTTTCTCAGAGAGTGTTTGGTTGTAGTCGCGAGCACCCAGACGGTCGGTATAACCAGATACAGTAATACGCATAGAGTGGTCAGAGTGGGCCTCGATAAAGTTCACGACTTCGTCTAAAGGATGCGAGGCTACGACGTCGGTAAGTTCCGCTCCATCAAAAGCGAAGAGCGCTTCTGAATCAAAAGTAGACATTAGAGGTTCGGGCGTTACAGGTTCTTCTGGTGTGGCACAGTTAGCTTGGTGACGCGCCACCAAAAATGAGCGCGCTTCGCGGCCATCAATGACATCGCTAACACTACGGTGCGTCGAAACCTGGTAGGTAACTCCGGATGCTTGTGTGCTTGGTTGCAACTTGACGTAATACACAGAGTTTTCAGCAATAGGCAACTCTACTGAGACGGCTGTTGAGCCTCCTCGAGCGATTTGAAAAGTTTGCATACCACTGCAGGCTTGAATAACTGTGTATTGTTGCGGGTGCAGCCCAGAAATGACTTTTCCTTGAGTTGAGATAACGATCGAGTTCGTTCGTAAGGTCTCGGCATCAACAGGACCATCGTGGAAAAATACAATTTTTGCAGTAGCTTCTGCATCACTAATCTGAGAAGAAGCTTTGAGCGGTTGGCCAGTTAATAGAGAACCTGAGGTGGTACAGGCTACTAATGTTGCAGCGCAAACAAGCATACAGAGTAATTGAACGTGTTTTAGATAACTTTTCATTTTTTACTTTTCTCGGGAGCGTGTGAAACACCACACTTACTTGTGGACTGACAGAAAAATTAACTTCACCAATTAAGCAAGCGTTAAGTTCTTAACTTATGTTAAAAATAGTATTGTACGATAAGCACTCAATCGTCAAGGACGAAATGATAAAAAAGTACTAATACTTTAAGATTACTAATCAAGGCTTGTTTTTTTGCTTTTTGGAGAGAATTCACCTTTAAAAATAGAAGGTTAAAGTGAAGTGCAGACTATTATTCTCATTTTTCAATATTCGGAACTGTAGGACAATAGAGCTTTTATGCTGGAGCATGTTTTCCATATTGCAAAGCTTGATTAACAAATGAAATACAATCAATTAACCCACACTCAATAGCTTAGGCTTTAGTTTCCATTAGGCTTGATAAAGCGACTATTCGCCTATAACCACAAGGTTATCCTGTAATTTCAAATAGTCAGCACCGTCCGCAATCAAGTACTTTTTGACGTCCGATATTTCCATAATCATTACGCTAACCGACGATAGGCAAGATGCCTTTTTTGTAAATAGTGCGTTAACTAAAATGTGACATTTGAATTCTATATTCACCCGATCGAGCGCCTTGGTCGTACTTAAATGGCGGCGGGACCCGCTAACCTTCAGAAAGCACTGTTTCAACTCAAATGAGAAGCTTAGTTGTAATTTGCTCATTTATCGAACAACCACTCAATGTGGCGCGTTGAAATAAAACAACGTTTTTCAGTTCGAAAAACAGTCAATATTGAAAAAAGAGTTATCTAAGTTCTCGAGTGGGAGTTATCGAAGACACCCACTCTTATTCTTCACAGTCAGAGGTGGGTGTCTTGGTAATTTTTAAGATTTGAGATGGGTGTCTTGGTAATTTTTCCCTGCTCATTGTTGGCTCGATTCTGCCATACAGAATCCTTCTTTTTGAACGGCTCGTCGAGCTCTTGCTATCGGGCTAAAACGGACCCACCTGAATAAATAAAGCACGGCGATTTTTGTAATGGCACTGACACTCGCCAACAGCAAGAGCGGCCAACCTTGTGTAAGCCCCATGCTCAGAGAAAATGCGATAGTTGAAATGTCCATCAGTAAAATGAACGCACTCATTTTTCTATCCAGCGCCCCGGTCTCCCCCGCCTTAAGCACTAAGGTGATCTGACTGTAATAGCCATGCGCAATGAGCCCGGTAATACAGACTATCATTACCGCCATTATTTGCTGTCCTTGATCTTCATAAGCAGTTCCTATGACACCAAACAAAGCGCCTATCAAAAGTAGCGCCAGGGCCGCTGAAAAACATAGAAACGACGGCCGTGTCTTCCTGTCTCGCCATATTTCATAAAGAATGATACTAACCAGCACTGAGGCGCATAACCTAGGCCACACAATATAGTGATTGAAAGGCTCTATCGACATGCCATATACAAAGAAGGAGTAGTAGGCGAAGAAGCTAACCATAAACATTTTCAGCGACAGGATATGCGTTGGATTTTGTATGTGCTCTTGTTTCCTTCGCCATATGGTACGTACTTGTGAATACACCCCTATTAAACTAAATAAGATGAAGCAAGCATTGAGCGTTCCGAAAAAGTTAAACCACATTAGCATCTAATTCCAAAATTAGCATTGTCGACAATTTCAATTTACAAACCCATATAAACAATTTATTTATATGTATATCGAACATAATTGTCGACAATATGGATTTGAGATAAGTTTTATGTACGATGACGTTCGTTGCTTAAAGACACCAAAATGGAGAAGTAGATGGAAGTTAGGTTTATGGGTCAAGGTGACCTTCAAGACAAGGTGCTTGATGTACTCTTGCAGTTGCGCCCGCAGTACAGTCGTGAAAGTTTGCATGTGCAGATAGAGAAACAAAAAACGCAGGGCTATCAGCTAGTCTATGTGATATCGGAGGGCGAGGTGTTGGCGGTTGCCGGGTTCAGCATGGGCGAAAAACTCGCTTGGGGAAAGCACATCTATATTGAGGATCTGGTTACCAATGAAGCATACCGGTCAAAAGGCGTTGGCACTTTTTTTATGAACTGGTTTAAAAGCTATGCGAAACAAGTCGGCTGTACGCAGATCCACCTCGATTCAGGCGTGCAACGCTTTCCCGCCCATAAATTTTACCTCAGGGAAGGCTTTCGTATAGCCAGTCATCACTTTTCCATCGTGGAGGGTTTGGACTAAAAGCTACCAAGAGAGCTAAAGAACCCAAGGGCTGAAAGAGAGCCGCTAGAAAAACTGAGTAATAAACAAGACACCCACTCTTATACTTTAAGCTTTGAGATGGGTGTCTTGGTAATTTGCTTTATTCTACAACGGGGTAACTTGCTTCTCCCCAAAACTCTTGGGCGTTATCCATCATGATTTCAATTGTGAACGGAATAAACTTGGATAAGAAGGTAACCGCATCACGGACCTGAGCCCGGTTTGCTGAACTATTCCAGGTGGCGCCACCATGGATTATCTGGTTTCTTAATGTATATAGGCGAGAAAATATGACCGATAAAACGGCGGAGGTGTTTTTACCGCCGAGTGCTTTATTAGCATAGGAATTTGCGGCTTTGAAGCGCTCTTCCCATTCTTGTTCGGACTTTTTATGATTGTGGAAATCCCAAAAGGGCTGAAACACAAATTTGTTGTTTAACAATACCCTGATACTGCTGGCAAATTCATTCCAGACCAGATCTGCTAAGCGACCTTGCTCGTCCAGCTGACATAAGCGTTCGATAAAATTACGGAATGTATCTTGCTCGGTATAACGGTAACAATCGTCAATAACATTTGAGTATGCGGCATTAAAGGCTATCCAATAAAAGATAAACTGGGAGTCTTTATCCCCTTCCATCTGCTCTGCTTTATGCAGCCAGCTCAGTGCCCTGTGCACCCGCAAACCTATGTTTTCAGTGTATTCACTTCGTTCGCTACGCTGTCGCGCTTTTAAGCTCTGGTAAGTCACTTCCATATCAAATACCTAAGGCAATTCAAACACGTTAAAACAATATTAATAAGTTAATTGTTTTCCCTAGTCAAACGCCCACTATAAAAAAGACAAAGCGCTCTCCTTATCAGCAGGCAAAAAAAAGCCCCGCTAAAAAGCGGGGACTTTGAGGTTAACGTTTTTCACGTATTACCAAGGAACACTGATGTTGCAATCTAGGGTGGCCCCTAGGTGCATAAATTAGATTGATTCGAGGGCGATTTTCACCATCTCGTTAAAGGTGCTTTGACGCTCTTCGGCTGGCGTTGCTTCACCGGTGATCACATGATCGCTCACCGTAAACAGCGCCATGGCGTTGGCACCGTATTCGGCGGCCACACCGTAAAGACCGGCGGTTTCCATATCCACCGCCAGTACACCTAGCTTATGCAGCTCTTCGTAAAACGAGGAGTCGGCCTGATAGAAGGTATCCGTGGTAAACACGTTCCCTACTTTGGCATCGATACCCAATTCACGGGCGGCGCGTACGCCGTTTTCAAGCAAGCCATAGTTGGCCAGGGCGGCAAAATCGTAGCCACGTACACGGGCACGGTTAACATTGGAGTCGGTGCTCGCGCCCTGGGCAAAAATCACGTCGCGAATTTTGGTATCCGCAGCGATGCCGCCACAGGTACCGATACGAATAATGTTTTTCACGCCGTAGCTGACGATCAGCTCGCGGGCATAAATGGACATGGATGGAATGCCCATACCCGAGCCCATGATGCTCACCGGCTTACCTTTATAAGTGCCGGTAAAGCCGTACATATTGCGTACGCCAGTCACTTGTTTCGCATCGTCGAGAAAGTGCTCGGCAATGTATTGGGCACGCAGTGGATCGCCCGGCATTAATACCGTTTCGGCAAAATCGCCCTGGGCTGCGCTAATATGTGGCGTACTCATATCTTGTCCTCTTACTGTGCTGTGTCCGGCGTATCGAGCGAAAGCGCCGCAACAAAGCCGTTACCATATTCAAGTGTTGTTAGGTCAAACCATTGCGCCAGGGTCTGGCCGATATCGGCAAAACTCTCACGCTCACCCAGCGCCACGGCTTGCATGCCCGGGCGATAGGCGATTACCGGCACATACTCGCGAGTATGATCCGAGCCTGGGGCGGTGGGGTCGCAGCCATGGTCGGCGGTGATGATCAGCAGATCATCTTCTTGTAACTGCGCCAATACATGGGGCAAAAAGTCATCGAATACTTTCAATGCTTCGCCATAACCCACGGCGTTACGACGATGACCATAGAGTTCATCGAAGTCCACCAGATTGGTAAATACCAAGCTGTTGTCCGGCGCCTGTTTAAACACCTCGACGGTTTTTGCCAGCAGGTTTTCCAGGCCCGGCGCCTTAAATTTTTGGGTGATCCCCTGATGGGCATAAATATCGGCGATTTTGCCAATACTGATCACCTCGCCACCGGCTGCGGCCAGCTTATCCAGCACAGTCGGGGCCGGCGGTAACACCGAATAATCGCGGCGATTACCGGTACGCTTAAAATCATCCTTGTCATTGCCAACAAAGGGACGCGCAATCACGCGGCCAATGTTGTAGTCATCAAGCAGTGAGCGTGCAACTTCACATACCTGATACAAGTTATCCAAACCAAAGCTTTGTTCATGGGCGGCAATTTGGAACACGCTGTCGGCCGAGGTGTAACAAATTGGCTTACCCGTGCGCACATGCTCCTCACCGAGTTCGGCAATAATGGTCGTGCCCGAAGCATGACAATTACCCAAGATCCCGGGAATACCGGTGCGCGCTACCAATTCATCAATCAACTCGGCGGGAAAGCTGGGTGTGGTTAAGGGGAAATAACCCCAATCGAACAACACCGGCACACCGGCCATTTCCCAATGCCCCGACGGCGTGTCTTTGCCACTGGATAACTCCTTGGCATAACCCCACGCAGCCATTGGCTGTTGGCGATTGGCAACGTTAAGGATTCGACCAGACGCCGCCTCACAGGCATCGATCAAACCCAGTCGCGACAAGTTTGCCAGCGCCAGGGGTTCACCCCATCGCTGCTGGTAGGCATCTAAAATGTGACCCAGGGTGTTGGCACCAAGATCGCCAAAGGCCTCGGCATCGGGTGCCGCGCCAATCCCCAGACTGTCGGCCATCAAGATCATTGCTCGTGCCATACTTGCCTCGCTCTATTACGCTATGTTGCTCACTTTAACCACTTGATAAATTTACCAACAGGACAAAAGTCCTACACTAATTATAGGTTTGTTCTGGGCCTACGGGGTTCGCCGCTGATGTTTTTTCAAGCGGACATAAGTCCTTAATAAAAACCCGTTATAAAGGCTACATTTGTCGGAATAACGTGAGGATTTGCGTCACTTTTGGCGCGCATAAGCGCTAATGGATGGCATCAATTGAGATTATTCGTGGCGAATTTGCTAAAGTAATCAATTGTCTAATTTCAGTCTGGATGCTTTGTTTGTGACACAAACCATTATCGCCATTGCCGGTGCGTCTGCGTCGGGTAAGTCGTTGTTTAGCCAAACTATTTATAACGAACTGGTCAATGAGCTAGAGCCTGGGGCGATCGCCATTATCGAGGAAGACGCCTACTACCGGGATCAATCACATTTACCTATGGCGCATCGCGTCAAAACAAATTATGACCACCCCGATGCCTTTGAGCACGAATTGTTGGTCGAGCACCTGCGCAAATTGCGTGAAGGGTGCGCCGTGGATGTGCCCATTTATGACTATAACGAGCACACCCGCGCAAAGGAAACACGCCGCGTTTTATCGGCAAAGATCCTCATCGTCGAGGGTATTTTGTTATTAAGCGATCCGGCACTGAGAGATGAATTTGATATCAAGGTGTTTATCGATACGCCGCTGGACATCTGTCTGATGCGCCGTATGCAACGCGATATTGAAGAGCGCGGTCGCACAATCCAGTCGATTGTCGAACAGTATAAGCGCACCGTGCGACCAATGTTTTACCAGTTTATCGAGCCGTCCAAGCACAACGCCGACTTGGTGGTCACCCGAGGTGGTAAAAACCGCGTAGCAATTGACATAATAAAAAGTAAAATCAAACACCTACTACAAGAATAACGGGAACATCGGCAATGACAACATTAATGAGCCTGATCGGTATGCTGGTGCTACTGGCGATTGCCTACGGGGCATCAACAAACCGTAAAGCGATAAATCCACGCACAGTCGGCGTGGCATTTTTACTGCAAGTCATCATAGGTGGCTTTGTATTATTTTTTGAATTTGGCAAAAACATACTTGAAGCCATGTCTAGGGCGGTTGCCAAAATAATTGGCTATGCCACCGATGGCATCAGCTTTTTATTCGGTCCCTTGGCCAAGGAAGACACTCTAGGCTTTTTATTCGCCTTTCAGGTGTTGCCGGTTATCGTATTTTTCTCATCCCTGGTGGCGGTCTTGTATTACCTCGGCATCATGGATTGGGTGATTAAATTCTTAGGTGGCGCGCTGCAAAAGCTATTGAAAACGTCGCGCCCCGAGTCGCTCTCGGCCACCGCCAATATTTTCGTTGGCCAAACCGAAGCGCCTTTGATAGTTAAACCTTTTATAACCACCATGACCAAGTCGGAGTTATTCGCGGTCATGGTAGGTGGCTTAGCCACGGTGGCGGGCTCGGTCATGGCCGGTTATGTAAAGATAGGCGTTGAACTGCACTACCTGATTGCTGCCAGCTTTATGGCCGCACCCGGTGGTTTCCTGATGGCCAAAATGATAGTGCCGGAAACGGAAACCCCGAAGGAAACCCTGGCAGAGCTCGATACCGAGCATGAGCAGCCGGTTAACGTCATCGATGCCGCGGCCGCTGGTGCCTCAAGCGGTATGCAACTGGCGCTGAACGTAGGCGCCATGTTGCTGGCTTTCGTAGCGCTTATCGCCCTGCTTAATGGTGTATTAGGCTGGTTTGGTGGCTTCTTCGATAACCCGGAGCTGACGCTACAACAGATTTTAGGTTATGTCTTCGCCCCGGTCGCCTGGTTATTGGGTGTGCCTTGGGATGAAGCCATGCGAGCCGGTAGTTTTATTGGCCAGAAATTAGTCGTAAATGAGTTCGTCGCTTATTTGGACTTTGTAAATTATCGTGATGAGTTAAGTGAGCACACACAAGCAATCGTAACCTTTGCACTGTGTGGTTTCGCTAACCTGTCATCGATAGCCATCTTACTAGGCGGGATTGGCGGTATGGCGCCAAGCCGGCGGAAGGACATCGCACGTCTAGGGCTCAGAGCAGTGTTGGCAGGATCTATGGCCAACCTTATGAGCGCCGCAATTGCTGGGTTTTTCCTCTCTATTGCTTAGAAAGAAAGAGAAGCCAGAGTTGCAAAACAGGGTCTCAGACCTAGGTTGTTGCCTTAAGGGGTTAAGGCAGCGGCTAACTTGAACGATACTTCACCAAAGGGCCGCAAGGCCCTTTTATCGTTTCTGCGCCCTACTAATACCAATTCACTTAAATAGCTAATCATTCTAGCGGGCTAAATGTCATGCTCACGGCGTTGGAATTTTTCGATGTAGAGTAACTACATAAGAAAAATTCCACCTTGTTATCACATCATTTATCCGGCGCTATATCTGCTCACATACTTAACAGAATTGGTATAAATCCATTAAAGTACCCAAATAAGGAATATTTTCTTCGTTATTAGGTGCATTCTTCATTGCATTTATCTATGCTTAGGGGAATTATTGGCTTAAGGAAAGAGCATGCCCCCCTTGCTGCGAACGTCACTCCCCTTGTTATGTTTCCTATGCGCACTTCTATCCTTTAACAGTGCTGCGGATGACGCCGTGCAGGTGGTGACCGAACTGAGCCCGCCGAACCAGATTTTAATCAATGACAATATCGGCGGCAGCAGCACGGATATCGTTCGTCATGTGCTCAGCGAAGCGAATGTGGATGCCGACATCAACATCTACCCCTGGGCTCGGGCCTTTTACCTCGCCAAAAAGCAGGCCAATACGCTGATCTACAGTTTAGCGAAAACACCGGAGCGCGAGCCGCTGTTCCACTGGCTGGGCAAGGTCGCCTATTTTCGCTTGGGCTTTGTCAGCTTAGCTTCGAGCAAACACATCAACATTAAACAACTCGAGGACGCCCGTGCCTATCGCATTGCGGTGCAGCGCGATGACATCAGCGCCTTGTTTTTTGTTAAGCGCGGCTTTACCGTGCTGCAAACAACGGATATCAAGCACTCCTACCGCCTCTTGCTTTCCGGTAAGGTGGATCTGATCATCGATGACCCTAACTATGTCGGTGCCATGGCGCAGCAATTTAATCTGCCCGCCAGTCATTTGCGTTTTATCAGCGCCATCGAAGAGCTCAGCGTCTACGGCTATTTGGCGGCCAACAAAGATTTGGACGCCACCACGGTGGCCAACATCAAGGAAGCCTTCGCCGCCATCGAAGATACACCCTGGTACCAGCAAAAGCTGCGCAACCCCTATCATGAGCTGCAAACCTTTAATGACTAGCGCCGCTGAGGGTCTTTTAAACGGCCATCTACATAATTTTTAACAAACTTTTAGTCGCACCTCGGTCGCAGTTATCCGCTCCCTTGCTATGATGTAACAGTCTCCCCAAAAGGATAGGATAACCATGAAAACAATAACGACCTTGGCTTTAGCGGTGGCAACCACGCTCGCCCCCTGGGTGTCGGCCTATGAAACAGAAGACACGCGCCTGTTGCGCTTCCCCGATATTCACAACGAGCATGTCACCTTTATCTACGCCGGTGATGTGTATGTGGCTAACACCGCAACCGGTGCCAGCCAACGTCTGACCGATCATGTTGGCTTTGAGACCTTTCCTAAATTCTCACCGGACGGTGAGCGCATCGCCTTTGCCGCCGAGTACAACGGCAGCCGCCAAATTTACGTGATCAACCGCGATGGCTCCGGGCTAAAGCAACTGACTTACTATAACGATGTTGGCCCTATGCCGCCGCGCGGTGGCTATGATTACCGGGTGTTGGATTGGACCCCAGATGGCAAAAACGTGGTCTTCCGTGCCAACCGTACACCTTGGGGCAAGCGCATGGGTCGCCCCTATATGGTGCCGGCGGATGGCGGCTTAGAGCAGCCGCTGGCTATCCCCGAAACCGGTGGCGGCATGCTCTCTCCCGATGGCGGTCAGTATGTGTACACCCCCATCGACCGTGAGTTTCGAACCTGGAAGCGCTCGCGAGGCGGTCGGGCCCAGGATGTGTGGGTGTATGACTTAGAAAACAACACCTCCACACAACTGACCAGCAGTCGCGCCACCGAGCAGCAACCGACCTGGGTGGGCGACAACATCTATTTTGTTTCCGACAGCGACTACACCCTGAATCTGTATCAATACCGCGAGGGAGCCGAGGCGAAAAAGCTCACCAATCACGCGGACTTTGACGTGCTCTGGCCATCGGCCGGCCCTAACGCCCTGGTCTATGAAAATGGCGGCTACCTCTATCGCTTTGACCCAATTACCGAGCAAAGCACCAAGCTCACCATTAATATCGCCGGTGTACGCCAGTACGCCATGCCATACAGCAAGAATGTCAGCGAGTTTATCGACTCCATGTCACTGTCTCATGATGGCAAACGCGCCCTGTTCACCGCCCGTGGTGAGCTCTTTAGCGTACCGGTGAAACAAGGGCCCACACGCAACCTGTCCTATACGCCAACGGGGCGTGAAATTGACGCCAGCTGGTCGCCCAATGGTCGCTACATTGCCTATATGAGCGATGAAAGTGGCGAATATGAGATTTACCTAAAAGATCGCGCCAATAACAATGCGGTGAAACAACTCACCGACAACGGCACCATTTGGCGTTTTACCCCGGTGTGGTCGCCGGATAGTTCAAAACTGCTGTTTGCAGATAAGAACCACACCCTGTGGTGGCTCGATGCAAAATCCGGTAAACAACACAAAATCGATACCGGCCTGTACGATGAAGAAGGTATTCAGCAATACATCTGGTCGCCCAACAGCGAAGACATCGTCTTTGTGAAAAACAACGAAAACCGCTATGCCTCGCTCTGGCACTACAATACCGATGAGCAAACGGTGACACGTTTAACCGATGAGATGACCAATGAGCACAGCCCGGCCTTCTCACCGGATGGCCAATACCTGTACTTTACCTCTGAGCGCGACTTCAACCTTGCCTTTAGCAGTTATGAGTTTGACTACATGTTTAACCGCGCCACGCGCATTTATGCCGCCGCGGTCAACAATAAGATCACACCCTTAATTGCCCTGCAAAGTGATGAAGCGGCCATCCTGAGTGACGATGACGACACCAAAAAAACAAGCAAAAAGACTCAGCTGCAAAGCAGTGGCTTTATGCAACGGGTGACCGCTCTTAACGCCCCGGCGGGAGACTACAACGCCTTAGCCGGCGTCGAAGGCGGTGTCCTGGCGCTAAGTAAGGGCGACTTGCAGTTACTTGGCACCGAGCACGACGCTGAACTGAAAACCGTGGCCAAGGGTGTTAGTGGCTATGTGCTCTCCAGCAACCGTGAACATGTTTTGGTACAAGCGGGTAAGGACTACAGCGTTATTGCCCCGAAAGCGGATCAGGATTTGAACGCAGCCAAACTGGATTTAACCAAGATGACGCTGAAAATCGACCCGCAAATCGAGTGGCAGCAAATGTATGTGGAAGGCTGGCGCACCTTGCGTGATTGGTTCTATGATGAAAACCATCATGGTCAGGATTGGGATGCTATCTTGGCTAAATATCAGCCGCTGGCCAATGCCGTGGCGCACCGCGCCGATCTTGACTATGTGCTGAGCGAAATTGCCGGTGAGATCAATGCCGGTCACATCTATGTGCAATCCGGAGACATGCCTAAGGCCGAGCGTAAAAAGCACGGTCTGCTGGGCGCCAAACTGGCGAGCCACAGCTCGGGTTATGTTCAAATCGAGCATATTTTCCAAGGCGAAAACTGGCATGAAGACTTCCGCTCCCCACTAGGCACCACGGGCGTTAAAGCCAGCGACGGAGACTTCATTATTTCCGTTAACGGCCGCCCGGTCACCCAGGTGAGTAACTTCTATGAATTGCTGGAAAACACCCAGGGTGAGCAGGTTGAACTGCTAATAAACTCCAAACCAAGCCAAAAGGGTGCCTGGAAGGTCAGCGTCAAGCCGGTGGCCAGCGAGCAAGGCCTGCGTTATCTGCAATGGGTGAATGAGCGCGCCGACTATGTGGCCAAGCTTTCCAATGGCCGGATTGGCTATGTGCACTTGCCCAACACCCATTACGAAGGCAACCGTGCCATGTTCAAAAACTTTATGCCGCAAACCACCAAGGACGCCATGATCATCGACGACCGCTACAATGGCGGTGGCTTTATTCCCGAGCACATGATCACCTGGCTGGCACGTAAGCCGCTAAACTACTGGAAGCGCCGTGGTGTTGAGCCGACGAAAACTCCGCAGTTTGCCCACGATGGTCCTAAGGCCATGCTAATCAATGGCTATTCCAGCTCCGGCGGTGATGCCCTGCCTTACTATTTCCGTCAGGCGGGTTTAGGTAAGCTGATTGGTACTCGTACCTGGGGTGGCTTAATCGGTATTTCCGGCAACCCGAACCTGGTCGATGGCGGTCAGGTGATTGCGGCGACCTTCCGCATCCTGGATAACGAGGGAAATTGGATCATCGAGAATGAAGGCGTAACGCCGGATATCGAGGTGATTGATCGTCCTGAGCTTATTTATCAGGGTAAGGATCCATCCATCGAGCGCGCCGTTGAAGAGCTACTTAAGGAGCTTGAGGCCAATCCGAGACAACCACTGAGCGTGCCGCCGGCACCCAGTAAGTTTTAAGTAAAACCTAGGGTCTGTTTATCTTCGTTTCTTGCGCAGATAAACAGACAACCCACATTTTAAAACTCGAACTCCAGGGCCAGGCGAAAGCTATGGTCCTTACCGCCATGCCCCACTTCGCTGATAAAGCCCGCTTCCCATTTTAGCTGATGCTGACCGTCATAACGGTGCAAACCGATAAAGCCCGGGCCGACACCGACAAAGTCTTCGCCGCTGTAGAGCTCTAATGCCGGTTGAAACGCCGAGCGCAAACGGTAACGATATTGCGCCCGAAACTCCGACTCCCACTCTGAATCAATATCACTGCCCCACTCGTACACCAAGAAGGCATTGACCGTGAGGCTGGTGATGCCGAACTCTTTTTCGAACAAGAGGCCGGAAGTGATCTCATAGTTATCTTCTTTGTGCTGCTTTTCTATTTCAAATAGGGCGCCAAAATCGGCCCAATAACGCCCCTGCTCGACCATTTGCCAGCGCAACTCCGCTTCATAGGCGGCCAGACCAAAATCGCCTTCATCGTCGCGCTCACCGACACCATAGACTTCCAGGCTCAGGGTTTCACTAATGGCACCGCCAACACCAAAGCGTTGCGCCAGCACATTGCCTTCATCGGTTTGTCGCGACACCAGACGCCATTCAAGCTCCTTTTCATAGGGCAGGACATAGGGATGGTAGACCTTATCGACCACCATGCCATCGGCCCAACTGCTGGCACTCAGCAGCAATAAAGCCCAGGTTAAATATCGCATTCTTGTCTACTCCGTTGCCATTTTGCTGCCCCTAGCAGCGCCAACAGCGTCAATATATACACCCATAATGACAGCGAACTGGGGGTCGCTTCATAACCCACTACCACCTTGGCCAAACGGCCAAAAATACTGTGCTCGTCCAACAGGGTGCGCAGATCCACCAAGGGGGAAGGCATGGTTAATAAGCCTGCACCGGCGGCAATATCCAGCATGCCAACCATGGAGCCGGCAATATGCATGCTAAATAGGCCGAGTACCCCCCAAGGCCCGTAGTGCTCGGCCAACCAGGTAAGAAAGAAATAAAATAAAATGGCAAAACTACCGACTATGCCCACCCCGAGACACACCCCCAGGGCACGAGCCAGCTCCATCTGCCCTTGCAGCAGCCAGGGTAAGTAGTGACTCAAATATAAACAGCTGGCACTGGCCAACAGCAACACAAAACTGGCCCATAGCCGCAGCGCTAAGCCGCTGAGCGCCGCCAGCACCAATAGGGCCACCAGCAGCATTTGTGAATACTCAAAGCCCAGGTAATCAAACCACTGACTGATCTGCTCAAGCGAGAGGATATAGCTCAATGTCGGCACCACCAGCCACAGGGCTAAAATAAGCCAGCGCTTTCGACCCAAGGGCTTAACGTGCAACACCAGGGCAAACACCAGCAACACCGCCGGCGGCAACAATTGATTGATGGTCACTAATAAACTGTTGATCATGGCCTTTGCTCCGCAAATGGCACCGCTACCAGGGTTCCCCGTGCGGTGTCGGGGGCAAATTCGCCAAAAAAGAAGTACTCACCGGGGGCCAGAGGGCCGACATAGATAACGTTAATGCGCCCGGGGAACAGCACCTTCTCGCGGTTTAAATCAAAGCTGTCGAACTCTTCCGGGTCGCCGTCGAGGTTGTGTACCAAGAGGCGAATTTTTTCACCGCTCGGCACTTCCATGCGCGCCGGATAGAAAAGGTGATCCTTGAGCACCAGCTTAAACTCTTTGAGCTCGGCGAACGCCGGCATACTCAGCAGCATCAATATCCATATCAATCGCTGCATAATGTCTCCCGCTGTACCGCCATGGTAATGATCACTTCTAATCCGCCCCACTCACTTTGCTTGAGTTGCACCTCGCCCTGATAGAGACCTATCACATGCTGGACTATGGCCAAGCCCAAACCCGCACCGGGAATATGAGCTGGGTGCGAGTCGCCGCCAACGCGAAAGAAACGATCAAAAATGCGCTCCCGTAACTCGCTGGCAATGCCGGGACCGGAGTCGGCCACCCGCAGCTCAATATTATCACCTCGGTCGGCCAAGTGAATGGCAATACGGCCATTAGCCGGGGTGTATTTCACCGCGTTGCTAATGATGTTTTTCAACATCACATTAAGGGTAAAGGGCTCACCGATAACCTCGCGACACTCGCCGCTTAAGCTGATATCCAGATTTTTCTGCGCTATTTGCGGATAGAGCTCGGCGATTAACTGCTGGCAAATATGCGCCAGCGACTGCTTGGCCAGTTTGTCCTGCCACTGCTGGGAGGAAGTCCGTCCCAGGGCCAGCATTTGCTCCACCAAATGATTAAGGCGGTCGACACTCAGGCTCAGCGCTTTGGCATCCTCATCATTATGACGCTGTAATAAGTTGTGCAGGTTGATTTTCATCGCGCTCAAGGGTGTGCGCAGCTCATGGGCGGCATCGCTGGCAAAGTAGCGCTCACGCAAATAGGCCTGCTCGGTGCGCCGCAACAGGGCATTCAGGGTGTCCACCACGGGTTTGATTTCCGAGGCCTTGGCTTCGGTGCACAACATGGAAAAGTCATTGGCGGCACGTGTTTTGAGCTCGCGAGAGAGTAAGGTGAGGGGTTGTAAGGCGCGCTTCACCGCCAGACTGATAAACACCGCCAATAAAGCAATGCCGAGCAACATGGGCAACATCAGGGCGATGATCAATTGCTCCGACAGGGCAAAACGCTCACTGATGGGCTCGCCCAGCACCACGCAATCTATTTGCCGGCAATAGGTGGCGATACGCAGTCGTTGCCCTTGGCTGTTAATGGTTTGCAGGCCCTGGGGCGGCACCTTGGCGAGTAAGCTTTCGCTTCCCCCCACTAAAGTATCGCCTTGCCAACGCTGCCAAAATTGCGCCTGTTGCTTGGGCAGGGCCTCGGGAGCAACGGCAAACAGCAATTGGGTGCGGGCCTGGAGATGCTGGTCAAACAAGGCATCGGCACGGGCCAAACTGCGTTGATAGCCCTGGGCCAGGGCTAAAAACAGGATAAGCACCAGCATGGCCAACAACAGCATCATCAGCTTGGTGCGAATGCTCAAGGTTCGCCGCCTTCATTGGTGGCCAACACATAGCCGATGCCACGCAGGGTTTTGATCATCTTGGCCGGCAACTTTTTACGTAAATGGTGAATATGTACTTCGATGGCGTTGGAGCCAAGCTCCTCCCCCCATTGGTACAGCTTTTGTTCCAGCTGCTCCTTGGACTGCACCCGACTTTGGTTTTCCATTAACGCCTTCAACAGCATGTACTCCTTGCGCGGCAGATTGAGCGAGGCGCCATCGACACTGACCTGATGGGCACCGAGATCCATTTGCACCGAACCACATTGCAATATGCTTGATGCCACACCAGTGACGCGCCGGCCCAGCACCCGCAAACGTGCTAATAGCTCGTCCACGGCAAAGGGCTTGACCAGGTAATCGTCGGCGCCCAAGTCCAGGCCCTGAATTTTGTCATCCAGGCTGTCACGGGCGGTGAGGATAAGCACCGGTAAGGGCTTAGCGCGACGTTTAATATCCGCTAGCAGGCTTAAGCCATCGCCATCGGGCAGGCCGAGGTCGAGGATCACCAGATCCACATCATCATGGGCCACCATGGGCCGCGCCTCGGCCAAACAGGTCACCGATTCCACCGCATAACCCTCGTGAGCCAGGGTACGGCTCAAGCCTTCATTAACGATGACATCGTCTTCCACCAGTAACAACCGCAATCCCTGTCTCCTTTGTTAGCGTTTTAGCTTGCGCTCCACCTTAGCCAGTAACTGAGCCACCTCTTGCTGGCGATATTTATCGGCCAGTGGACGCTCGGCGCGTGGCGCTGCTGCCTGGGCACGCAATAAATGCGCTTTCGCTTGTTTATACTTCCTTTCATCATAGAGGAACTGAGCATAAAAGTAATTAATATCAATGCCGTCAGGGTTGATAGCCAAGGACTTTTTAAACAACTCCTGAGCCTTCTCATCATCGCCAAAACCGATAGGCCAGCCCGGCACCTGCGCATACAGGGTACCTAAACTGGTGTAGGCCGAACCTTGCAGTGCTTCGCCATTGATGCGCATGGCCATTTCAAAGTCTTTTTTCGCTTCTTTAGCCAGACCTAAGGCCCCCAAGCCGCCCTTTGCACCGGCGTAACTGGAATGAATAATGCCAGACCAGATATGGCCTTCGGCCTCATCCGGATGTGCCTGACGATAGCTTTGCGCACTCTTCGCCAGCTCGGCGAAGGCACCCTCTTGATCGTCGCCCTTGAGCTCATAATTTACATGGGCCCACTGGCGCATCAGTTGTTGCAGGCTCATCTGCTCATCGGCACTGGACAAGGTACTTTGAGAAAAGGCACTTTGAGACAGGGCCGCGGCCACAAGAGCCATTGCGAAATAGGGTTTCATAGTTCACCTCATTAATTGTTTAATGGTCGCAAGTTGTTTCGCTAGGGCGTTATCCACCACCTTGGGCAGTAACGCATTGATTTTTGCAAATAAGGACTCTTTGGCCCCGACACTGCGGCGGCGCTCGTCAGAGTCGAGTAAACGCATAAATTCTTCGGCCACATACTCCGGCGTATCCATGGCGTTACCCAATGCCTTATTGAGTGCCGTGACCTTGTCGCTGTTGATGGCCGTTTGTGTGGCACGCGGGGCAAAGTATTTAACCCGCACCTGAGTATCACTTAGCTCTCTGGCCAGCGCTTCACTAAAACCGCGCAAGGCAAACTTGGTGGCACAGTACTGGGCCTGTAACGGGTAACCTATGGCGCCAAACGAGGAGCCAATATTCACTATGGTGCCGCCACCTTGTCGCAGCAGAGGTAATAACCCTTGAGACAGCAACATGGGCGCACGGACATTGACCGCCAGCGCCGCGTCGAGATCACACTTGCTCAGGGATTCAAAGGGCACCATGGTGTTCACCCCGGCGTTGTTGACCAACAAATCACAGCGGCCAATATCGCCAAGTAGGTCCACCACCCGGCTAATATCGGCGTCGTTGCTTAGATCCACCTGTAAGGCCAGATGATAAGACGCCTCGTCGCTTGGCAACTGTTGGCGCACCTGCTCCAAGGCCGTTAGATCGCGACCGAGTAAGATCATCCGGTAATTGCGGGCCGCCAATCGTTTGGCGATGGCACCGCCGATACCGCCGCTGGCTCCGGTCAAAACCGCAATCGGCGCGCTCATAACGCCTCCACTTCGGCGCTCAGGGGCGCCAGTCCATGGTTAGTATCCAGGGTGCGGAACATGTCGCCGTAGAGACGATAAAAACGCTTCGCCGCATTCACTATCACCTGCTGATCCTGCTCGTCGGTAATACGGTCCATCAGCCCCTGGAAGAACTTCACATGCTCTATATCCAAGGCACCATGGGAGGTGAGATAGCTAAAGGCTTTTTTTGGCAGCCCCAGCTTAGTGCGTATGGTGTCGGCGGCATTGTCGGCCAGCGCAATGGACGTGCCTTCAAGCACATGAACCATGCCGAAGAAACTGAGCGGCGAAATACGCGCTATGCTGTCGTAGGCATAGCTGACCATCATCTCGGTGGCAAAATTGGGCTCGCTGTAACGGGCCTGCTCTTTATCAAAACCACAGGCCTTGATGTCATTGAGCACCCATTCCTGATGTCCCAATTCTTCTTCTATGTATTCGGCAATGGCGTCGCGTAACCATTCCTGCTCGCTGCTAATGCGGGCGCCACAGGCCATCAAAAGTGGGATGGTGTGTTTAACGTGATGAAAGGCTTGTTGTAAAAAGGCCACATAAAGGTCGACGCTGACCTGACCGGCCAACGCCTTTTGGATCACCTCGGCAGACAACAGGTATTGACGCTCTTGTTCGGTTTGTTCGACCAGTTTTTGGAAAAATAACATAGCGGACTACTCCTGATATAACTGAGAAATTTGTTGTGAAAAGTGCGCATTAATAGCTGGGCGCTTGGGCCTTTGATTGGCACTAAGCAAGCCCTCGGCAGTACTGAGCGGCGCACTTAAACGCAGGGTTTTAACGATTTGCGCATACTCGGGCAGTTGCGCATTAGTGGCGTCGATAAGCGCCTCTAGCTGGGCGTCATCGACGGCCTCATGACAATAAATAAGGGCGCTCAAAAAAGCCTGACCTTCACCGACCACCACGGCTTGCAATATGGGCCCATGACTAAGCAAGAGCGACTCGGGCCACTCCGGGGAAATATTGCGCCCGGTGCTCAGAATAAGCTGGTTCTTTTTACGGCCAAGAATATGCAACTCGCCATTGTCCATGCGCACCAGATCGCCGGTGGCAAAGCCTTGTGACTGAGTGTTCGGCTCGCCAAGGTAACCAAGGAAGGTCGGTGCCTTGATGATCATTTCATCATCGCGTATTTCATAACGAACATGCGCCAATGGCTCGCCCACACCGGCGCCGTCGCCCGTTGCTAAACTCACCACCGAGCCGGCCTCAGACAAGCCATAGCCCTGATACACGGGCAGACCCAGATCATGGGCTCGTGCTATTAACTGAGGCGCAACCTTGGCACCACCGACGGCTATAAAGGTTAAAGAACTGGGTGCCTGCCAACCCGAAGCGCAGGCTTGCACCAGGGCTTTTAATAATTCCGGCACCAAGATCAGGGTATTGGGCTCTACCTCGCTAATGGTGGCCAAGAGCTTTTGTGGGGTAGTTAACCGGGCGCCGTCGAAGCCTAAGGCTGCCAGCGAAGGCACATAAATATCGCCACCGGCCAACATGGGCGCATAAATTCCGGCTACGTTTTCAAGCAACACGGGTAAGGGGAGCAGACATAAATGCTTGGGCGCATCCACCGCGGTGCGACTGACCAAGGACTCGGCGACATCAAACATATGCGCCGTGGACAGGCACACGCCCTTAGGTTGACCTGTAGAGCCTGAGGTAAAGGTAATTTTTTGCGTTCCTTGGGGCACTGCGTGCTCGGGAGCCGCCAGATTACTCGGTTGCAGGGCAATGCTTTCACTGCCTATAGTCCAGGTTTCTATGCCATTTTGTGCGGCGTTTTTTGCCTGGTCGGCGGCGCCAATAATAAGTTCGGGACGCGCCTTATCCAGGGCAAACTGGCGTTGCTCGGGCGAAAAGAAGGCTGGCAAGGGCAAGGACACTATGCCCGCCTGCATCAGGGCAAAATCAACCACCAGCCAGGGCAGGCCATTATCCAGCGCCACCGCCACACAGCTTAACTGCATGTCCTTTAGGTGCGTAGCCAGGCGTTCCACTTGCTGCCAAAACTGCGCTGCATCCATGTGCTGTTGCTCATCGACCACTTGGCCGTGCCAAAGGCTGGTTAATTCGGCCATCATAAATGCGCCACCTCAACGGCCAGATTAGCGATATCATTCTGATAGGACTTGGCAAAATAGGACAGGGTGTCGGTGCTATCCACATGCTTACAAACCTGCGCCACGTCCACCACACAGACCTGAGGTGTATTGGTGTAATAACTGCCCCAACTCAGTCCGCAATCTGCCAGGCGCTCCGGCTTGGCATCGCCAAGTACTTCGAAGGGCGCACCAATGCGAGTAAGCAGGTTACGAATATGAGCGGTGGCACAAAATACCAGTTTGCGTTTATCGGCTCGTTGCAGCGCTTTGGCCAAGACTACAAAGTGTGCCAGCGTTGCCTGACTGTGGGTGGACACCAAATTACCCAGCTCGATACACTGAGACGGCAGGCATTGCCATTGCTGCAGGTGCTCGGCTAGTGGCTGATCCAAATATTGGTTAATAAACAAAGGCTGGCTGGCACTGCGCAAACCAAAACAGCAATAGCGCTGCTCGGAGTAACCAAGACAGGCCAACAGCGGCATAAACTCCTGCACATCGGCGCCATAATGCTTGGCAAACCCCGCTTGAATACGGGTCGCCAAACTGCGATGGATGGGCTGCTCTGAATTGGCAACAAAATAACCCTGAGCAAGATACGCGGGCTCGGGTAACAGATATTGCGACTGCATTGTGCCGTAGCTGAGCGATAAAGATTCCATAACAAACCCTACTGAAGATGAGGCGATGGAATCAATTTAGAAAGCGAAACTTAAGAAAGTCTTAAGAAACTTAAAAAAGAGAAAATAATTAATTTGCTGCGCCTGCACGCGCTTACCGTGCACAGCCATTGACGAGCGCTGACACCCTTTTATTCCCGTATTTGCAAAAGACCAGTTTACATCTTGGTAACAAACTCATTGCTTTAGATTCAGCGGTTTGCTATTTTCATGCGGCTAATTATTAAGCAAATTGAAGGACCTATGATGTTTACAATGAAAACAATAACAATAACAGTTGCACTTTCCTGCTCTCTTTTACTTCAAGGCTGTGCGCCCAGCTCATACAAGCTGAGTAAGCCACAACCTTCGCCAAATGCCTATGAGGCGACGGCTCAGACCAACCAGCAAAAAATACAGGTGGTCGACCAGCGCAGCGATAAAAGCGCGCCCTTCACTTCGGGTATTTTGCCCAGCGCCTTGATGTATGAAGGCACGGTACTCAAGCAAGTGGAGTTCCTCGAGGCACATTTAGCCGAAGAATTTGCCGCCCGTGATTTGCCCATCACCTTAGGTGAGGGCGAAAACAAGCTAGAGATCTTGCGTTTTAATATGCGCAACCATAGAACCAATGGTTTCACTCCTTTTATTACCTTCACCATGCTCAAAGGCAAACTGGAGACGACTAAAGGCAGTTATCCCGTTGCCGTCTATGTGAAGCGCGGCAAGGTGCCGGTGTGGAGCTTTGACGAAATTATTGAGCCAACGCTGAATGAACCCATGAGCCTGGTGGTTAAAGAATTAAGCGCGAAAATTAATCAGCAACTTATGGGCGGCAAGTTGTCCGATGAAAAAACCCAGACTCTGATCGACAGCATTAAGGGTGCCGGCGTTAAAGCCAACTACCTGGATGTGTATGAGCTTGGTTTTAGTAATAACCCAATTGCCCTGCCTTATTTGCGCGAACTGGTTAAATCTGAGGATGAATACCTTCGTCTCGCCGCCATCTCATCACTTGGTAATATGAAAGACGACGCCAGTGTGCAACTCTTAATTGACCTGTATGAAGGTACCGGCTCCTGGTCGGATCGCGCCATGGCGCTTAAGGCCTTGGGTGATATAGGCAACACCGTGAGCTATAGCTATTTGCAAAAGCAAAACGAAGTGCTGCAAAGTGACGGTTCTAAAGAAGGCTTGTGGAATCGCGAAATCATTCAGCTTTATTTATAAGCTGTAATTACCCTCCAAGATAAAAAGGCCGCATCCTCTTGCGGCCTTTTTCTTTGCTATTTCCGCAACAAGCGGATCAGGGTAAACAAGGCGAGAGAGAACCAACCAAAGGAGCCCCCTCCGCCGCCAGAGCTAGAGACGGGAGGAGGGGGTGGAGGCGTTACTACGGGCACATCATTGACCGTGACCACCACACTTTGCTCGGCGCTTAACGCGCCATCGCTCACGCTCAGGGTAAAATGCAACTGCTGCTGACTACTCACTTGAGGCGCGGTAAAGCTGACACTGGCGGTTTGTGCGCCACTGAGGGTCACACTGGGCCCTTGTGTCTGCCGCCATTGATAACTGAGCTCATCACCATCAACATCCTCGGCCTGAGCGGTTAAGGTCACTTCGTCGCCTTCATCCACGGTTTGCGCCATCAACTCCACTAAGGTAGGAGCACGGTTATCACAATTGTCTGGATCCGGGGCGCTGAGTTGGTAAAAGGCGGCACTGTCCATACCGGCTATGGTGAGGTTATCTATCCACCAGCCGCTGTCATTAGCGTTAATATCTGTGCTGATGCGAAAACGCAGTTGCACCTGCTTTCCTGCCAACAAGGTGCCAAAGCTCACCTGCTCTTCGTTGCCAAGCACACCGCCACTGCTGTTACGACCCGTGTATGCGTTGCGCAACTGTAGAGATTGCGATGGGCTCTCGTTAAGCGTGCCGTTGTAGCCAACACTAAATTGACCACCGGCCTCAGTCACATCCTGCCAGTCGCCATCATCGACCTTAATTTCAAGCACCGCGCCATCCCAGAATGCCTCCAAGGCATAGTAATGCCAAAATGACAGGCTGAATTCGCTCTGCGTCGACACCATAAAGGGTCGAGTTGTCAGCGCCACATCAGACTCATAGCCATTGTTATTGAGGAACAACGCCTGCTCTCCCAGCTCGAAACCGCCTTGCTCAAAGAGCGCGATTTGGTCCGAGTTATCAAAGCGCAAGGTGTTTTCTGCACGGGGGTCCGACTTCAGCAAGAGTAGCGGCAAATTGGCGCGACTGAGCACCGCCTTTTCCATATTATCGCCTTGGCTGGCGCTAACAAGCGGCGCGTCAGTAAAGCTAAAGTTGACCGTGAAACGCTCGATCACCGCCTGTGGCTCGACGATATCGTCACCAACGCTTTGCTCGGGGAAGCTCACCTCGATCTCGAGCTCACTGGCCACTTCGGCATTAAGCAGGTCAATGCTGATGGGCTCGCTCCAGGCCGACGCAAAGGGAGCTAGTTCTGCCACTGTGCTCTTGCCACCATTACCTAAAATCACACCTTGAGCGGACATAAGGGTAAATTGTACCGGTATATTGGTTAGAGTTTCGCTACCTGTATTGGTGAGCTGTACGCTAAGACTGCCACGCTCTCCCACGTCTAAAAAGCCATCCAAACTGCAATACAGATCGCTGTCGGCGTCGAGCTTAACTCCCTGGACGGCGAACGCGGCCAACTCGGTTTCAAATGATTCCACCACACCGGCCAGGGTGACGCTGTAACGCTCTGGCGACTGCGCCCCTAAGCCTAAACCGCGCCTAGCAAAAGCGGCCAAGGCCAAGCGGTAGTCGGTCATATCCTCGGCGGCTATGGTAGCCAGTAGCGCATCCCGCGCCTCGGTGTAGAGCGGTGCAACCGGGGTCATCTTGTAACCGCCAATCAGATAACGGGCCATGCGTTGTTGCGCCTGGGCAAAACCATGACGGTTAATGAGTGCCACATAAGTATCCCATAGCACCGACGCCCATAACTCCCCCGGGTCATGGGGCGAGGCCACCGAGGTCGGCGGCAGATTGACATCGGCACCGGCACCTTCGCTAATGTGTCTAAAATTAAGAGGGTTAATAGTCTGATCCGGGGTGTAAGGAACACGGCGAAGACCAAAGTAAAAGTCTGACACATAGGTACTGATGGCATAGGGCTTAGTAAAATCACTGTTACCCGCAATGGACGCATCTTCTTCCTTGGCGATAAACATCAGAGAATGAAAGTCTCCCCACCCCTCGCCCATGGCCTGGCCCTGAAAGTTCACTAAGCCAGCGCCATTCCCTACCAGGCGATTGCTAATATAATGCCCCCATTCGTGGGCAATAATACCGTTATCAAAGGTGCCGTCCTTGAGGGCATTGGTGTCGAACAGACGCACATTGACCACGCCATTATTCAAGGCAGTATACAGTGATTGACCGTCGGCAAAGTTGAGTCCCATATTGCCTATGGTGATGCTGTCATCGACACCGCCCATGGGCGCCGCAGTCCCGTCATCAACATTATTAGTGATCAAAGCCCCTACAGCACCTGCGTTCTGGGCGTTTTTCACCTTGGTCACAAAGGTACAACTACCACGCTCGATAATGGCGACCTTGCCCACCAGTAGGCTGGGATCGAGGGGCACTTCACAGCCATCATAGACGCTAGCGGAATCCACATCGTTGCCATCGTTATAGCGCACCAGCTCGGCGCTGATATCAAAGACATCCGGGCCAAATTGCGAACGCCGCGACGAAGTTAACACTCCCCCGGGGCCTATCACCCCATAGTCCTCTCCCACCCTGGCGTCTTTGGAGTTAAACACAAACATCTGCATGCGCGGGCTGACCCCATCCGCAGGCGTTGCCATATTGGCATTATTCAGGCCACTGTAGTCCTGTGCTTCGGCATTAATCGGGTCGCCCTCAACACCGCCGCGACCATAGTTGCTCAGTTGCGCCACACCGGCACTTTCATCAAAGCCATGGTCGTAGAAAAAATCGTGGAGAAAGTTATTCATATAAAACAGATTCACCACCGCAGCCTTAATATTGACCTCGGCGCTGGGTGGTAAGTCTGGGTCGAGCACATAATCAAAGGTAAAAGCCGAGGTGGTTTCGGCATTGAGATCACCGGCGCTAAAGCCTTGAGGCGCAGTGATATCGGCATAGGCATAGACATTGTTACCCTGGGTTTGGGTGGCCGTGTCGCTTAACCAAGGATCGGCGGTGGACAGCCCTGAGTAATAACTGAGAGACACGAGATTGGCGTTAAGCACTGAAGTTTCATCTTCCTGCCCCAGCCCCATGGCCGGGATCACGTCACCATGAGGGCCTTCCATCGGATAGCCGCTTTGTCCATCGGCATACACCCGATAGTTGTATGCCGTGGCATGACTTTGCAGATTCTTCTTGAACAGCACCTTGTTAGTGCCGCTGGCTATAACATAGGCAAAGTAATCACTCACCAAGGTGTCGCGGTTTTGCCGTTCAACCTCCACATAGTGAGCCGCCAATAGTTCTCCGTTGAGAGGGTAAAACACGGCTTTGGCGCGCACTCCAGCAAAGAGCTCATCGGCGTCGCTGCTGCCTACCCTAAACCAGTTATAGCCCTGTTGTGTGCCCATTGATTCAAGCTGCAGCGCAGCTCCGCTAAGCTGATGCAAGGCATGGCGCACCGCGGTAGAGGCATGGCTAAAAGCAGTGAGGGCACTGAAATTCTGTGCCTCGCTAGGCACCTCGGCAAAATAGCCGGAGCTGGCCACTAGCTCGCCACGGCGGTCGAGCATCACGTTATAGTGGCGATTAAATACCTCAATACCCTGCACATACTGACGATAGCGTCCGATCACCGCGCCCTGACCCGGGTCATGCCAGTGACTAAGCTGAGCTTGATGCCCAGCTTGATGTTGAGCCGACTTATTGTTGGCAATGCCGCTTAAACGCTGCATATGTGCCTGGGCTTTTTGCTGCAGGGAACCCTGAGAAGTGAAGTTAAGTACCGATGTAGCCGGTGCCCAGACAAAGGTGGCTCGGTTAAGCAAGGGATCAAAGTGCGAGGACATACCGAGTTTGGTCTGTTGCTGGGCTAATCGCTGTTGTTCTTTGGCCAACAACTTGGGCGGTTGCGATTGTGCCTGATAATGATCTCCTGGCGCAAAGGCGCCATATGCCATCGGCATATTCAACGACAAGGTGAGGAAAAGTGTCGTCATGACCCGGGTCGTGACTGTCGTCGGAACTGTAGTCGTGGCAGTCGTCTTGACCGGTCCCAAAGCCACACCTGATTCTGGCTTGTTCCTAGGAGTAATACCTTGCTTTATAACCATAATATACCTTGCCTATTTGAAACCAATGCAACTACCCTATCTGTAGGGCAAGAGAAAAGTGAGCGAATAAGGTGCTAATACGATCCCTGTTAATGCTTTTAACGGTAACAACCTTAGCCGCATGTGGTGAGGACGAGCCAAAGCAATCATCACCCCAGCCCAGCACATCTGCACAGACCTATTTCACCTTAGACAACAATGGCGAAAAAATCCGCTGGCGGGGACAAAAGTTATTGCCAGGAACCCGTATCGACAACCTCAGCAACGGCGAACCAGGACTGGTGGGCAGAGATTTTGTCGTCACCAGTTCGGCGCTGCCTTATGAACAACTGACGCCCGAGTACAGAGTTACCCATATTGCCGGGGACAACTATCGCCTCAGCGCCACAGTGACTCTGGATATGGCCGCCGAACTGACTCGTTTAAAAACCATGCCCGAGCTCACCTTGGTCGAGCTGCAAATTGATTACAGTCCTCTGACCGAACTACCTCAATATTAGGCCGCTTTCACCCTCTTTTACCAGATTAGTAACGCATTGAATGTAAAAATAATTTGCTATACTAACGGTTTAATTTGCGAACAAGACAGAGACTATGGAAGGCACCTGGCCTCAACGCATCACTTTTTGGTTATTGCTACTTCTAGGCGGAGCGTCCCAGAGCTGGGCGCAACAAGCACCCGACTCAAGCCCGGCTCAAATTGAACAAAAGCCACGACGCTTTTTACCAGTACCCACCATTATTACCGAGCCAGCGGTTGGCGCCGGGCTGGGCTTGGCCGGGCTGTTTTTCCACGACAGCAAAAGCAATCAGGACAAGGCCACCACAGATACGCCTATTATGCCAAGCGGCATCAGCGTGATTGGCGGCGCCTATACCAGTAATCGCTCCCACCTTTTTGCCCTGGGTCACCTTGCATTTTGGCGCCAGGACACCCTACGTTATCGCGGCGCTGTGGGTTATGGCGATATCAACCTCGATTTTTACAGCCTAGGCAAGCTGCAGTTAAGTGAGCCGCTAAAGCTCAACTTACGCGGACCGGCGTTAATACAAACCTTCAGCGCCCGCTGGCGTGACTCAAATTGGTTCTTTGGCGCCAAACAACTCTATCGCCATGTCGACATCAGCCTGGCCGAGTCGCCTTTGCATGCCTTTGAAGGCCGCTGGGTCGATGAGGTAAATCATGCTCTTGAGCAAATAGAGCTGGAGAACAACACTTCTGGCTTGGGCCTGGTTGCCGAATACGACTCCACGGATAGCCCCTTTAGCCCCGAACTCGGCTATAACTACAATCTGGAATACATGATCTTTGATGGCGCGCTTGGCAGCGACAGCGACTACCACAGCTATGTGTTTAGCGCCCTAAACTACTGGCATTTGACCAATAAAGCACGCGTTGCCCTACGCCTGGATTATGAGGGGGTAAGCAATCAGGGCGAAGGCAATTTACCCGTCTATGTGCTGCCCTATATCGACCTACGGGGTATTGCCAAGTCGCGCTACCAGGGTGAAGATATAGCTGTTGCCGAACTTGAGCTCGGTTATCACCTCAACGACCGTTGGAAGCTGATTGCCTTTAGCGGCATAGGCCGTGCCGCCAATGGGTGGGATAAGATATCTGCGGCCAGCAGCAAAACCACGCTTGGGACTGGGTTTCGCTACCTGGTCTCGCCGCGATATGGCTTTCGCATGGGCATAGATGTCGCCCATGGCCCAGAAGAAAATGCGATATATATTCAAGCCGGCAGCAGTTGGTAGGCCACAACAATTATGAAATTTACTTACCCTGTTTGCAGTAAGGGACTTTGCTAATAAGGATAGAGAAATGAAATACGCTTTATTGACCCTGTGTGCGCTCCCCCTATGTAATAGTGCCTTAGCTCAAGAGCAAGGCGTTGCCGATATGTCAGACCCGCTGGCAATTTATACCCAGGTTGGTGGCGGCGCCACCGACAAGGGACTGAACTTTAAACTGGGTAAGGCCTACGACACCGGGGATGATGCCACCGCCGCCCAGTTTGTGGTTGAGGCCAAGGGCCTGCTCGGCGATACCCTGGGCTGGCGTTCAGAGCGTCACACCACCGAGTCACTCGACTCGCTGCGTTTTCGCAACTTCGCCGTGACGCTAAAGAGCCTGCGCGCCACCCAACTCGATGTGAACTATAACTTTCGTGCCAATCTGGTCGCCGATGAAAGCGCCGACATTTCCTACTCTATTATCCAGGCACTGCCACCTAAGGGGGCATTCAACTTTTACCCCCTTGCCGGCGTAGGCGCCTCAGTCGGTAAGGATGAACGTCAGAGCGATGGCAGCGTAGACGATGGTTACTCGTTAATGGGTGGCTACGGCCTGATCGGTATGTATGCCAAGGTTAATTTAAGCGATAAGATCTGGCTGAATTACAACCCTTTTTGGCTGACAACCCTCACCGGTTCAAGCACCTACAAGGACAATTATTACGGCCTCAATGAGAGTAGTATTTTAACCCATGAGTTTGCTGCCAGTTATCAGATCACCCCACGCATGAATGTGCGTTACTTTGCCAACTGGAACGAAAACGTCGATATTTTCGATGGCGATCACCGCATCGAGTTTAATTACCAGCTTTAGGCTCTGTTGACCCCTGATCACGTTGCGCTGACGCGCTCGGCAGGATAAGTTATTGAATACAGGCTGATATATAGCCTTATACTGGCCGAAGGGCGTCAACTATGCATTTTCAGGGTTAGGGAAAATTATCGTCATGTATTTGGGTTTATTAAGGAACATAGCACTCGTTTTCACGTCATTTCTCTTGCTCGGCAGTGCTTATGCCGAGCCCCAGCAGTGTCAAAGCTGCCATCAGGAACAGGTTGCCGACTGGCAAGCCTCCCATCATTTCCGGGCCATGAATCCCGCCACCGCCGAGTTTGTCCTCGGGCCTTTGATGGGCAGCGCATTGCCTTCGAGCAGCAGATGCTAACCCTTAGCAAGGAAGGGGATGATTTTGTACTGCACCGTGAATATCCAAACGGCAGCAAAGAGAGTGAAAAGGTTCACTACACCTTTGGTTATCAGCCCCTGCAACAATATCTGGTTGCAGACGAACGCGGCGGCTATCAGTTTATCCCTCTGGCGTGGGACAGCCGAACCAAGGAAGAAGGCGGCCAACGCTGGTTTATCTTACACCCGCAGCAGCGCAGCACGGATGAATTTCATCACACCCAAATGGGACAAAACTGGAACCATATGTGCGCCGACTGCCACAGTACCGACTTTAAAAAGCAATTTTCCTCTCAATCGAATCGCTTCGCATCGAGCTATGCAGCCATCAATGTCGGTTGTGCCGCCTGTCATGGCGATAGCCAGCAACACCTGCAATGGGCCGAGGGCGACAAAAACATAGCACATAAGGGATTTAGTAAAGACATTGGCACTCAGATAGCACTCTTTAGCCGCGCTGCCGATGGCAGCCTATTACCTCAAGGAGAGGTAAAACAGACCGAGCAGATCGCTCAGTGTGCCACCTGCCATGCCAGGCGCTCGCAACTCGCGGACCGTGAACCTCTCGCCGAGCTGTTAGATACCTTTAAGCCTGCCCTGCTCACACCGCAGCTTTATCATGTGGATGGACAAATCCTCGACGAGGATTATGTCTGGGGCTCCTTTTTACAAAGCAAGATGTACGCCGCCGGCGTCACCTGCAGTAACTGTCATAACCCCCACTCGGGCAAACTAAAGCTGGACGGCAACCAAACCTGTACGCAGTGCCATGACAGCAGTCAATACCAAAGCACAGAGCATCATGGCCATACCCTTGGCAGCACCGGCAGCCAGTGCGTCGACTGCCATATGCCCAGCACCACCTATATGCAGGTTGATCCCCGCCGCGATCACAGTCTGCGCGTACCGCGCCCGGATCTCAGCATACAGACACAGGCACCGAATGCCTGTAACGGCTGCCATCAGGATAAAACCCCACAATGGGCCGTTAACGCCATTAAGACTTGGCATCCAGACTCTAACTACTTGGGAAAAAGCCATTTTTCTCAAGCCTTTTATGCCGCCGACCAAGGGTTGCCAACGGCGTCTCAATTGCTGACCCGTATCGCGCAAAGCAGTGAGTATACGGATATTATCCGCGCCTCGGCGCTGGCACGTATGGCCCGTTACCCGGATAAAAATACCCTAGTCGCAATCAGCCGAGCCGTTAGGGATGAAGAGCCGTTAAAGCGTTTGGGGGCCATCAAGGCCGCAAGGGGGTTTCCATTGCCACAACGCTATACCCTGCTACAACCCTTGTTGGCTGACCCGCGTCTGGCTATTCGCACCGGTGCAGCCCGCGCTCTGGCGGCCATGCTGGTGGTCCCCTTTCCAAATAACTTACAGGATGCGCCCAGAGCCGAGTTGGCAAAAGCGTTGGAGGAATACCGACAAACGGAGCGTTACAATAGCGAGCGCGCCAGTAGCCATACCAATTTAGGTAACCTGGCCTTGGAGCTGGAGCAAATTAAAGTGGCCCACCAACACTATGAACAAGCCATTGCAGTGGAACCCATTTATATCCCCGCCTACGTTAACCTCGCGGATCTATACCGGCGCCAAGGCGATGAAGGCAAGGTACGGGCAGTACTCACACAAGCATTACAACAGGATGCCGACAATGCCGATGTGCATTACGCCTTGGCCATGAGTTGGGTGAGAGAGAAAAACAGAACCAAGGCCAAAGAGCATCTTGCACTCGCCGCCCAATATGGCAGCGTAAATCATATCTACACTTACGGCTTGCTCCTGAACGAAATGGGTGAGACTCAGGGCGCTTTAACACAATTAGCGCGGGCCTTCGCCCTCGATAGCAATAACGCGGATCTGTGTTATACCCTGGTACAAATCCACATAAACGAGCAAAACTACCGCCAGGCTCTGCGCTATGCCACCCGGCTACAAGAGCTGGTGCCACGAGACCCTCAAATAGCGGCCCTGGTAGAAAAGCTTACCCTGATGCAGTCGGTCACGCCCTAGCTGAGTGCTCATAAAAATAAGGAGACAAGAGTGGCGCTAAAAATCCCACCTTTGGTTCTGGTGCTGCTCGCTGCACTGATAATGTGGCTGGTCGCAATCCTGACTCCGGATTTGACCTTCCAACTTTGGGGACGCCTAGGTTTTGCCCTGGCATTGGTGTCAACCGGTGGAGCTATCGCCGCCCTTGGCGTGCTGCAATTTCGCCTGGCCCAAACCACGGTCGACCCACGCTACCCACAGCGCTCGGCGCGCCTGGTCAGCGGCGGCATTTATAAAATGAGTCGCAACCCCATGTACCTGGGATTCTTGCTTATGTTGAGTGGGTGGGCTCTTTGGCTTGCTAACCTAGCGACCGTCCCCGTATTGCCTTTGTTTGTTATCTACCTCAACCGTTTTCAAATACGGCCGGAAGAGCATTTTCTCAGACAAACCTTTAGGGATAAATACAAGCGCTATTGCCGCCGAGTGCGGCGCTGGCTTTAAGGTCTTAAGGGATTATCAGTTAACCTCACTCGGCCACAGTGCAGCCGAGTGAGGATGAACTATCAGCGGTTAGTCGATGCCGATTTGGCCTTACTGATGGCCTCGTTAATATTCAGCGAAGCCGACTCTTGACGTGGCGGGAACTTTTCAAAGGTCTTGATATGTTCCGTCAACAAGGCGATGGCCGGTTGGAATACCCAGCTTTTCTTCATGATCTGATGAAAACCGGTGACCCCGTCATAGTGCTCCATGGGATCCTTACGCAGGTTAAATAACTTGGGCATGGTATGCGTTACCAGGTCTTCATAATAACGACCGCCAGGTTTAGAGGCAAAGTGCATCTTCCACGGACCAACGCGTACCGCGGTCAGCTGTGACTCGTAATAGTAGAAAAAGTGGTTACGCGCCGACTTTTCTACCTTGCCACGCCAGTACGCGAGGTTATTTTCACCATCGATATAGACATTAAATTCCTTTTCCATGGCTTTACGCAGATTTTTCTCCCCCACAGCCGCGGCTATGGTGGGGAACACGTCTTCATGTGAAGAAATGCCGTTGAGTTTTAACCCCGCCGGGATCTCCTTAGGCCAGCGCACCATAAAGGGCACACGCACACCGCCTTCCCAGGTGGTCATTTTCTCACCGCGGAATTTAGTGGTACCGGCATCGGGCCAGGAGCTTTGCTCGGGGCCATTATCCGTGGTGTAGATCACTATGGTGTTGTCGGCAATCTTAAGCTCATCAAGCTTATCCAAAAGCTGGCCCACATGGCCATCATGCTCGATTAAACCACTGCCAAACACATCTTCTTCCGAGCTGATCTGCGTGGCCAGATGACGACTTTCGGGTTTAAGGTGGGTATACACATGCATGCGACTTGGCGCATGCCAAATAAAGAAGGGCTTATCCGCTTTGACCGCACGCTCCATAAAATCCAGGCTGCGAGCGAGCACCTCTTCATCGAATGTTTCCATGCGCTTGCGAGTGAGCGGGCCGGTATCTTTAATCCGGCCATCGGCATAGGCCTCTATGACCCCACGCGGGCCGAACTTTTTCTTAAAGTCTTTGCCCTTGGGGTAATCCTCCTGCTCTGGCTCCTCGGAAACATTGAGGTGATAGAGGTTACCGAAGAACTCATCAAAGCCATGACGGGTGGGTAAATGCTCATCCAGATCGCCTAAATGGTTTTTACCAAACTGCGCCGTCATATAGCCTCGCTCTTTCAAAAACTCGGCCATGGTCGGATCCGCTTCTTTAATGCCCAGCGGGTTACCCGGCTGCCCGACCGTGGTCAAGCCGGTACGCACCGGCAACTGACCCATTAAAAAGGCCGCACGTCCGGCGGTGCAACTGGGCTGGGCATAGTGATCGGTAAACAGCGCGCCTTCATTGGCGATACGATCGATATTGGGGGTGTTATAGGTCATGCCGTGCGAGTATGCGCTCAGTGACAGTTGCGCAACATCGTCGACCATAATGGCAAGTACATTAGGATCATCTTTCGCATTTACCGCCAGCGATAACAATCCTGCCATTACACCTATCAATGGCAATTTCATAACTTCTCCTTGATTATTAGCAAGATAAAAATAAGTTTTAAACTACATCGATAATTAAATTTTGAGCCCTAGTAACTATAGACGAAGGTTGAGAAATAACGATGATTTATCAAAAAAAGGGACATCTTTTGTGATTAAAATCAAATACCAAGGCATGAGCTAGATAAAATAATCAGTGTCCTTGTTGTAATACCGGGAACTGCTATAACTTATGGGGACTCATATAATTTCAAGGAGAGAGCTATGTTACGTTTCGCTGTATTTATATCCTGCCTGTTAACCTGTATTCCCAGTTTTGCAGCAGATAAGCCCAATATTCTGGTGATTTGGGGCGACGATGTGGGTATGTGGAATATCAGCGCCTACCACCGCGGCATGATGGGGGGCACCACCCCAAATATCGACCGTATCGCTAATGAAGGCATGATGTTTATGGATCATTACGCGCAGGCTTCCTGTACCGCAGGTCGCGCTGCGTTCCTTCTCGGCCAATACCCTATCCGTACAGGTTTGAGTACTGTGGGCTTACCCGGTGCCAAAGAGGGGATACAAACATCCGATCCAAGTTTAGCGACTATGCTTAAAGCGCAAGGCTATACAACAGGTCAGTTTGGTAAGAATCACCTGGGTGACCGTGACGAGCACTTACCGACCAACCACGGCTTTGATGAGTTTTACGGCATTCTTTATCACCTCAATGCCGGTGAATATGCTGAGCAATATGACTACCCACAAGATAAAGAGACGCAAGAGCGCGTTGGCTTAGCCCCCATGCGCGGTGTTACTCACTCCAAGGCTTTGGCAAAT
Organism: Pseudoalteromonas sp. T1lg22; assembly: GCF_002964645.1. NCBI lineage: Bacteria > Pseudomonadati > Pseudomonadota > Gammaproteobacteria > Alteromonadales > Pseudoalteromonadaceae > Pseudoalteromonas > Pseudoalteromonas sp. T1lg22. Next base: position 37,691 of record NZ_PQBY01000013.1, read on the forward strand.
GGCAAGCAAGAAATCAAAGACTTAGGCCCCTTCGGTAAAGAAAGGCAACGTAATATCGATGAAGAAGTTCTGGTTGAGTCCAAACGCTTTATTCGCGATGCGGTCAAAGCCGATACGCCATTTTTTGTCTGGCATAACACCACCCGCATGCACTATCGCACCAACCTTAATGAGTATTATGAAGGCCGCAGTGGTTACGGCATTTATGCCGATGGCATGATGGAAATGGATGATGATGTGGGCGAGTTACTTAACCTACTCGACGAATTAAAGGTGGCCGATAACACCATAGTAATGTTCTCGACCGACAATGGTGCCGCCTCTAATTCCTGGCCCGATGGCGGCAATCAACCCTTCCATGGTGAAAAAGGTGTAGGCGGCTGGGAAGGCGGTTTCCGCGTTCCCCTTGTTGTTAAATGGCCGGGTAAAATCCCCGCGGGCGTCAGCACCGGCGAATTTATGACCATGGAAGACTGGCTACCCACCCTAATGGCCTGGGTTGGTCAGGGCAACCTTAAAGAGGAGCTGCTTAAGGGTAAAAAAATCAATGGCCGAAAATACAAGGTGCACCTCGATGGCTATGATCAAAGCGACTTGCTCCTTAATCAGGGCAAAACCAAGCGTAAAGACTTCTACTACTTTACTGAAGCAACGTTTCATGGATTACGTCATGGCGATTGGAAGTTATTGTTTAAAGAGCAGAATCACTGGTTTAGGGCTACACAGCAATCGTTAACCTCCCCCTATATCACTAACCTCAAACTCGATCCGTTCGAGCGCTTCCACGAAGCCCGCGGCTATGATGAATGGGCGGAAAATCGCAGCTGGATCTTAGGCCCAGCCGGCAAGCAAATTGCGGAGTTTGTTGAGACCTTTAAAGAATTTCCACCGACTCAGAAGAGCATGAGCTTGCAGGTAGATGACGTCAGCAAGTTTATTAATAACCAGGCTATTAGCCGCTAGTTATACGTCACAGGCAGGGTTCATCCCCTGCCTGATTTCGAGCGATAAAGCACTCTGAGTAGCGACAGCTAAATAAAATGCTTGCTTTATCTTTTTTACATGGGTATATTGTCGGATTGCTTGCTCATCCTCAATCAGTAAGCAATGCACATATTAAATGTGCGCGTGTGATGCCTTTCCTTGATCCAGTCAGTTCCATCCCGAAATTTATAACGCCTTAAAAGTCTGACAAAGATTAACCGGGTACGGCCGTTTTGTAACAGCAGCTAGCCCCAATGCCGCGCAATTGACGCCGCTTTCCAGACGATAATAAGGCAATTTGAATGCGCCCTACGGCGCCAATAAATGAGTTTTATTATGTCCTATTTATATAACAATCAACGTATTGATATTACCTTGCCGATCGCAGGTATTTCTATCAACAAACGCCGCATGGCCATTAGTCACCATCAAGGCAAAAGCTATATCGAGTTTGCAAATAACGCCGATATGCAAGGCTTTATGCAGTGGCTAAAGGGCCAGGCCTAAAACCAAAAAAGGGAGCGTTTAGCTCCCTTTTTTATGCCTTAAAACCCGAGGCAAACCTAATTGCGGTTAACTTTCACCGCGCACATTCAAAAATGGTAAAATCTCCCTGCGCGTCGCCCCTTATCTGAGCGCCTTAAAAGCGTTACACTCATACTCCTGTTTATAGCAAGGCGATCAGTGGCCATGAATTACCTCGCCCATCTGTATTTAGCTCAGCCCAATGCCGACTCCCACTTTGGCAACCTGCTCGGTGATTTTCGCCGCGGCCTGGTTCATCAACAATGGCCCAAGGCGGTGCAATTAGGTTTAGAGAATCATTTACTGGTGGACAGGTTTACCGATAAGCACAGCAGTGTGCGTGCCGCAACTAGCTTATTTTCGCCACAACGACGACGCTTCGCGCCGGTAGCATTGGATGTGCTGTTTGATCATCTGCTGATCCGTCATTGGCAAGACTTTACCAGCAACGAATTTAACGATTTTTGCCAGCAAAGTTACCAGCTTCTCAACACCCGCACCGAGCTGATGCCCGAGCGTATGCAACATGTGGTGGGGAAAATGTGCGAACAAGACTGGTTTGCTACCTATGCCGAACTCGATGGCGTTGCCCTGGCACTGGATAGGATCGCTAGCAGGATCCGTTTTCGCAATGACTTTACTGGCGCAATCGAAGATATTGAGCGCCATTTCGATGCCTTTGAAGCCCATTTTTTGGCTTTCTTCCCCGAGCTTATCACCCATGTGCAAACCCATAATCTTGAATTGGTGAACATGGATTCGAACGCCTTGCCAGCGCCATTGAAATATCGGACATAAAATAGCCGCTCACAGAGCTAATACACAGGGCTGCAAGGCTTAGAGTTAACAGTTCAAGAACGATCGAGATGAAGATGACAAAGGGCGTAAGTAAGGTTACTAAGGGCTTTATTGCTTTTTTATAGCAATTTCAATTTTTATGCTCAAAGCAAGCTAGGGGATGAAGCTTAAGAAAGCTTTAATAAAAAGCGAGAGGTAAAAATAGTGGTAAAGAGGAAGGTAAACGGGTGGAGCGAGGGCGCCCCACCTGGATATGCCAGCTAATTAGATAGCTGTAACGTCAGAAGCTTGAGGGCCTTTAGCGCCTTCTTCAACGTTAAATTCAACTTGCTGACCTTCTTGAAGGGTACGGAAACCGCCTTCAGCAACGATAGCACGGAAGTGTACAAACACGTCTTTGCCGCCATCAGTAGGAGTAATAAAACCAAAGCCTTTTGCTTCGTCGAACCATTTAACTGTACCAGTTGTTTTAGACATAGTGTCTCCAAAATATTTAAATTAAATAATGTGTTGCGTTGCAACATCAGAATTGCCGAACTAAGTACTAGCTAACACGAGTGGCTTACGCTGCATAAATTCGGGTGGAACACTAACTGGGTAGAACACACGAAGAACTGAAGTACAAAAGCAAAATCGAATCTGGGTAGAACTCATCAGACGCGAGCATCCTAACACAAGGGGACGAGATCACCTAAGGTTTACGACATTTTTTTGTACAATTTTCACCCAACAAGTTCATAACCCCCATTGCCGAGCCCTTGTTACCGACTTTGCTTGGTGTTTATTATGAATCTGATATCAATGTGTTACATTAATGTTCAGGTTTAAACTTAGTTTTAACTATATCGAGTTAAACATTCCCTAACCTTAGATATAACAAGAACAAAGGACTTCTTATGCGACATCAACTTGCGGCAATGGCACTGGGCCTATCGGCGGCTTTGTTAAGCACCACGTTAAGCGCTGCCCCTGAACCATTCGAATATCAAAAACAAGGACGAGGCATGGCATCCGAATCTAAGATGCGCGGCGTCTATGATCTGATCCCTAACCCCAGTGGCGATGCCGCTAAGGCGCGTTTGGCTATTCTCCAAGGCATGCAAAAAACCAAGGGCGTTGCCTGGCTACTGGAGCAAGAAGGCGACGGCTATATTCTGGCGCGCTGGGATTACAAGGGCCACACCATTTTTCATCGCATTGAATACAACGGCGAAGCGGTACAAATCAAATATGCAGGTGGCCTAAACGATTACCAATGTGAAAAACTGGTCGGCGATTATTGCTACAAAACCCATAGAAACTATTACAAATACAACCGCTCGCTGGTCAAGCAGTTGAAAATCGCCTTGCAGGGAGTCTAAAGCATGAAAAATATAAAAAGCACCTTGTCGTCGTTATTGCTCACTGCCACCCTGAGCTGCACCTTAGTTGGTCAGGTTCACGCAGAAACAAATCAATCATTTACCATGTATGACGATCCATTGTTATTGCAACCCTATGTCACCGAACCCGCCAAGGTGATCAAACTGGGCATGAACCAATATCAATGGCGCAGTGTTAACCAAACGCCGGACACAATCGAGGCGGAGCTGGACTACAAGGGCTACGTGCTGCGCGTCAATATCCATTACAACAGCGAAAAGATTTGGTTTGAGGCCATTTCAAGCGTTAACAATGACTGTAAAAAGCCACCTTGCGAAGTTGAGCAGCGCCATATTGACCGCTGGCGTACCGGCCTGCGCCGTGGTATTGCCAAGGCGATCACCGACTTAGCGGTGAAAGATGCCTATCAGCAAGTGTATCTGGATAAACCAGAGCCCTGAGCAATCTCGACCCCAAGGTGGCCTATAGGCCGCCTTGATTTACCTTCCTCACTTACCCGAATACATTTCAATAAATTAAAACATAGAGTTAAAAATTAAATTTTGGATGTCAGGATGACTAAATTTAGTGCCATTCTATTGCTGCTTATCTCCCTTAGCCTCAATGCCAAAGTCGCTTATGTGGCCTTGGGTGACTATCGGGTCGAATACGAATTGCGAGGCGACTCTAAAGCCACCTTGCTGCTCGAGGCCGGTGGCTCGGCCGGCCTAGAAGACTGGAACCCCATCTATGACCGGCTTACCAGCGAGTATCGTACCCTGCGCTATTCACGTATTGGTAACGGCGGTTCCACCGCGGTGCGCAAAAATTACAGCTCAGAAGAATACGCCGATGAGGCGCTGGCACTGCTTGATGCCCTGAAAATTGATGGTCCGGTTATTTATATCGCCCACTCGTATGGAGCCTATATTGCCCGTACCTTCACCGCTCGATATCCAGAAAAAGTAGCGGCGCTAATGCTTATCGAGCCGGCGTCCGAGCATGATGTTGATATTATGCGCCAGATCGATTTAGCCAAGGCGGAGCAGGAAATAGCCGAGGTAAAGCGTGATGACATGAAAAACGGTATGTCGAATCAGTACCTCGACTTTTGGGCTAAACGCCCCTTGCCCGATCACCCGGAGATAGCCGATATTCCGGTAACGGTGATCGCCTCGATTAAGCGCTATGAAAATCCGCCGCTGTTATTTTATACCGATAAGGCCAGAGTGATGTGGGGCGAACTGCACAGAGATTGGGCGTTGGCCTTCCCGCAAGGGAAAATCGTCCTCACGGATAAAAGCTACCATTTTCCGCAACGGGATGAGCCCGAGATGGTGCTCGAGGAAATTAAGGCGCTGGTTCAGCGCACTACAAAGTCAAAATAGGTATTGGGATATGGCTGGGGTTTCAATGAAAAGTGCCACCATTCCAAGGGGTAAGGAGCGAAGCCCTGGGCCATCATTAAATCCCGCAACAAGTAACGGTTTTTTCGCTGCGCCTCACTAATGCGTGGGTCGTCTGTGTTCGATAAAGTATCGAACATATCAAAGGGCGAACCCATATCCAGTTCTTTGCCACTGCTGCTGTCCACCAGGGTCAAATCGACCGTGGCGCCACGACTGTGGCCGGACTGAGCGGCAATATAGCCTCCCAATAACTTATCCTTAGCTAAATTCGGATAGTACTCGGCCTTGGTTTCAATATCGTTATCATCTTCAACCCAGCGCACAAAATGATCCACCGCTCGCTGCGGCCGATAACAATCAAACACCTTAAGAGTCAGGCCCTTTGCTTTGGCTGTCTGCTGTACTTGCGCCAACGCCTTAGCTGCATTGCGCTGTAAAATGCACTTAGGCGCCTCATAACCCTCTACTTTAATGCCAACGAAATTGTTACTGCCAAAGTAGCGAATATCCATTTCTATGCTGGGGTCCAGCTCGCCTAGGGCAATAAAGTCCTCGGGCATAACATTGTTCGAGCTAGCACATGCAGAAAATAATAATGGAGCAATACAGAAGATAATCTGCTTTTTCATAAAGCCAAGCCTAATCACTTGAAAGTTGTTTATTTAACATACCCCAATTAAAACAGTGGATAAAGGTCACTGCATCCCTTTGGTTTTAACAGGCATAAAAAATGCCGCTTACTGAGAGAGTAAGCGGCATTAAGCTGTTAACTAGGTTGGGTTAGTTAAGCTTTTTTACGGCGTAACCAGGCTAGTGGGCTAAGTAGTAATAACCAGGCTAGTGAACCTGAGCTTGATTTGCTCTCTGGCTCTGGCACTACTGTGATTTGCTCAGCAGTAATAGTGACAACTACTTCACGTGTCGTGACCATTTCACCATCGCTTACACTTACAGTGAAGGTATGCTCACCTTCGCTCAGGCCAGTCACATTGGTTACAGCCGAGTTTGGAGACTCAATTGTACCCGGACCTTCCCACTCAAATGTGATTTCATCGCCGTCAACGTCCGTTGAAGCACTGGCATCTAAAGTCACCATGTTACCTTCGGTTGCTGAGATAGTGGTTTGTGCTACTTCAGCAGTTGGTGCTGTGTTTGCGCTCTCAACAGTGACTACTACTTCGCTTGTAGTGACTAATTCGCCATCGCTTACACTTACAGTGAAAGTATGTTCACCTTCGCTCAGGCCAGTCACATTGGTTACAGCTGAGTTTGGAGACTCAATTGTACCCGGACCTTCCCACTCAAATGTGATTTCATCACCATCAATATCCGTCGAAGCACTGGCATCTAAAGTAATGCTGTCACCTTCTATCGCCGAGATAGCGGTTTGAGCTACTACAGATGTTGGCGCATCATTTACATTAACAACAGTTAGCATGAAGGTTGTGCTCACCGCATCCGTTGGATTCTCGACGTCAGCAACTTTTACCGTTACTTCGATTTCGCCGAAGAAATCTTCCGCAGGAGTAATGGTCACGGTATCGCCATCCACTTCGGCAGTCATGTTGTCACCGCTGACAATAACTTCATTCACTGAGTTAAGTTCGTCAATATATGCCACATCAAAGCTAACTGACTCACCTTCATTGGTAGTCATGTCTTCCAGCTCAATCACTGTGATATTGCTTGAAACAGACAGGGTGTGTGACTTAACCATGGTTTCCATGCCATCCACTTCAATAGTCGCAGTGAACTCCATATCACGACCTGCAGACGCAGAGGTGATATCGGCCCAGGCGGTAACTTCGAACTGTGATGACTCAGGACCCACATAGTCCATACAGATAACCATGCCGTCTTTAACCACTTCATCAACCTCATTGAAATTGATAGAGCGACCTAGGTATCCCTCAAGTGGACCACGGTTGTATATTTGACCTTTATAGCCCTGAACACCGATGCTACCGCGAGTATTAGTTGAGCCGAAATCAATGTTGTCATAAGCCAAGTAGATTTCGTGCTGGTTGTCGCCGAAGCGAGTATGCGGCGTAAAGATAACTTCAAAGTCAAAAGAGCTGTCCTTTTTCTCCCACTGGTTTTGACCTGTTGCACGGTCATAACCTATGTAAGAGTAGTCAGAGGCATTATCCCATTCAACAATGGCCCAGGTACCTGTAGTCGCTAGGGTAATCCCCTCTTGTGCACTTAAACCAACGCCTAGTACATCGTTCGGGAAGCCTGGGAACCAGCCACGCCAAAGTGGACCAATTGCCTCGTATGGGAAGCTGTCATACGGGAACTTAGTGACAATCGGGTTAAAGTGTCTTACTGGGCCGAAACTAAGCTTACCGTTACCATGAATCGCCATAGTGCCAAATTCAACATTCTTCGCTTCGGCATTGTTGTACAGACTTACTTCGTTAACACCATTGAACAAGGTATTCACTGGAATTGAATAACCACGGTCATAGGTGATGGTGTTGCTCTCATCAAAGCCTGACAGGATGGGTGTTAAACCGAATCGTGAAAGGTCAACGTACCCGCCCGGGTTTGAATTACCGAAGTTCGGTGTACGACAGAACTCGTCTGTGATGTTGTTAGTCACAATGTAATCAGGCGCTACGTCACGCGTATCTTCTTGAGTACCAGTGATAATCAGTTTGCCATCTGCTACTTCGATATTCACATCACCGCGTGAACTCAAAACATTTTGCTCACTAATATTCAGGCCTTCTGGAATATCGGCTGTGAAGGTAAACTCACGATCCATACCCGTGTTGTTTGGCAACACTTCGAAGGTAAAGGGTACTTTATCCCCGATATTAGCTTTAGTCTGCGGCACATCTAAGTGAACACGGTCTACGCCACGATCTAGCTTAAATGGGATAGAACCTAGGTTACCGGCATTGGCTTCAGACGTACCTACATCGATGGTACTGTAGAATACATCATCTAGCTCCATGTCCATGTTCCAGGCGATATTCATATCTACCTTGTTGATACCGTCGCTCGCCGGTAATGACGCTGTGATTGAACCGTCAACTTCATCACTAACGACGGCTACCGCATATTTAAAGGTTTCTTCAACACCAGCTTGTCCAGATTTGTTGCTGTTGTAAACCATATACCAATATTCACCTTCTTCAGGGTTATTGATATTACAGAAGTTGGCATAACTAATGTGGCTAGATACACACAAAATCTCGTCTTGTGGCTGGATTTGACCATCACCATTGTAGTCTTTACCCACATAAATAAGTGGGTTACCGATGTTCAATGTCCCTTCAAGCTCAGACTCGACCACGCCTAAGGTTTCAACAATCAAGCGCTTCGAATTCGCAGCAACGGTCACAAAACCTGTATGCACTGCTTCATCAATAATGTCTTCCTCTGCAGGAACCGTTGTACGGTTCATTGCCCAAGGGAATGTACGGTCATCATCTTTCGGCAAAGTAATGGTTTTAACATCCGCTTTTACCGGCTTGTAAGCACGGGCAACCGGGCTATCAACAAGTGGCATGGTGATGCCTTTAGCCACATAGGTGTCGTTATTCGCATGCGCTACCGCACTTAGGCGCGAAGGCAATTCACCACGGTCATATTTAAATGCCATTGGCCAATGCGCATCTGGAATACCTTCTTCCTGAGCCAGGAAGATAAGGTTGGTGTGCAGCTCAACTTCTGAGTTTGAGAACCAATCCTGGGTATCCATGACCGAGGCTTTTACTATGATAGTTTGCGTTTCACCGGCTTTCAGCGAGAAGGTCTCTGGGATGATTTCAATGTTCACACCATTTTGAGCGGCTTGCGAGCGCATATCAAACGCCCAGTTCACTACGTCTTCGTGGCTAACCGTCCAGGTACCGTCTTTAGTTGCTTTAACCGTACGTACCCACTGACACTCAGGAGCACAGGAGAAGTCAACCAGGTTAGGCATGTTCAGCTGATGTGGTGTACCACCATTGTATGGGTCGGCTGCAAGGAAGTTATCAGCAGACTCATCCATGATAAGGCCTGATTTAACCGCATTGGCAACGTTAATACGACCGGTACCGGCACGGTAGATCTGTGCTTTGTCAGACTCGCTGCCTTCTTGGTTTAGACGCCAGTATTGTACTTCGTTGTCAGTTGTCATCATCAGCGCCGATTGTACCTCGGCCGCCGTCCACTCTGGGTTTGCCTGACGGATCAAGGCCATGGCACCGGCTACATGAGGAGAAGCCATCGACGTACCACTCATCAAGGTATAATCTTGACCGAAAGGTGTTGATACAAACGGATGTTCATCCGATGCTGCGGCATAGATATCTACACCCGGAGCAGCAAGTGTAGGCGCGAGGATTTCAACGTTCGAGTATGAAGGACCACGAGACGAGAAGTTAGCCAGCCAATCGGCATCTTCTTCGTTTATGCGGCGCTCGATAACCGTTGGTTTAATGGTGATCATATGGCCCATTTCAGTTGAGCTATCTACCCAGTCTTCCAGGCCATCATCTGGATAAACACCATTCCACTGATTGTAGGTAAAGTGCACACCAGGCAATGAGTAGCCTTCAGGCACTGTGCCCTGGTCGCGATTGCGGTTGAACATAATGAAGGCATCGGCACCGCCGGCTTTTACATTATCCACCTTGGCGGTACGGGCATTAGCATTTGGATCTTGTGGATCGTGACGCTGACAGATTACGATAACGTCCGTAGAGCCGTCTGCCGCACCAGGGATAGCTGTGCCGTCTTTGAAGAAGTCAAAAGTACCAGCCGGGTATTCCGACTCACAGTAGCCGTTAGAGTCTTTAACACCGTTAACGTCTTCGTAGTCTTTCGCCCAAACTACTACACCTGTTACTTCTTCGTTGTTGATTGAGCCACCAACAAGGCCCATATCCGCCCATTTAGGTACTTCCGAGCCCAGTGCTGGGTCGATAAAGCCAGCGTATTCAACGGCGGTATCGATAGCCACGGTACGACCATGTGTCGTTGCCGCTACCTGAGCCAACCAAGGTGACGAGTTATCAAGGTAACCCAGACACTCAGAGCCACCACAGACGCCTGTGCCCGAGTTACCCGCTGCCGCGGCAACGTTGATACCCGCTTCACGCGCTGATAGGAAGGCTAGTTGAACTGGGTCTGCCCATACGTTTGAGTCGGCACCACCGATTGAGAAGTTGATAACATCAACGCCATCAGAAATCGCGTCTTCGATTCCCGCTACCAGTGCTTCACCGGGACAACCGCGGTAACCACTTTCGTTTGATGAGTGACAGACTTGATAAGAAATGATGTTGGCGTGCGGGGCCACACCCGAAATTTCAGGGAATAACGCCTCAGCAAGTACAACACCATCTTGGTTCTCACCTGTACCAGCCATCATGTAAGGTACGTCTTTTACAACGTTACCCGCTGCGGTAGAGGCTACGTGTGAACCGTGACCCTGATAGTCTTCACCAATGGCTGGCCAGCCTGGGATCATCGCAGAAAATGAATCTGTGATGATGTCGTATGAACGTACGCCGATCAGCTTGTCATTACACTGAATGTGCTCAGCATCTTCAACACAGTCACCCACGTATTGGCCTGCGCCCCACGGGTTGGTGTGGTCATAGCCGTCACCGCCGACATCAGCGAATGAAGGGTGGTCTGAGTTAATACCGGTATCGATAATACCGATGATTTGACCTTCCCCCTTGTGCTTTACTCCCGTAGGAGAAGCCATGCCAGACCAAACCTGATCCGCAGCAATTTGCTTAGGGCCTTGATCTGAAAGTAAATCGTAATGTTTAGAACGCATAACCGAGGCAACGCTGCCCAAGTTAGCAATGCGCGCCGCTTCCTGTTCTGTCATTTTCACCGAGAAGCCGTTGATAGCTTTGGTGAATTGACGACGCATTTCGGTGCGGCCGGTTACTGCCGTCACTTCCTGCATCACGCTTTGTTGCTTAGAACGCAATTGACGCTCATAAGTGATTACCGCTTTAGAAGTCGGTTGACCACGCTCGAATAGTTTGCCCGTGTTGTCACCGATTGAACGCGTTAGCGCTGAATTGGGATCCTGTGCGGCAACGGCAACAGACGCATCGCGCAGACGCACGATGTAGATATGTTCACCTTCGATGTTTTCCTTAACAAACTTACTTCCATGCGCGTTTAGTTGTACGTTTACGCCTTGTACATCGGCACTGTTCAAGCCTTGAGTATTTAGTTCTTGTTGTAGTGCTTGAACGCCTTCAAGGGTAAGGCTAGGTGCTTTAAGTTTATTCTCCGCGCTGACCGAATGGTCATTAGCATTAACGGCGGCATACAAAGATGTAGCGCTAAACAGTGCCACACCAACCGCTGTTGCGATGGTTGTTTTTTTCATGATGGACCCTAACTTAGTAAGTAATTAAGTTGTAATTTCGAACCAGCCGAAATTTTTTAACAGCCCGATTCAACCACATTAACAACACCCATCACCAACAACTCTTTGTACACTTTTGTACAACAACAAAACAAAATAGACACACTAAATTAACACGGGGAACAGAAGGTAACCTGTACTGGGATTAATGTAGCAATTTGTACATTGAATTCTATTAACAATTTAAAAATTCCATATAAATCATTGAAATACATTATCGAGCAAATATTTATCTTGGATTGATGCTTTGCCAAACCCCCTACACTGCGCTAACGTGGCTTGCGTAATATCGACAAATAATTAAGATTCAGTTAACGCAGAGAAGGAATACAACTGAAACATGAATAAACATATCGCCCTTGCGTGTACATTATTTTCCGCCTCGGTACTGAGCCAGGATGCGCCCAGCGAGTCGGCACAATATATTGAGGTAGGTACATTAGAGGCGTCTGTCGCCGTTGGATACGGTGGCATCGAAAACCCAATTCAAGGGGCGGAACACGTCACTTCTGTTCTTCTGCCGCACCTGGCTTATTATGGTGAGAAATGGTACTTCGACGATTTTGCTCTGGGCTACAGTTTGCACCAGGATAAATCTTGGTACGTCGATATTATTGGCTCATTTAACGAAGACGGTTTTTTCTTCGAGCTTGACGGCATAGATAAGCTCTTTGCCACCTCGGCGGTGCGCAATTCGCCGCGCCCGGGAAGACCCAACGCCACACCTATCGAACTCACTCCCATAGAGCGCAGCCTGGCCTACGAAGGCGGTCTGGCGCTCGGCTACAGTGCAAAAAACTGGGGCCTTGAACTTAGTACCCTGCATGATATCAGCGGTGTGCATAATGGCTTGGAAAACAAGTTTATAGCCTATTACAGTCAAGACTTGCTTGGCGGCCAGTTTGTCATGGAGGCCGGAGTGACCCATAAAAGCACCGAACTCATCGAGTATTACTATCGCATCCATCCGGGCGAGGCATTGTCGCGCATCCCCAGATATGATTTGAATAGTGCGCTAAATTATCACCTTAAATTTGAGTACAAATACCGCCTTAGCGAGCAATTAAGTGCTATGCTAAATATCTCAAATACGTGGATTGACAACGATTTAAGTGATACACCTATGTTTGATCGAGACCAGTATATGACTGGCTTTACCGGGATTACTTTTGAGTTTTAGCAGTACTAACATCTCATGCTAGTTAATTACTTTGTTGCCTTATCAATGCTGCCGGCATCCATGCAATCTGCTGTGGAGGGTACCCTTAAGGTGTCTCCACACACCTGCATTGGCGAGCTACAAGCCACTAGCTGCACAATGGAAATTCATGTCAATGCGGTATCGGCAGCAGCAGAGCAACTGTGCATCAGTATTGCTCTGCCAAAGCGGCAATATGAGTGTTTTAACGGCAACCGGGTGTCGGTGACCTATCAGGTGACACTTGAAACCAACACCACCATCACCCTGACCGATCAATCCGGAATGGTACTGGCAGAACAAAAATTAGAGGTGGGGAAACTCGCCTCAAAAAACTATCGCGTAAGAAGACGTTTTGGTTGGGGTATTTAACATTGACGCACCAGGTTCTACTTATAGAAGACGACAAGGAGTTAGCCAGTCTAATTAGTCGTTACTTAAGCAAAAATGGACTTGATGTAAACATAGTAAATAGTATCGCCGCCTTTAAGGCTCACTTCGACCAACTGCAGCCGGATATCATTCTCTGCGACGTCATGCTCCCGGATGGCAATGGTTTTGAACTCTTTCCCCAGTTAAAAAAGCACTTTAGTTGCCCGGTTTTATTTTTAACGGCCCTCGATTCGGATCGCTCGCAAATAAAAGGGCTTAATCTGGGTGCCAATGATTATTTGATTAAACCTATTCGCCCCGAGCTGCTACTGGCGCGCATCAATAATAGCCTGCGCTTAAGCGGCAAAGGTGAGGCCACCAAGGCCATAGGGCAATTAAAACTCGATACCACGCACCGACTTTTACACTGTAAAGAGCAACAGCTCAATCTCAATGACGATGAAGTGCGGCTGTTTAGTCTTTTTATCCAGCACTATCCCACCCCCTTATCGAGGGAGACCTTGTTCAAGGAAATCATCGGCCGTGAGTACGATGGCCTGGATCGCGCCGCCGATCTTAAAGTGAGCCGTTTGCGCCGCAAAATTCGCGATCATGGCATTGAAGGGCTGGACATTATTTCTATTCGTGGCGAAGGCTACCTGCTGCAAGTACCGACCGAGCAAGATGCGTAAGCAGTTTTTTCGTCTCTACGTATTTATCATTGTTAGTGTTATCGCAGCGCTGATCGCCTTTGGGCAGATCTACCAAAACTATGTATTTGAACAATCCCCCAGCATTGCCCTGCCGGTAAGCCAGTGGCCAGCGCTCATTGATAACAAGGGCGACAACCTGGTTAGTTTAGCGCGCCGGGATCTGGCCTTACCACCGGCCTTGGCACAACAACTTAACGAGCAGAAAATGCTGACCGTGATCCAAAGCGAAGGCAACTTCGTTTATGTTCTTGGCAGCGGCGATAAGGCCGATACTGTGTATCGCATCGGCCCCATTACCGTGGCGCCGCCACCGGATGAGCACAGCATCTATTTTTTGTTAGTCTATAGTGCCATTGCGCTTCTTGTGATGTCTTTTATCTGGCCAGTATTCAAAGATTTGGCTGAACTAAAACGCGCCTCTCGACGCTTCGCCAGAGAAAAGAAAGCCTTTAGCGCCAAGGTAAAGCCCAGTTCAACCGTCTACCCCTTGGCGCAAACCCTGAGCGATATGGCCGAGCGCATCAGTAAGTTTATTCAACTGCACGAAGACTTATCACGGATCATTTCCCATGAAATTCGCACGCCGCTGTCGCGCATGCGCTTTATTCTCTCCCTGCACAGCGAACTCGATGAAGAAATTCAGCGCACCATGGCACGTAATATCGACGAGATAGAAAACCGCCTGTGCCAGTACCTGGACTTTGCCCGGGTCGAATACCTAACTCAACCCCTGCAACTGCAGGCACTTGATGCAAAAGAGTTTATTAATCAAGAAGCGAAAAAGAATCAGCTCTTTACCGATGTCAATATCGAGACTAAGGTGGCCTTGGACAAGCTCTATTGCGAACCAAATAGCTTTGCCATCCTAGTGCAGAACCTGCTTTTTAACGGCGTTAAGTATGCTCAACATCAAGTGATCTTAAGGCTTCAACAACAGGAGCAGATGCAAGTAATTGAGGTTTACGACGACGGTCCGGGCCTGCCCAACGACGCCGTGTCCTTGTTAGCGCCCTTTTCATCTTCCAAAGACAGCGCGGTGGCCAGTGGTTACGGCCTGGGGCTTTATATAGTCGAGCGCATCTGTTTATGGCATGGGGGACAGATGACTTTGGGCAAACATCCCGAAACCGGTGGCGCCCATATTCGCATCAGCTGGCCGCGACAAATCGAAATCTAGCCCAGCTTTTCATCAAGCCAACTTATCGAGATGGCTCAAATACCAAGACCTGTATTTGCGCTTGGATAGTTAGGAATCAACTTGGTTAGACATTTCCTTTACTGTTGTGCCCTTTAACTCGACCACGCCTGGCGCTAGAGCGATGGCGTAACTGGCTGTAATATTATTTTGTCCCCACCCGAGCTAACTTTGTTTCAGCAGGAGGGGAAAAATGAACAAGAGAACCGTTACACCTGAACGCGCTCAAGCGTCAAGGGCACATGGCGTACAGGCAGCAGCAAGCTGGCTCTTTAATTTGGCCCACGCAGTACTAGCGCGTATTTTACTGCTGTACTACGCCATCAGTGGCGATACCTGCACCCCGTTACACCGCCTCGCTTTATGCGCAACTCTGGCCTATGTGGCTTTTCCTTACGACCTGATCACCGATACATACCCAAGCCTAGGTTTACTAGACGACATTTTATTGCTGGCCGAGGCCGCCGTGTCCCTGCTTGCCTGTATCGATGCCAGGGCCAAGGTTCTTGCCGAGCTCAAAGCCCACCAATTACTGCTTAAGGCTCGCTCCCTCGTCTAGCTAGCGAGTGCCGCCGCTCGCTCATCCAACAAAGCCAGCAGGGAAGAGAAGGTCACTCCACTGTGCCTTGTTAGACCAATCTCACAGGTACGGCTGTTAGAGTAGCCCACAGTACAACCTTGGGGTTTGCTGGCGCTAACATGGCGTAGTGCATGCTCATTTAGCTGGGGGTGAGTAAAGCCCTTATCACCGGCAAACCCACAACAACTCACCTCCGTAGTGCTGACCTTGGAACTAAGCGCCCTGGCCACGTTCAGCATGGCGCTACCAGCATCCAAATGCTGCGAACTACAGGTAATATGCAGCCACAAAGGCTGGTCGCTGGTTTCAATTACCAAGCGAGGCAATAAATATTCGCTGGCAAAACCCAGGCTATCCAGCACCCGAATTGGGCTGCTTTCTTCTTGCTGGCTTTGCTTTTCTTGGGGTTGGCTTTGCAGGGCACAGGGACTGGCGTCCATAACCACGGGCCAGCGCCCGTGCTCGCTCAATTGCGTGATGATTTCCTGTAATTGCTGCTGTTTTTGTGTGGCCACCTCAGCCAATCCCTTGCTTTGCCAAGGCATGCCACAGCATAACTCGGCTATCTCTTCGGGTATTACCAGGGTCAGCCCTGCCTTGTCGCACAGGCTTTGCAGCGTCTGCTGCACACTTTGCTCGGTGGCATTGGCAAAAATACGGTTGCCGCAACTGGGCACATACACCACCTTATCGCCGTCGATAACCTGGCCGCTAGTCTGCTCGCCATGCTGCGCCTTGGGCCAGGCACTAAAGTAGAGCGGCGTACCAAAACGCTGCTGCAATTGGGCACTAAAACGCTCAAGACGCTGCGCCCCCAGCAGTTTGGCGCTTAAATGAGCGCCGCGTACACCCACTCGTGCCAGAGCGCTGGTCATGGCAAAGTGATTTGCACTCCAGGTAGCGATTTTAGTGATCACAGTTTTGTTAGCCATCTGCTTGGCGCGCAGCGACTTGATATAGGCTCCGGTATCAATGCCAACTGGACAGCGAGTGGCGCATAAGCCGGTGGCGGCACAGCTGTCTATGGCCAGAAGTTGATAACCCTGTTGCACAGCGGCCAGACGTCGATAGGCGTCCTTGTCTTTGAACTCGTGATTAAGCAATTGTTGCTCATGGCGTTTTAGGCTGATGCGCTGGCGCGGCGTAAGGGTGTATTCCTTGGAGGGGCACACAGGCTCACAAAAACCACATTCGATACATTTATCTATGTGCGCATCACTGGCGGGCATGGCTTTAACATGCTGCACATGAGCGCGGGGGTCGGCGTTGATGATCACCCCGGGATTTAAAATCCCTTGAGCGTCAAATAACTGCTTAATTTGCTGCATAACAGCATAGCCCTCATCGCCCCATTCGAGCGCCACAAAGGGTGCCATATTACGTCCGGTGCCATGCTCCGCCTTTAAAGAGCCCTTGAGTTCCACCGCCACCAAGTGCGCCACATCGGCCATAAATGCCTCGTAACGCTCAACCTGCTCTGGGCTATCGAAGGCCTGAGTAAAGACAAAATGCAGATTCCCGGCCAGGGCATGACCGAAAATAATGGCCTCCGTGTAGCCATGCTTATCAAACAAGTGATGCAGCGCCTTAATGCCCCGGCTTAAGTCCGCCAAGGCAAAGGCCACATCTTCAATGATCACAGTAGTGCCGGTTTTACGCACCGCTCCCACCGCCGGAAAGGTGCCCTTGCGCACATTCCAAAGCGCCTGTGCCAGCTCGGCATCGTCGCTCAAGGGATACTGATGCACCAGCTGCTCTTGATATTGCGCCAAAATGGTATTGACCGAGCTCGTCAGCCCATCGAGTGCCTGCTGATTTTCTTCGCTAATTTCGATCAGCAAGGCCGTGGCCTCGGGGGGGAAGTCGGCGACATTTTGCGGCATCACCGCATGCCCCTGCACCGATAAAAGCGCCCTTTTATCCAGCATTTCCACTGCGGCTATGGGCAAGGCGTTTAGTTGCTCAATAAGGGCACAGGCGCTGTCGACATCGGCAAAGGTAAATAATCCGGTGCGTTTAAAGGCAGGCTCAATAACCGTGTTGTAAGTAATGTTGGCGATAAAGCCTAAAGTGCCCTCAGAGCCTATCATCAGGTGTTTAATGATCTCTATGCCGTCAATGTGATCCACCAGAGCATTAAGGCCATAGCCAGTGGTATTTTTTAAGCGATATTTATGAGCGATGCGCTCACTTAACCCCTGGTTATCACGCACTTGCTGCGCCAACTGTTCAAGGGAGTTCAGCAGCTCTGCATGACTTTGCCGAAACGCCGCCTTGGATTGCTCATCCGCGGTATCGAGGCAGGTGCCATCGGCAAGGATAATCGCCATGTCCTTTAAGGTGTGGTAACTGTTGTGTTTCACCCCGCAGCACATGCCAGAGGCATTATTGGCAGCGATACCACCGATTTTACAGCTATTGATAGAGGCCGGATCCGGGCCGATTTTGCGCCCATAAGGAGCCAGAATGCGGTTCACTCGGGCGCCGACCAAAGAAGGCGATAGGCTGATCCAACTGCCATCCTCGCCCACCTTATAATCTTGCCAATCATCACTGAGCAGTACCAGTATGCTATCGCTAATGGCCTGACCGGAAAGACTGGTGCCGGCGGCTCTAAAGGTGACAGGTAATTTATATTCGCCGGCGCTTAACAACACCTTTTGTACCTGCTCGGCGCTTTTGACCAGCACCACACATTGAGGCGTTAAGCGATAAAAGCTGGCATCCGTGCCCAGGGCATAACGCAAGGCATAATCTGTGATCACTTGCTCGCGGCCGAGGACTGTGGTCATGGCATCAATGAAGGCTTCCATAGCCTTAGGGGACTCTGACATAATGAGGCACTAGCTATAACATGGTTGCCCTAGCATAGCTGGGAATAAAATATTATTAAACTCGTATTCATAGATCAGTACTGATATATAAAGAATAGATGGCCATGCTGTGTATTAGTCGCGCCTAAAGCGCTTGTGCTCATGGTATTAATAACTATAGAATCTTGAATACTTTATTCCAAGGGAGCTCGCCATGATTTTCCGCCGCCTAGTCAGTGCCTTGACGCTTCGCCTGCAAGCCAACAGACTAGCCAAATTCGCCACTTTAGGATGTGTATTTATGAGTGCATCTAGCCTAGCCGCCCCGGCGCTTACGCTAAAACAGCAAATCGGCCAAAAACTCATGCTGGATTTTCGCTACTACTGCGAGGATAAGGATATTAGCAGCGCCCGCTGCCGTGCGCCTATGACCACCTTACCAGCGCCTTTGGCAGAGCTGCTGACGCAGCAGCAAATCGGCGGTGTGATCCTGTTTGCGGAAAACCTTGAAAACAGCGCACAAATGGTCGAACTCACCCAGCAATTGCAAAGAGCGGCACAGCAAAGTGAGCTTGGCGCCCCGCTCTTTATCAGTATCGATCAGGAAGGTGGCCGGGTTGCCCGTATTCCCCGGGAACTAGGCACCGCCATGACCGGCAATATGTCTATCGGCGCTACCTATGCGCGCCATGGCACCGACTTTGCCCGCCGCAGTGCCGAAGTGATTGCCACTGAGCTGAACGCCTTGGGCATTAACCTCAATTATGCGCCCACGGTCGATGTGAATATGAACCCGGATAATCCGGTGATCAATGTTCGCTCCTTTGGTGAAGACCCTCAGCTTGTGGCCGAGCTTGGCGGCGCTCAGGTCGATGCCTACCAGCAGCACCAGGTGATAGCTGCGTTAAAGCACTTTCCCGGCCATGGCGACACCAATGTCGACAGCCACACCGGCTTGCCACGGGTGGCCCATGATAAGGCGCAGGTGATGGCCCAGGATATAGCTCCTTTTAAACAGATTATCGATGCCGGACATGCTCCAGGCATGATCATGACCGCCCATATTCAATATCCGGCGCTCGACAACAGCACCTTTGTCAGCAAGGACGGCGATACCATGATCAAACCGGCGACCATGTCCCGCGCCATTATGACCGACTTGCTGCGCGATGAGCTCGGGTATAGCGGCGTCACCATCACGGATGCGCTGGATATGGCCGGGATCAGCCACTTTTTTAGCGCCGAAGATGCGGTGATCAACACCTTTAAGGCCGGGGTGGATATTGCCCTGATGCCCATAGCCGTGCGTAACCAAGACGATATCGCCAAGCTCAACGCGCTCATTGATGCCCTAGAAAAAGCGGTGCAATCAGGCGAGCTGGATGCCACAGAATTTAAGCAATCCGCATCCCGGATTATGGCGCTTAAGGCCAGCTATCAGTTACTACCCAAGCACCACAAAAAGCTAAGTAAACAGCAGGCCGTCGCCAAGCAAGTGCTAGGTAACCCTAAGCACCGTGCTTTAGAGGCTGAGCTTGCCAGTGCCGCCATCACGGATATAAAGAATGGCAAGAACACTGCAAGCATGCTTAAAAACGCCAAAAGCGTGGCCATCATTATGCCCGACACCCGCAAGTGCATGGCCCTGGAGCAAGCGCTGCAAGCAAATTTGAAAGACACCCAATTCCACTGCTTGAGCCTGCAAGGCCATGATCCCGTTAAGACGCAGGCGCTGATAGCAGAGGTTGATCTTGTCATCGCCGGAAATGCCAGCCCAGCGCAAAGCGCGGTGGAAATTGGCGGTATGGACGACAGCGATGCCATTGCCGCATTTGCCCTGAGTCAGGCGCAGCAACCAGACGCCCTGGAGCGCTTATTAAAGCAGGCTAAAAACACACAAAAGCCCACGGTTTTTGTGAGCCTGCGCGCGCCCTATGATATTGCCCGCTTTGGCTCTTATGCCGATGCCATACTGGCCACCTACGCTTATAACATAGACGTGGATGACGGCGAAACGGTGCAAGGTCCAGCCTTTAACGCCCTGGCCAAGGTGTTGCTTGGACAACAAATCCCAAGCGGACAATTACCTGTTACTATTAAACAATAATCTAGGCTGTTAATTTACAGATAAGGCGTATAAAAATGGATACCAATGCCTCGCTAAACACCCCTGCGGATATCCGCAAGCTGATCCGTGGTGGTGATTACACAGGTCATACATCGGGTTTTGCGCCGGGATTTGTCCAGGCAAACCTGGTTATTCTGCCGCAAAAATACGCCTACGATTTCTTACGCTTTTGTCAGGCCAACCCCAAAGCCTGCCCCTTGCTGGGACAAACCGAAGCAGGCGCCCTGGGCCACCCTACTCTGGCTAAAGACCTGGATATTCGCACCGATCTGCCAAAATATCGGGTGTTCGAACATGGCCAGTTGATAGATGAACCGACTCAAATTATTGATATCTGGCGCGATGATCTAGTGAGCTTCTTAATCGGCTGCTCCTTTTCCTTTGAAGAGGCGCTGCTGGCCGATGGCATAGAAATCCGCAATATCAGCGAACATAAAAATGTGCCCATGTATATCACCAATCAAGCCTGCAACGGCGCCGGCCCCTTTGTCGGCAATCAGGTGGTAAGCATGCGCCCGATGAAACCCAAGGATGCCATTCGCGCCATCCAAATTTGCAGTCGCTATCCCAGTGTGCACGGTGCGCCGGTGCATTTTGGCGATCCGGCAGCCATAGGCATCAAGGACATTAATCGCCCCGACTTTGGCGAAGCGGTCAGCATTAAGACGGGAGAAGTACCGGTATTTTGGGCCTGTGGTGTCACCCCACAAGTGGCCATTAGCAATGCCCGCCCGGACTTTTGCATTACCCATAGCCCAGGACATATGCTGGTGCTCGACATCAAAAATACCTCGTTGGCGACGTTTTAGGAGGCAGCATGTTACTGAACTGTGATTTAGGCGAGAGCTTTGGCAGCTGGACCATGGGCGAGGATGAACTGGCCATGGCCCATATCGACTTGGCCAATATCGCCTGTGGCTTTCATGGCGGTGACCCTTTGGTAATGCAACGCACCCTGGCGTTGGCAAAACAATATGGCGTGCGTATTGGCGCTCACCCCAGTTATCCGGATCGCCAAGGCTTTGGCCGCCGCTCCATGGCACTGAGCCCCACCGAACTGATCGCCGATCTTCATTATCAAATTGCCGCCTTGACTGGCATGGCCAAGGTACAAGGGCTGCAAGTGGAATATGTTAAACCCCATGGCGCCCTGTATAACGATATGATGGCCAATGAGTCGGTGTTTGTCAGCGTGCTGCAAGCCGTGGCTCAATATGACCCAAGCCTTAAGTTAATGATTTTAGCGGGCAACAACACCGAAAATTTCAGCGAACTGGCGGCCAAGCAAGACGTCAGCCTGTTGTTGGAAGCCTTTGCCGATCGTCGTTATACCGACGTCGGTACCCTGACGCCGCGCAACCAGGCCGGCAGTGTATTAACCAAAACCGAGATGTTAGAGCAGGTGCAGCAACTGGTCAGTGAGGGGACGGTGCAAACCCATGGCGGTCAAACCCTGCCTTTAAAAGCCGACACCCTGTGTGTTCACGGCGACAACCTGGAAGCGGTCAACGCCATTATCGAGATCCGCGCCCTATGTGCCCGTTAAACAAAGAGCTGCAACTCAGTCGCCACATCGAAGACCTCTTGGTGGCGCGCAACCTGCGCGGTATGGCACAAATACAACCGGCCCTGCAGCCGGGCTATGTGCAGCGCAGCGCAAAAGCCCTGTATCAGGCCGAAGGAAAAATTCTGATCGGCACCGGCTTTTGGGTTGCCGGCACCTTTGAAACCGATGGGCCAGTCGGCGCCATTGCCCTATATTTGGCTCTCAAGGCGCTTGGCAAAGAACCTGTGTTGGTCTGTGGCAACCCCCTTTACAGCAAGCTAAGTGAAGATTTTAATTGTTTTCAACTGCCCTTAAACGATCTGCCCCAGGCAAAAAATCTGGCACAGCAGTACTTCGCTACTGAGCAGGTCGGCTGTGTGCTCGCCATAGAGCGCCCAGGGCTTAATCAGCAAGGCGGCTATTGCAATATGCGTGGCGAGGATATCAGCCATGGCTGTGCCAGTTTCGATCCCTTTATTGAAACCGCGCCCTGCACCAGCATAGCTATTGGCGATGGCGGTAATGAAATAGGCATGGGCAAGGTCGCCTCGGCACTGAGCCAGCTGGACATTATTCCCAGCATAACCAGCTGCGATGAATTGATAGTGGCCGATGTCTCCAACTGGGGTGCCTATGGGCTGATCGCCTTTTTTGCCCTGTGGCAGCAAGAAGATATGCTCGCAGTTATTGACCCGCCGCACTGGTTGGCGTATTTAAGCAAACACGGCAGCGTTGATGGTGTCACCAAACGCAACGAAGCCACCGAAGACAGTCTGGATGCCACCCATGCCCAGGCAGTGATCACAGAATTAAGACGGTTAACGGGCTTTTTGCCCACTGAATGAGGAAACACAATGAGCCAGGTGTATTTAAACGGCGACTATATGGCCCCCGAGGAAGCGAAGATTTCGCCCATGGATCGCGGCTTTCTGTTTGGCGATGGCATCTATGAAGTGATCCCCGCCTACCATGGCAAAATGCTTGGCTTTAATGCCCATATCGAGCGCATGCAACAGGGCCTGGCTGCCATCGAAATCGCCCTTGATTACGGCATCGAGCAATGGCGCGAGATCTGCGAGACCCTGCTAAGCACCAATCCAGGTCCCAACCAGGGCATTTATCTGCACGTTAGCCGCGGCACAGACAGCAAGCGCAATCACGCCTACCCCAGCGGCGTTGCCCCCACGGTATTTGCATTTTGCTTTACCCTGCCCGGCGAGCCCAGCTGCGATGCCGACAAAGCCAGCAGCTATGAAGTCTCTTTAGAGCAAGACAGACGCTGGCAGCGTTGTAACATCAAGTCCACCGCCCTGCTTGGCAACGTAATGCATTACCAAAGCGGCGCCCGTGTAGGTAATAAGGAAACCATTTTATTTAATGCCTTGGGTGAGATCACCGAAGCCAGTTCCAGCAATGTCTTTATCGTCAAAGATGGTGTGATCGCTACGCCACCGCTGGACACGCAAATACTGCCAGGGATCACCCGCTGGTTGATTCTACAAATCGTGCACACGCACAGCGAGCTGCGCATTGAAGAACGAGTGATCACCAAGGACGAACTACTCGATGCCGATGAAGTGTGGATCACCTCGGCCACCAAGGAAGTGGGGCCCGTGCTTAAGGTCGATGGCAAACAGATAGATCAAGGCCGCCCCGGGCCCATGTGGCAAAGAGTGCAGAGCCTCTTTAGCCAGCATAAATTTGACTACTAGGGTCTTGCTACTCGACCCTTGTTCTGAGAATTGCTCAGCCGCCGAATAAACCCGGCGGCTTTTTTATGCTCCGCGGAGCGCCCAGTAAAATAGCGACATGGCAAACACAAATGGCCATAAAGGCACTGAGCCCCAAGGCGCCGCCATAGCCGTTTAGTTTAGGCACCAGGTATTGAAAGAGGGGAGCGAAAATAATGGCCGAGCTGGTCAAAGTATAAAAACCAAAGCGATGGGGAGCGCTCATACCGATAAAGGTGCCACCAAAAAAGACCAGGGCGTAGAGATCCGGATTATCGCTAAATAACCACAACAGGCCATAGGCGAAAATGGCCGACAGCGCCGAGGCACGAATGGCATCAAAACGTTTATGCTGCGCCAGCAAATAGGTGCTGAGGGCGCCAAGCAGTGCCAATATAATGAAGATCAGAGTGATCATAAGACTCCTCGGGTGAGCATAAACAGTGCCACGCTGACAAAAGCCACACCACCGAGCTTGCCGCCGAAACCAGTAAACAGGTTCATGGTCAAGGCATATAAAGAAGTCCCAATTAAGGCCAGCAAGGTCAGTTGCCAGTAATCACCTATCAGCTCAGCCGAGCACATACCGGCAAAGCTACCGGCATAAATAGCCGCTCTTGGATGCATGCCAAAGGCCTGAGTTGAGGGAACAAAGCTGCCCAATAAGCCGGTAATACTGGCTGCCAGCACCACGGGCACGGCAAATTGCGCATGCAAAACAAAGCACAGCGTACAACCGAGTAAAAAGGCCAGATATTTAACGACAAAGAATTTAACCATAGCGGCGTTATTATAAAGCAATCTCACTCACTCTGGATACGACTTGAGCAGGTAAAATAGCAGATGTATTTCGTTGTCGTTCGGCCTTTGCCTTGTAGGTCGGGATTTTATCCCGACAAAAGGTGCGATGCCGTTCCGATGTCGGCGCAAAGCACCGACCTACAAAGGCAAAACGCGAAGCCTAGAAGTTAATCTGATAAGACGCCGAGAAGGTACGTCCTATGCCCTTAAAGTTACGCTTGTCGTTCGGGCTCGATTGCGAGTAATAGGTGTAATAGTCGGTGTTGGTCAGGTTTTGAATACCCAAGGTCACCACCCCGGAAAACGCCTCTACATTGGCACTGAGGTCCACCGTGGTATAGCCGTCGAATTCGTTGACCACCTCACCTTGAGCATTGTCTACATCGCGGTCAAACAGATGATTAACCTGTAAACGCGTGCTTAGGGTGTCCGTCCAATCCCTGTCCCAACTGGCGTTAACGCGATTCGGAGCGATATTAGTGCCGCCTAAATCACTGTCGACACGCCCATCCTGGTTCGAGTCATAACGACCGTCGGAGCTGGCAAAACGCAGCCCCAGTTTATCTACTGCCGTGGCCAGATAGTTAATACGAAACTCGATGCCATCAACCTCGGTTTTCTCGCGCTTAACGGTATAAATGCCATCGTCACCGCGCTGTAAGCGCTGACCAAAATCCGAGTCTGAGGTGTAATAAGCCAGTTGCGCCTGTACCAGGTCGCCACCGTATTCCAGGCCGATTTCGGTGTTTTCCGTCAGAATGGGCTTAAGGTCGAGGAAGGTTTCCACGCTTTGCCCCGGGACATTGATGCCACGCAGCACACGACCGACGTCCGGCATTGAAAAGGCTTCCGAGTAATTGGCAAAGGTGCGCCAGTCGCCGGTTAAACGATAGGTGGCGCCCAGGTTATACAAGGTTTGTGAAAACTCCGGCTTACCGCCGGCAACAAATTGACTGCCGTAAGAGGCCAAGGTGGTAAAGTCATCCACTTCCAGTTTTGACTTTTCGTAGCGGATACCGGCGCTGACACTCAACGGCGAATCACCGGCATATTCCAACTGTGCATAGGGCGCATAGTTGCGGTATATAGTCGGCGGCACCCAGGCTCGGCCGGTTTGAATAAGCGCCTGCCAGGTTTCGTCTTCGAGTAAATCCAAACCATAAACCAGGCTTAGCGGTTCAAAAACAAAGTTTTCTTTAACCAAGGTGATCTTCATGCCGGTTTTTTCAGAGTTATTCTGCGACTGATCGATCAGATCCGGGCCATACGCCGGGTCCTGGAAGGTCGCTAAAGGAGTGGCTTCGGCGCCATAGGTGGCGGCAAAATCCTGGCGGAATAACTGCACCGATAAACGCTGAGAGAAGAAGTCCTGCTTGGAATAGTTCAGGCTCATGGTGGTCACCTTGTTTTGAGCCGCATCGCCATTGATTGTGCCTTTTTCGGCGCTGCTGGGAATATCCGCATCGACATCGCCGGGCACAGAAATCCAGTCATTCTTGCCTTCGATTTGATAGCGGTTAAACATCAGCTCTAAGCGCGAGTCGTCCCATTCATAACCGGCCTTTAAAAAACCATCAAAGGTATCGGCGTCCATGGTATCGCCCTGGGTATTATCCACCCCGATCAGCTTGCCATCGGCATCATACGACATGCCGCTGGTACGCCAGCTTACACCGGCCAGCACATCGGCATTATCCCAGCGATTAGACAGGCTGTAGTTAACACCCACACTGCCCTCGGACAGCTTGTCGCTTTGCACTGTGGTATCAAAGCGCAGCTGTTGCTCCAAGCCACCGGTAGGCTTTTTGGTGATCAGGTTAATGATCCCGCCGGCGGCGCCCAGACCATGAATGGCATTGGCACCGTGCAGCACCTCAACGCGCTCAAGGAAAAAAGGGTCTATGGTATGGCCGTCACGGCCGCCGCTGCGCAGCGGGTTCGATTGCGGCACACCGTCAATCAAGTACAAGGGTTTACGGCCGCGCAGGCTCTCACCGGCACTGGTCATCTTCTGGCGACTTGGCGAAAAACTCGGGATCAGATTTCCCAGCACGGTGGAAATATCATGCTGTAGCGACAACTGTTGCTGCAGCTCAGATTCATCAATAACGGTAATGGTATTAGGGATCTGGCTTAGCGGCCTTTCAATACGCGAGGCGGTAACCACTATGGTTTCCACCGGTTCGGCCGACTCCTTGGAGCCTTGCTCGGCAAGCGCGTTGTTAGTGATAAGTGGACCTGCGAGAATTGCGAAACACAGCTTCGACAGCTTGAACTTCATGACCTTGTCCTTACTAGCTAAATGGCTGGGGGGAAATATAATGCCGACAATGTAAATGATAACTACTATCATTTCAACATTTGTTTTTGTTTTCTCAATAATGGGGAATTAGGCGTTTAACCCTGTATCTTGAGTAAATATATGTGTCGGCATACACAGCAAAAACTGGCCTCAAAGCTTAAGCTGGCGTTACAATCCAAGTCGTTAACGCACATCAACATCAAGGAATAACAGTGAAAATCTCTATTTTGGCTTCGGCCCTGGCGTTACTCAGTACGGCATCTCTGGCGGCCACGGTTGGCAGTGACAAAGATGCAGTGGCGCACTACGCCCTAGACCAGTACCAGGAAGCACAAATTCATACCTTGGCAAACCTGGTCTCTTTCCCCACGGTTAATACCCAGGATCTAAAAGCGCCGGATAACCCAGCCTTTATCGGCTTTAAAAACTACTTAAAGATGAAGGCGGATCAGTTTGGTTTCGACTATCAGGATTTCGGCTATACGGTACTGATTGGCATGGGTGAACAAAGCGAAAAAGTCACCATAGTCACCCATGGCGACGTGCAACCGGCGGATGCCAGTAAATGGACCAAAAGCCCGTTTGAGCTAGATAAAACCACAGAGCCGGGCAAGCTGATCGCCCGTGGCAGTGAAGACGATAAGGGCGCCATCGCCACCGCCTTATATGCCATGAAAGCGATAAAAGACAAGGGCATAGAGCTTGATAACCGCATCGAGCTGATGGTTTACCTGGCCGAGGAATCGGATTGGGGTCCTATTAAAGAGTTTATGAAAACCTATAATCAGCCCAAGTATGCGGTCACCATAGACGCCAGCTACCCCGTGGTAGTGGCAGAAAAAGGCTGGAGCCTGATTGCCCCAACCTTTAGCGGCACCAACCCAAGCGAGGGCCTGTATGCCTCTCACCTTAAAGGCGGTGCCTTTGTCAGTCAAATTCCCGAAGATGCGAGCGTGATCCTGCATAACGCCGACGCCAGACCAAAACCCAGCTACAGCGCAATATCAGCGCCTTACAAGGGGTTAAGGTGTCCATGGTCGAGCAAGAAGATGGCCTGCATATTCGTGTAAAGGGCTCTTCGGCCCATTCATCCGAGCCGGAAGCGGGCGTTAACGCCATTGCCCACCTGGGGGCCATCTTTGATGGTGTCGCCCTAGCCACCAACAGCGATGGCCAGGCACTGATGTTTATTAATGAACTCATTGGCCTAGGTTTATATGGCAAGCAGTTTGGTGATATCGCCTACGAGCATGACTTTATGGGTCCGCTGACGGTGGCCGCTACGCTGCTAAGTCGCGATGCGCAAAATAACGACATCACCTTATCGGTGAATCTGCGCCGCCCCATGGGTAAAGATGCCGACTTGCTGGCACAGCAGATCGACAGCGCTCTTAAAACCTGGCAGCAGCAACATCAGGTAACCTTAAGTAATGTAGAAGTAGAACTTGGCACCCCCATGTTGCTAGATAATGCCCCGCACGCCCAGGCGCTGCTGGATATTTTCAAGCACTACACAGGGGATCAGGATGCCTCTTTTGTCTCCATCGGCGGCGGCACCAATGCCAAGCTGTTCGATAATGCCGTTTCCTTCGGTCCATCCATGCCGGGCAAGCCTTACACCGGCCACTCGGAGCATGAATTTATTACCGAGGAGCAACTGGCACTCAACCTGAAAATGTACACCGCCATGATGCTCACCCTGGGCAAGATGTAACCACAAAAAAGCCCACGAAAGTGGGCTTTTTTATATACATTGCTGCCAATAACTGACGGTTAGGCTGGGACGAGTGGTCCCTTATTGATAAGCGTCAGCGCTTCGTTGACATCAAATAGTTTGCCACGCACCTCATCAATCCCCATTTTCTTCAGGCGCGCTGAGTGCATTGCCAAATAATTCCTGGCACTGGTTTCATCTGTAAACAGATAGATACCGCCACCTAGCTGCTCAAGTTCACTTTCGGTCCAAATCTTCCAGATCATGCCCGGTTCATCATTAATAGACTTAGCCAGTTCAACCAGCGCATCCGCCATTTGCTTTCCATACGGGCCATTATATTGAAAGTCGACTTGCAGCAATTTTGCCATCTCAACATCTCTTTAAATTAATCCTGCGTTCATTTTCACCCATAATAAACAGAAACAAAAGCCCGTTCAGTTTCGCTCGCACCTAAACTGTAATCTTTGTTGGACAACACTCTGTACACAGAGGGTATAAGCTTGTTTTACAACCAAATTAGATTAACAATGGCGTTATAATGTCATGCTCAAAGAATAAGCAAGGAAAGCAATGAGAAAAATGATTTTGATGTTGGGGGCTCTGGCCTTAATCGGCCTTAGCATCTATTTGCTCATGCCCTCGCAGGAGCAGCCACACATTGCCGAGGGAGCGACCCCCTCCGGCACTCAACGCCCAGAGCAACAAAGCGTCTCCACCGCCGCACAGACACCCACAAAGCGTTACCAGCCCGAGCCCTTTCCCGAGCAAACCCTTAATAGCGAGCTGTGTGAGAACGTAAAGGATCTGTTTAATCAGCACCATTACCAGAACCGTCAGCAACTGGAACTCTTGGCCGCCCGCGCCTTAAAGCAGGGCCATAGCCTGGACGATATTAGCCTGGCACTGTGGGCCGCCGGCATGGATGAAAGAGCCCTCGACCACTGGCACAACAGGACCGCCTCCTTTCAGGCGACTCTAAAGATGCGGCCAGTGCTCAAGGGTTATATTCAAAAAAATATCCCAGCCAATACACAAACAGAGGTTGAAACAGCCCAAGCTCAGACCATGGCGTCTTTTGTCGAGAGTCTCGACGAGCTGCCGATGCAAATGCAGCAAGAGCAATACTTGCCTTCTAGCTTTCCCATAGAATATCTGTATAGGCATACCCTGGAGCAAAAAGACTTTGAAGCGCTAATCGTCAATAATGCGCCAGCCCATGAGCTGGTACAAAAAATCAAAGATATGGTTTATGACGTGGATAGCGCCTTGGTGAACGACCCACACCTCACTCCCCTTAAGCTTTCTTTTACCACCTTGCTGATGATGGGAAAAACCGAAGCGGCGGCCATGCTTACCGAGCAATACCCCCTGGCCTTTCGCAATGACTCCCTGTTTATCAGTGACATGCAGCACGCGGTACTAGAGCATATTGAAGCCTTTGGCAGCACATTTACCGATGCTCATGCCCTGTCCCGGTTGATTGAGGGCACGCAACTAGGTAGCAAACACTACTATTACCATAGCCGAGGGCAGCAAGGGCTAAATCGCACCCCGGCCGTCTTAAGCCAATTGGGTATCAATATTGATATATCTCCTTTAAGCGATTTACCACGGGATGCCGGGAGCACACCACTGAAATTCGATGCGGGCGCCGCCTTGGACGAGCAGCAACAGGCACAATTAGAGGCCTGCTCGGCGCGCAATAAATGGTTTAAGGAGAGGGAAAAACCCGTCGAGCAATGGCAAGCCTTTGCCGAATCAGCCTTTGTTGAAAAGGTGATCCAGTCGCCCGAGTATGAATACTGCCAACGCCATAATGATGCGGATATCAAGCTGTTTATCAATGACACCGCGGCCTTGCTGGTTAGCCTGACGCAGAAAAAGCCTTTGGCCGAGCTGATCAGCCTGGAGCTGGATAACCTCAATTTACCGCCTCTGTCCGAGCAACAAAAAACGGCAATGAGCCTGTTTATCTCCTCGGTCGCGGTGCGTGACAACAAGCTTACAGAGCAGGAAATAGTAAACAAACTCAGTAACGTCGGGCTGGCACCCGATATTGAGGCTGACCAAGTAATGGCGCAGTTTGCCGGCAATAAAGAGCTGACCCTGTGGTTAAAAACCTTCTCCCATATCCCCCAGAAAACGGCCTTTGAGCTAGCCAACGCGGTCGCCGCCAAAGGCCACATTGCGCAATATAAATTGCTCGAGCCTTACTTAGATGCAACTAATGGGGAGCGCTTGGACCCGCTGTATTTTGTGCTCAAAAACTATCGTTTAGAGCGCTATCTGCCGCCCGAGTCAAAGACCGAGAGGCCAATCAGTTACCGCCGCTTTTTAGAGTACCTGAGGGATAATGGCGCCGAGATACAGCCCCACCACCTGCGTCTGATGATGAAACACAGATTTGAGCAGCCCGAGATGTACCAGCACCTAGTCAACCAACTGCCAGGGCTGGTGGTAAGCGATAATAATGACTATTTCGCCGTCAGCTGCCAAGAGTAATAAACATTAAAAAAGCCGCCCAAACGCGGGCGGCTTTTATTTCTTGAGACAGAACACTTACTTCAGCATGTAAGCACGCATTGTTAATTGCTCTGCTGTGCTGGTGCCATAGTTAGCCATTTCCACACGCAGGTGTACAAATTCACCCGCTGGAGCGTCGTTTGGTACAATCGCAACCCACTCGCCATCTAGCTGTGTGATCTCCGCATCTACCCAGCTCTCAGGGGAGAATTTCGCCGTCACAGGGCAGTATATAAAGGCTGGAATATCGCTCATACCACACTCCTGGCCATAACCATATTGCAGTTTCACGTCCGCCAGTGATACCTCACCTTCGCCATCCAAAATCGCGGAAAGCTTAATATGGGCCGGCTCTCCCGCAGGCATGGCATTGTTGATGTCTACAGGCACATCGACAACAGGCATCAGGATAGGCTGAATACCTTGTATTGTGTCGTCAGTGGTGAAGCTATATTTACCTTCATAAAGCGACCCTAATGCGTCATTCACGGGGGAACGCTCGCCTACACCGCGGGCGTAAGAGCGCATTGACAAGCTCACTTGGTTACTGCCGTGCTCAAGTGTCAAGGTGCCCTGGTAAGGCGATGTACTCTGACCATTTACCATTAAGCCATAGGCTGAACGGCCATCATAGCCAAAAATACCATCGTGCCCCGCAGCGTCACCGAATGCAGCCATGTTAAAAGACAAGACATTGGTGTCTCTGCTGATAATTGGAATACCGCTGGTACCTAAGCTACCCATACGAGGGCCTTTAAGCCAAGTCGTTGTTTCCTCACCCGGCGTCATAATACGTGCACCATCAAAATACGCCCCTGCGCTACGCATTTGGTAATTCGGCATGACGATGTTTGTCCACGCATTTTTAGTAGTCGCACTGAAGTACTCATCACGCTCAACAGGCAACATGATCAGCTGTGAACTACCCGTTGAGTAGAACTCGCCGGTGCTGTTGGTCATCGCCATCACGTCAGTCCAAGCCGGACGCTCATCACCTTGCGAGTGATATTGACTCTCGATTTTGCGCATCTTGTGCTCTTGCAACACAATTTGCCCTGCGTCGATGCGACCGTCCGTAATGTGGTTGATAGAGTAGGCATAGGGTGAGCGCTCTGCAGCAATACCCGACCAGCTTACGGTGTTACGACCTGCTGCAATTTCTGCTGCAAGCTGTTCACCCTCGGCAGTACTGATGCCAATCACAGGCACTTTTGGCGTACCCGTGATACTCCCTTTGTAACGACCATCGCGACCCGGGCGGTAGAAAATAACGCCCATTGCACCGTGCTTCATGGCGTTACCCACCATATAACTGGTTAGGTAGTTAGGGTTGGCAATAAGGGCTATTTTACCTTCCAGGTCGAATTGGCTCCAATCGGTGCTGTAGCCTGCATCACCTACTGGCACTACTTCCGCTGAACCTT
The DNA here is from genome assembly GCF_002964645.1 of Pseudoalteromonas sp. T1lg22. NCBI lineage: Bacteria > Pseudomonadati > Pseudomonadota > Gammaproteobacteria > Alteromonadales > Pseudoalteromonadaceae > Pseudoalteromonas > Pseudoalteromonas sp. T1lg22. The sequence goes on from NZ_PQBY01000013.1 coordinate 70,208, forward strand.
CACCATGAAACGACAGCGCTAAACCTTGTTTGATGTAATCAAACTCGGTGCCGTTTTCCATCATTACCTTGGTTTCAGGTGCCACGGCACGTGTGGTAATGAAAGAGCGGAAACGGTCGTCATGGCCTTGTGACCATGCGTACATGTCGTTTACATAGTCTGGCGCCAGCTCCATCGCCGCAAGCTTAGCTTGTTTGTTGTCATCCAGCGCGTAGGTAAAGCCAAATGAGTAACCTTGAGGGTCAAGTGGCTGCTCCGCTTTGAAGGTCACAGGCTGCGCGTTACGGGCATCAAAGTTTAATACCGTTGCGCTTTCAATCTTGCGATCCAAAATCGCCATCTGTGCCGCAGACTCAACTAAACCCGAGCTCGAGTTTGCGTTATCAAAGGTCATGATGTTGGCGATAATGCTATAGTTGCCGGTGGGTACCTTTACCTCGGCTTTACCGCCATTTAGACGCAATAAGCTGCCCCAATCGTCCTCTTCGTTAATTAAATACACTTTCGAAGGAAACGACGCACGGTTGCCCCAGCGATCGGTCAAATTAACCGTCAGTGACACTTGTGGCTGATCAACCCAGAAAGAAACTGGCACCGTGATTTGCTCGTCTTCACCGCCAACAGCTGTACCCGTTATTTTACCTGTGATAGCACCGTATGCACCGTCGCGCATTGCCACTGATGGGTCAATCCACACTGGTACATCAACCTGGCCATTCGCTGGCACTGTGACGGATTTAACGCCCAGACCAGCAACCGTTGCCGGAAGCTGCGTTTTACCATCTTCACCGATCAGATCTAAATTAAGCTTGAATGTAATTTCTTCACTTGTGGTGTTTTCAAACGTCACGCTACTTTCGGTGTACGCATCATTCTGGCCATATCCGAAATAACCCAACTCACGGTTAGGCTGTGCGATCACCGCCTGCTTAATCGCACGATTGATGTCCATTGCACCTGCACCCTGCTCTAGTACGTGCGCATCTGATGTGAATACCGATGATGTGAGTACTTTTTTCACATCTCTAGGCGATAAATCAGCACGTGCTTGCATCACCATAGCCGCACCGCCGGCTACATGCGGTGCTGACATCGAGGTGCCTGAAAGCGCTCGATAGGCCGTCGCACCTTGACCACCCGAAGCGGCGGCGACTACCGCCACACCTTGTGAGGCAATATCAGGTTTCGCTGAGTGGCCATCCGGAGATGGGCCGCGCGAAGAGAAAGAAGCCGTGTTGCCATCGCGATCGAGCGCACCGACAGTCAGTGCGCTTGGTGCACAGCCCGGAGAACCCACTGTTTCACGAGTAAAACTATTACCCGCAGAAATTACGAATAAGGCGCGATCGCTCAGTGCTTCAACCATATCAACAAGCGGACCATCACATGAGGTAGCCGAGCCACCCAATGACATATTGACGATATCCGCGTTTTCCGACATGACCGCCCATTGCATACCACTGAGGATAGAGTACATAGAGCCACCACCTGTGTTGCCCAGTACTTTACCAATTACCAGGTCCGCCCCTGGCGCTACACCTACCCACTTGCCATTCGATTCAGCGCCAGAGCCTGCAACCGTAGATGCTGTGTGTGTGCCATGACCATTGGTGTCATCCACACCATTTGCCGAATAGGTAAAGTCTCGAGATGCGATGACCCGCCCCTGAAGGTCAGAATGCTCAATGTCGTAACCCGTATCGAGTACGGCAACCGTCACACCCGCACCCGAATAATGACGCGCAACATCGCCATATGCGCCAGTTAAAGGCACCGTAGGGGTCAATGTTTCTGATTCGCTCACTTTATGGGCGAACACGGCCGCATCAAGCCAGACAGCATCCACATCGCCTTGGGCCACAAGTGCTGAAAACACTTCCGCCGCTTTGCTCTTGTCAATGCTCAAGGCTGCACTGTCGATTAGTTCTATTTCGCCCGTTAGCGATGTACCCGCTAACTGCTTAGGCGTTGCCGCCCCCGCTAGAGTGCCATCGTGATATTCAACGATAACAGGCAACTCGTGGGTGACTTCATCCGCATAACCAGACGCGTACAGCTTATTAATGTTAAATAGTTCTAAATCTATCGCACCCGAGTCTACCCACTCTTGTGCTTGGCTTGGCATTACATACGTATTGCCGCCGCGCTTGAAAATGCTGGTGATCACTTCATTGCCGTCTTTACCCAGCATGCGAATACCGCCAAGCTCACCTTGCTTATTCACTACGGCTGACACTTTATCGCCAGTAATGAGTGTAAAAGTAAGTGCCTGCGCACTTGTGTTACCAGCCAACTCATCACCTTGTGCCAGCACCGGCTGAGCCAAACCTAAACTCAACATAGCAAGGTAGGTCGCTTTTAAACGTCCAAACCTACGTGGTTGTTTCATCTTAGACATCCTATATATGGTTATTTTTATTGCTTACAGAGCGTGTAACCCGCTCTTAAAATAAACGTATTCATATTGTCATATGAATGCGATCAACCTTTTTAAGTTATCGGCTAGGACAAAATGCAACCATCAAATTTGTGTACCATTTTGTTCACATTTTGTATCAAAACATCACAGCCTGGCAGGCTTCAGCCGGAAGGTTTGCAAAGAGGTGGGTGCGAAAATTGCGCCTAATAGGAAGGTATTGGGAAAGGCTGGTAAGAAATGTAAGGGACAGGGCTGACGGCAAGAACTACTTGTACACTTGCCCTAGAAGCCAACCCTTTTTAAGTCATCTCGGAACGAAAATTCGTGGTAATAGGCACAAATATAAATGAAATTGAGCTGTGTCAATTCCGCTAAAGCTGGTTGATTTTAATACGAATTTGACCGTTGTTGCCGGCCGGGATCACCTCGTTTTCCACCACCTTGCGACGGCGATTAACGCTGCTTTGATGGCCTACGATCACATACTTTTTCTCTACTACGGGCGTGTCGACCATCAAGGGTAAGTCAATCGACTCGGGCAATTGCTCGGAGTCGAGTAAGTAGGTGGCTTTGCCGATAATATCCACGTCTTCGTCATCGCCAAGGACGTCAATGACGGATTTGCCCACGGTATTGGTGATCTTACCCACATAGGCACTGCCAAAGCCGCCGGTAAAAATGCCCAGGGTCGAGCCAAGAATACTGTGCAACAACTTTTTAAATGACGCCTGCGCCTTGGAATCTTTATCGACGCTGCAGGCCTCGATAGAAAGCTGGGCCTTGCCCCGCAATGGCGTTTTAAACAAAATAGCTTTATCGAAGTCGCTGTCCCAGTCGGTCGGCAGCTCGGCGGTCGAGAGCACGGTTTTCACCGACTCTATGGCCGAAATCCCTTCCGCCGGATAGCTCAGCACAAAACGAAACAAGTTAATGTCTTCGGCACCGTCCATAGGGCCGCGTTTGTGTAACATCAGCTCGGCAATAGCGAGCTGAATGATCTTCTTTTCCATAATTTCCCTGCGTACATTAGCTAAATTATAACCGCTAAAAGCCTATATGAGCGCCGGGAAATATGCCAGCCAATTAAAAAATTAAACAGGGAAAGCAATCAGTTAGGCTAATTTTAAAGACGCCTAACGCCTAGATGCATGAGATAAAAATCGCGCCTTAAGCTGGCGATAAGGGTAAACAACGACTAGTCCGCCGTCGGCTGCGAATAGTCGAATGTATTTTTATTGATATCGCGTATTAGTATGCGTGGGGAATTACTCTTGTGACGCCGTATTCTCTTGTTGCTCTAACTTTTCTCGCTCTGCTTTTGAGATATAGGCTGGTTTATTGCTTTTATGCAATTTTGCATTCGCACGTTTGTCTTTGGCTTTGAGCTTGGTGAAAATTTTCTTTTTACGGTTCATTGTTTCGATGCTTGGTTTAGATATGTGATTGATGACGTCGCTCTCTATTATACCCTGCAATTGCTGTTTAGGCCGACATGTTTTAAATAACAAACTCGGACATCCACTTTAACTCAGACATCCACTTTAACTCAGACATCCACTTTAACTCAGACATCCACTTTAACTCAGACATCCACTTTAACTCAGACACCCACTTTAACTCAGACACCCACTTTAACTCAGACACCCACTTTAACTCGGACACCCACCTTAACTCAGACACCCACTTTAACTCGGACACCCGCTTTAACTCAGACATCCACCTTAACTCAGACACCCACCTTAACTTAGACACCCACTTTAACTTGGACACCCACTTTAACTTGGACACCCACTTTAACTTGGACACCCACTTTAACTTGGACACCCACTTTAACTTGGACACCCACTTTAACTTAGACACCCACTTTAACCTTTACTAAAACAGCCAACAAAAAAGCGAACCACTGGGGTTCGCTTTTTAGATTTAATTCAACGCCTTACTAATGGGCATTAAACTTATTCACGCTAGCCTTTGTTGAACAGGTCAGCACGGGCTTTGTGGATCTTTTTATAGCTCTCGAGTAAACGCAGGTGCTTGTCCAAGCCTTCAAGCTTCATATTGGTTGGTGTTAGGCCGTGGAAACGCACCTCACCGGTGACCAAGCCCACGGCATTTTCCATGGTCTCTTTACCAAACATGCGTGAGAAGTTATGGATAAAATCATCCAATTCCAGCTCTTCATCCAGGGTTACTTCCAGCACCGCGCTTACGGCTTGATAGAACAAGCCACGCTCAACCGTGTTGTCGTTATATTGCAAGAAGTCACCGACCAACTCCATGGCTTCTTCCAATTCACCAAGTGCTAAGTAAATCAAAATCTTAAGCTCAAGGATGGTTAACTGACCCCATACGGTGTTTTCATCAAACTCAACACCGATAAGGGTGATGATGTCGATGTAGTTATCAAGCTGGCTTTCTTCCAAACGCTCTACCAAGGCGGCCAGTGCATCATCCGAGAGCGAGTGCAGATTCAAGATATCTTCACGGTATTGCAATGCCTTGTTGGTGTTATCCCAAATCAGGTCCTCCACCGGGTACACCTCAGAAAAGTCCGGCACAAGAATACGACACGCACTGCCGATTTCTGTAAATTCAGCAATATATGCTTCTTTACCAAGCGCTTTCAAAATACCAAACAAAGCTTCGCTTTCTTCTTCATTAGTACCCGAGAAATCCCATTCAACAAAGTCGTAATCCGCTTTGGCGCTGAAGAAACGCCATGAGATCACACCGCTTGAGTCGATAAAGTGCTCGACGAAGTTTTCCGGCTCAGACACCGCCATGGAGTTAAATGTTGGCTTCTGTACATCGTTCAAACCTTCAAAGCTGCGACCTTGCAGTAATTCGGTCAGGCTGCGCTCTAACGCAACTTCCAGGCTTGGGTGCGCACCGAATGAGGCAAATACGCCACCGGTTCTTGGGTTCATCAGGGTCACACACATAACCGGGAATTGACCACCCAGTGAGGCGTCTTTAATAACAATCGGGAAGCCCTGCTCTTCAAGCTTTTCGATGCCCTCAACTATGTCCGGGTACTTGGCCAGCACCTCTTGCGGTACGTCCGGCAGAACAATTTCCTGCTCAATGATCTGGCGTTTAATGGCACGCTCAAAGATCTCAGACAAACACTGCACCTTGGCCTCATTGAGGTTATTCCCCGCACTCATACCATTGCTTAGGAACAGGTTCTCAATCAGGTTTTGCGGGAAGTAAACCGTTTCGCCGTCCGAATGACGAGTGTACGGAATTGAGCACACACCACGGTCCACACGGCCGGAGTTGGTGTCGATTAAATGCGACGCTTGCAGTTCGCCGTCCGGGTTGTAAATCTCTAAACAGTAGTCGTCTAAGATACCTTCCGGCAGGGCATCGTCTGCACCCGCTTTAAACCATTTTTCATTAGGGTAATGGACAAAGTCGCTGTATGCGATTTCTTCACCTAGGTACTGATCGTTGTAGAAAAAGTTGCAGCTTAAACGTTCGATAAATTCACCCAGCGCAGAGCAAAGCGCACTTTCTTTAGTCGCACCCTTACCGTTAGTGAAACACGCAGGTGAAGCCGCATCACGGATGTGCAAAGACCATACATGGGGAACGATATTGCGCCACGAGGCCACTTCAACCTTCATACCCAAGTCGGCCAGCATGGCGGTCATGTTCTGAATTGTTTGCTCTAGCGGCAGGTCTTTACCCAAGATGTAGGTGCTGTGATCAAGGTCGGCCTCAACCATCAACATGGCCTGGGCATCTTTGTCGATATTATCTACAGGGTCGATTTGGAACTCGGGCCCGGTTTGCACCACGCGTTTAACCGTGCAACGCTCGATTGAGCGCAAAATACCCAGGCGGTCTTTATCAGAAATGCTCTCTGGTAACTCAACCTGAATTTTGAAGATCTGATTGTAGCGGTCTTCCGGGTCGATAATGTTGTTTTGCGAAATGCGGATACCGTCGGTCGAAATCTCTCGACTGTTGCAATACACCTTCACAAAGTAAGCTGCGCACAAAGCAGATGATGCCAGGAAGTAGTCAAACGGGCTTGGCGCCGAGCCATCACCTTTGTAGCGGATCGGCTGATCGGCTATCACGGTGAAGTCATCAAACTTGGCTTCTAGCCTGAGGTTGTCGAGAAAATTAACTTTAATTTCCATGAGTTATCGCTACCCTAAAAATCGCAATGACCGAGCTTGCCAACGCTGCTGGGCAGACTAGGTGGCAATGTCGGTCAATCTAATGAATTTAATGTTCCAATTATCGTCTTTTTGCGTGCAATCGTCTTGGTTTATTTTGGAATTATATAAATCAAAACTAAAAAGAGACCTTGGATTCGATGTTAGCGAGTGGTCACTCACTAACAATAAAAGTGGGGGTTACTTTTCTACCGGCTCAAAGCGTAAAGACATCAAGCCTAAATCGCGTACCAATACGTCGCCGTCTTCAATCAGCCAGGTTTGTTCTTCATTACCCGATTTAAATACCAGGTAATCACCGGATTTGAGTTCACGCACAAAGATTTCATCAAACTCGGTGCGCTGGCCATCCGCTTCGATAAAGTTCTCGCCGATATAGATTTTTTTGGCGCCAGCAAGCTCTGACAGCGCGTTAAATACCTTGTTGTCAGAAGTACTGACATAGTGCCCTTCATACCCATGGCCACCACAGCCAAGCATAAATAATGAGGTTAAAACAATGAGGGTATATTTGAAGTACTGCATATCTGTCGCTCGATTTTGTAAAACACAATGTCCCCGCTAAGGGGGCGGTTAATTTTACATCATCTCGGATGCGATACCAATACGTAAAAAAAGGGCCGCTTTTGCGGCTCTTTTAGTAACATCACAACGTCTGTTTATTTTAGATCGAAACGATCTGCTGTCATTACTTTTGTCCAAGCATCGACGAAGTCGTTAACGAACTTCTCTTTCGCATCCTGTGAAGCATATACTTCCGCAATAGCGCGTAATTCAGAGTTTGAACCAAAGATCAGGTCAACCGAAGTCGCCGTCCATTTTTTGTCGCCGCTGGTGCGGTCAAAACCTTCATACACTCCTTCTTCCTTGCTTGATTTGCTCCATTTGGTCGACATATCAAGTAAGTTAACAAAGAAGTCATTGCTCAGCGTACCCGGTTTGTTCGTTAACACACCGTGATCCGAACCTTTGTAGTTGGCATCAAGCGTACGCATACCACCTAGCAGTGCAGTCATTTGGGGAACGCTCAAACCAAGCAGGTTGGCACGTTCTACCAGCATGCCAGTTGGTGATTTCCACGCGCTGCTATAGTAGTTACGGAACGCGTCAGCCGTTGGTTCAAGTACTTCAAATGATTCAACATCTGTGTACTCAAGTGATGCATCCATACGACCCGGCTTGAATGGTACAGTGATACTGTAACCTGCATCCTTGGCACCTTTTTCGATGGCTGCTGCACCGCCAAGAACAATCATGTCAGCAAGTGAAATTTGCGTTTTACCTGCTTTTTTGTTGAATTTCTTCTGAATTTTCTCAAGTACTTTCAGTACCTTTGCTACTTCTTCAGGGTTGTTTACCGGCCAGTCTTTTTGCGGCGCTAGACGCAGGCGTGCACCGTTTGCACCACCACGCATATCGCTGTCACGGTAGCTAGACGCCGAGGCCCAAGCAACACGCACAAGCTCAGAAACTGTCAACTTAGAATCAAGAATTTGCTCTTTCAAATCAGCGACTTGCTTATCATTCACCAGAGTGTGGTTCACTTCTGGAATGTAGTCTTGCCAAATCAATACTTCGCTTGGTACTTCACTGCCAAGGTAACGAGCACGTGGGCCCAGGTCACGGTGATTTAGCTTAAACCAGGCCTTGGCGAACGCGAGCTCGAATTTTGCAGGATCGGCACGGAAGCTCTCGGCAATCTTGCGAAACTCTGGATCTTCCTTCATCGCGATATCTGTTGTGAACATGATAGGCGCGTGACGCTTACCTTTAACGTGCGCATCGGGAACCAGGTTTTTCGCCGCCTCATCGGTAGGGATCCACTGGATTGCTCCGGCGGGGCTCGTGGTTTGTTTCCAATCAAAGTTGAAGAGGTTGTCCAGGTAGTTGGTGGTCCACTGTGTTGGCGTAACCGTCCACGCACCTTCAAAGCCACTGGTCACAGTGTCTTCAGCCAGGCCTTTGCCACATTTGTTCTGCCAACCAAAGCCCTGGTCTTCAATCGGCGCTGCTGCCGGCTCTTTGCCTACACAGTCTGGCTTTTTAGCACCGTGTGCTTTACCAAATGTGTGGCCACCTGCGATTAGTGCCACAATTTCTTCGTCGTTCATTGCCATACGACCGAATGACATACGAATATCTGTAGCTGCCAATAAGGGATCCGGTTTACCGTGAGGGCCTTGCGGGTTTACATAGATTAGACCCATTTCAACCGCTGCTAGAGGGCCTTTTAATTTGCCTTTTTTGTCGCGACGCTCATCGGTCAGCATCTTGCCTTCCGGGCCCCAGTACACCAGATCCGGCTCCCAGTCATCTTCACGACCACCGGCATAACCGAAGGTTTTGAAGCCCATATCCTCTAAGGCTACGTTACCTGTTAACGCCATTAAGTCGGCCCAGGAAATGTTGCGACCATACTTCTGTTTTACCGGCCAAAGTAGGCGACGTGCTTTGTCTAAATTACCGTTATCAGGCCAGCTGTTGAGTGGGTCAAAACGTTGCTGACCACCACCGGCACCGCCGCGGCCGTCGAATACACGATATGTACCGGCTGCGTGCCATGCCATACGTATGAAGAATGGACCGTAATGACCATAGTCTGCCGGCCACCAGTCCTGCGACTCGGTCAAAACGGCACGAATATCTTCTTTAACGGCTTGCAGATCTAGGCTTTCAAAACCCTTGGCGTAGTCAAACTCTTCACCATAAGGATGTGACTCTACCCCGTGTGCGCGTAACGGACTAAGGTCAAGCTGCTCTGGCCACCAGAATTGATTTGATTTCGGCTCAACAGAGGCGGCCTGCGCACCCAGCGTAAGTACTGAGGTAACCGCCAGTGCCGCTGCACTGATAAAAGGACGTGTTTTTTTACCCATGAAACTCTCTCCCCGTTTTGGAGTTAAGTGATTAACGGAATTAAATATAGTCCATGGTTTTAATCTATTGCAGCGATAAAAATAGATTGGGTTAATCGATTATTTAGATAATTGATTTATTAGGCTTGGCTACAACAATCAATGCCAAGCCCGAAGGCCTTTATTCGGCGGTGGTGGGATCAATAATGGTTTTCACTTCATGAATGGCACTGATTGGAAACTCACCCATACTGGCGTGCTGCTTGATCAGGCTTTCATCCGGGGCAATATACACACAAAAAATCTTATTGCCGGTTACATAGCTCTCCACCCACTGAATCTGCGGGCCGAGTTGCTCGAGTACATCACAGGAGCGCTGTGAAATCCCCTGCAGTTCATCGGCGGATAGCCCGCCCGCACCCTCTATTTCTCTTTCAATTACGTACTTTGGCATTACTCACCTCCGTTAAGAGTAAGAGCAATAAGTATAGTCAAGGAGCGCTGGAGTGAAGAGGCATAGCCAAAAATGACGGGGGAAGGGCTGCGGTTGGCATGATCCCCGACCGGCGAAAGCGCCAGTCGGGAAACCTAGGGCATTAAATTCCCTGACTTTTTAGGTACTCTTCATATGAACCCTGGAAGTGCACTATGCCCTCTGGGCGAATATCAATAATTTGCGTAGCCAGTGATGACACAAACTCACGGTCATGGCTGACAAAGAACAAGGTGCCTTCATAGTTTTCCAAGGCCAGGTTCAGAGCCTCGATAGATTCCATATCCAGGTGGTTGGTCGGCTCATCCAGTACCAACACGTTAGGGTTAATCAGGCTCATTTTGCCAAACAGCATGCGACCCTTTTCACCACCGGAAAGCACTTTAACGCGTTTTTTCACATCATCATTAGAGAACAACATGCGTCCTAGGGCACCGCGCACCACCTGATCATCACCCGTGGTCCACTGTTTCATCCAGTCGAACAGGTTATCGTCTTCAACGAAGTCGGCGGCATGATCCTGAGCGATATAACCAATTTTCGCTTGCTCGGCCCATTTTACCGAGCCCTGATCGGCCTCGATTTCACCTAATAAACAGCGTAACAAGGTGGTTTTACCGGCGCCGTTTTGGCCGATAATGGCAACGCGCTGGCCGGCCTCAACCTGTAAATCAAAGTTGCTGAACAAGGGCGTTTCAAACGCTTTTGACAAACCTTCGATGGTAATAGCCTGACGGTGCAGCTTCTTATCTTGCTCAAAGCGAATATAGGGGCTGACGCGGCTTGACGGCTTTACTTCTTCAAGCTGAATTTTATCGATTTGCTTGGCACGTGAGGTGGCTTGCTTGGCCTTAGAAGCGTTGGCAGAGAAGCGGCTAACAAAGCTTTGTAGCTCGGCAATCTGTGCCTTCTTCTTGGCGTTTTCGTTGAGCATTTTCTCACGAGCCTGAGTGGCTGCTGTCATGTACTCGTCGTAGTTACCCGGGAATAGGCGCACTTCACCATAATCCAAATCGGCCATATGGGTACACACGGTATTTAAGAAGTGACGGTCGTGAGAGATGATCACCATGGTCGACTTGCGCTCAACCAGCACCTGCTCTAACCAGCGAATGGTGTTGATATCCAGGTTGTTGGTCGGTTCGTCAAGTAGCAGTACATCCGGATCGGAGAACAGGGCTTGCGCCAGTAATACTCGCAGCTTCCAGCCCGGTGCTACTTCGCTCATGGGGCCAAAGTGCTGCTCAATGGGAATTTCCAAGCCCAGCAAAAGTTCGCCGGCGCGGCTTTCTGCGGTGTAACCGTCCATTTCCGCGAAGCGTACTTCCAGATCGGCCACTTCCATGCCTTCTTCTTCACTCATCTCGGCCTGGCTGTAAATGAAGTCGCGTCGCTCTTTCACCGCCCACAGCTCGGTATTACCCATTAATACCGTGTCCATCACAGAATATTCTTCGAAGGCAAACTGATCCTGACGCAACTTACCCAGACGCACGCTCTCACCTAGCATCACGTTTCCAGCCGAGGGCTCAAGGTCGCCGCCCAGAATTTTCATAAAGGTCGATTTACCACAGCCGTTGGCACCGATCAGGCCATAACGGTTGCCATTGTTGAACTTAACGGAAACGTTTTCAAAAAGAGGCTTAGCGCCAAACTGCATGGCGATATTTGCTGTTGCGATCAAGGGAAGTGATATCCATGTTTGCTCAAAAAAAGGACGCGCAGTGTAACGGAATATGCCTCTTTTAGAAACCACATTAAGGCAACTCTTAACAAAAGCCTGCTGTTTACCCAAGTAGCGGCAGTTCAGTAGCAGCCCAATGCACTCATAATTACCGATAACAAAGGTGTTCATCTTGCGCTTTTTATAGGCACAAAATACATGCAATCAGGTAATTAAGTGTGTAAGGTAGAAAAGTCTATACTTGAAAATAACAAAAAATGAGGCATCTATTATGAATGGTAAAATTATCGGTATTATTCTTATTGTGATCGGCGTGGCCTTGGTGGCCTGGGGTTACAACGTGTACGACGCGGTAGAAGCACAGCTAACCCGCTCGCTGAACGGTGAAACACCCATTGAAGCCTGGCTGGGCATGGTCGGCGGTGCCATCTGTGTCGCCGTGGGTGTGTTTAAGCTGAAGTAAACGCAAAGCGAGTCATTGGTTCGCCAGTGGCTCGCCATTTAAGCTGGCAAGGAACAAACTCTAAGAGTATCAAGCACACGGTCACTCACCTACTTCTCCTCTTTCCAAAATGCTCTTATCAGCCAAACAGCTATAGCATTCAGACACACTTAAATTCAGTCACAGCTTTTTTAGAAGTCGGCACAACCAGATTATGCCAAGAGCAAGCCCTATTACAATTACAGGGAACTGGAGCCAACCAGGCATGACCCTTGTAATGTCCGCAGCGAAGAGTTTTAGCCTGGTAAAGGCGATGACAATGAGTAGAACTTCAATAATTTCCATTTTACTTTCAATAAGTAACAGGAAACCATAAAGACTCCCAAGCCATTTCATTAAGAATAAAATTGACAATTTTCACTCGTTATTTCTTCCTGAAAAAACTCCACCCTAAGTAGAGTCCAAGAGTCACAAAAGAAAGAAATATAACCAGACCAAAATCATGGCGGTATATGAAACTATGTATTGTCTCTGCAATTAGAGTTAGCAGTGAAAGCTTAGCCGCTATAGGTGTGGGAGAATAGTCAAACTCTATCCCAAAAATATAGATGGTTGCTCCGGAGCGCTTAGCTAAGCTATGTGAAACAGCGGAGCCTGCTGCAAGTGCGGAAATCAGCACTATAGTTGAAAAAACATCTGGTCTAGCTTCGAAAAACTCCGCTCTCATACCTGAGTTGATAGACGCGGATACGTTGTACACCAAGATATATAAAGCAATAAGTAAGTGCTTAACCTTCCTTAGTTTTAACATTTCACTTAACAGCCTCTGATTATTTAAATAAAAATAAATTATCTCAGACCCGCATTCCCTATTAGCAACAACACAGATACGAACTTATTTGAACCACCCCAAACACCGCCACCAAACAAGTAAAACTTAGTTATGCCCCGCATAAAATGCAAACCCGCCCATAAATGGCCAGTCCAGGGCTTTTGAACTTACACTAACTAAGACACCCACTTTAACTAAGGGGGAGTAAGGGGCTGGGTCTGAGCCTCTTTGCTGACCTTTACTCCGGCACAAATTCACGCTCTGGCCTGAGCGCCTATTTAACAAAGAGCTTGTAAAACAGTCGGTGAATGCTGCGGCCATAAGGTGGGTATAGCAGCCTACCGCCATTGAACTTGCCCAGAATGTGTACCGCCTTGGCCTTGGAAAAGGTCTGAAAGCCCTCAAAACCATGATAATGACCCATACCCGACTCGCCTATGCCGCCAAAGGGCAAATCCACCTGAGCCAAATGGGTCATGGTGTTGTTGATACAGACTCCGCCGGAGTGGGTCTCATGAATAACCCGCGCGTGTTCATTCTTATCTAGGCTGAATAAATACAGCGCCAAGGGTCGCGGACGCGCGTTGATATAGTCCACTGCCTGATGCAAGGACTCATAGCTGACAATGGGCAGCAAGGGACCAAAAATCTCTTCGGTCATCACCCGGGTATCCTGCCCGGCGTTGTCAATCAGCACCGGCGGCATTTTCCTGCTGCCGTTAAAGTCCTCCTTGGCTGGATTAATAGTGGTGCAGCTCGCCCCCGCGGCTTTGGCCTCTTCCAGCAGTGCCTGCAATCTTTGGTATTGGCCGTCATTGATAATGGCGGTGTAATCCGGATTGTCTTTAATGCTGGGGTACATGCGAGCAAAGGCGTTTTGATAAGCGGCGATAAAAGCCTGCTTTTTATGCTCGGGGCAAAGAATATAATCCGGTGCTACGCAGGTCTGGCCGGCATTCAGGGATTTACCAAAACAAATGCGCTCGGCGGCCATATCCAAGTCGATGGTATCGCCGATAATCACCGGGGATTTACCGCCGAGTTCCAGCGTCACCGGAGTCAGGTTGGCCGCCGCGGCGCGCATCACCAACCTGCCCACGGCGGTTGAGCCGGTAAAAAACAAATGATTAAAGGGCAATTGCGAGAACGCCGTAGACACATCGGCAACGCCGGTAGTCACCGCCACCTGCTCCTCGCTAAAGACCTCGGCCAACAGCTGCACTAAGCAATGGTTAAAATAAGGAGTATGCTCGGAAAGCTTAAGCATCACGCGATTTCCCGCGGCGATGGCGGTAATTAACGGGCTTAAACTTAAATATAGAGGGTAATTCCACGGCACCATAATGCCCACCACCCCAAGGGGTTGATACACCACCTTGTTGCTTGCCGGCTGGAAAATCAATGCGGTTGAACGAGCCGAAGGTTTACACCAGCGAGCAAGGTGTTTAATGGTGGAGTCGATAGCCTCAACCAGGGTCAGCACCTCGCACAGGCGGGTTTCATCTTCGCAGCGATGACCAAAGTCTTTGCTAATGGCCGTAACCAGCTCATCCTGCCTGGCCAGCATGGCTTTTTTGAGCGCCTGTAACTGAGCTTTTCGCTCGTCTACAGCCGGGTATTTATTCTTGTTAAAGGCCCTCAACTGCGCTTCAAACAGGGGTTGAAGCTGAGCAACCTGAGTGTGCTGGTGCAGACGATTGTTTTCAATATTCATAAAGACTCACGCATGGATTGACTAGTCGCTTGCTTTACCTGGCTTTTAAGGTAAAGGCTTTGACTAATTCTTGGGTGTCGTACCTCTTGTTATACATCAAGTGATTGAAAATAACGATCAGGCCTATGTTTTTAAAGTTTAATTGTACTGCTGCATTGTAAACCTATGCGTCAGAAGCATGATTTGTGCTACATTTGCCGCGTTTTCCACCCTATTGAGGCGGCTATCGCCATGCTTGCGATTATTCTTGTATTTTTAAGCGCATTTTTACTTTTCCAAGTCCAGCCTATCATGGCCAAAATGTTACTCCCCAGCTTTGGCGGCGGCACTCAGGTTTGGACGGCGTGCTTGTTGTTTTTCCAAACATTTTTGCTCGCAAGCTATGGTTATGCGCACCTTATCTCGAGCCGCTTGGCGCTGAAAAAGCAGTTTTTCGTACATGGTGCCGTTTTACTAGCCGGAGCCATTGCCCTGCCCATAGGCACGCAAGCGCTCGGCGCCCCCAGCGACGCCCCCGCCTTGGGCGTGTTAGCCCAGTTGGCGATGGCCGTGGGTTTGCCTTATTTTTCCCTGGCTGCCACGGCGCCCTTGATGCAAAGCTGGCAGGCCAAGGTGGATAATGAGCATGCCTACAAGCTGTATAGCTATTCCAATATCGGCTCCTTTTTGGCCCTGCTCTCGTATCCATTCGCGGTGGAGCCCTGGCTCGGGTTAGGGGATCAGTCCTGGTTGTGGAGCGGTTTATTTGTGGCCTTTGCCGCCACCTTCTATGCCTATATGGCGCGCTTTTATAACCAGGCCAAACGCCTAGGCTGCACAGAGCAGAGCGCCTTTCGTGGCGGTGTTCACGGTAAATGGCTGTTGTGGTTGCTGCTTAGCGGCTGCGGCGTAATGGTGCTCACAGCTAGCACCAATGCCATGACCCAAAACGTGGCGCCTGTGCCCTTCTTATGGTTGTTGCCGCTGGCACTGTATCTGCTGACCTTTGTACTGTGCTTCCACTCGCCCAAAGCCTATCATCGTATTTTCTGGCTGGCGGCGCTGGGGGTCTGTGCCTTTATCTCCTGCTTCTTGTTCTTTATCGGCAGCCAGTTCGATATTGTCAGCCAGGTTATTCTCTATTCCTTGGTGCTGTTTGCCGCCTGTATGATCTGTCATGGCGAACTGGTGCATGCCAAACCCAGCACCGAATACCTGACCCAGTTTTATCTGGTGATGGCCCTAGGTGGCGCGCTGGGCACGGCGCTTATCACTTTTGTCGCACCGCAGGTATTCACCCTGTATTACGAATACCCCTTGGCCATAGGCGCCGCCTTGGTATTGTTTGCCTGGGGAGTTGTCAGTGATAAAGGCATACGCAGAGCTCCCCTGCTAGGTGGCAGCGCACTGGGCACGGTGGCTCTGGCGGGACTCTTGTTCTTTTGGCTCGATGGCCAGTTTAAAAGTAACGACATTGAGCGCCTGCGTAACTTCTATGGCCTACTAACCGTTACCGAAGTAAACATTGAAGGGCGCACCGAGCGCCGCTTGATCGACGGCACCACCACCCATGGCGTGGAAGTACTTAAAGGTGAAGGCAAAGGCGAGCCACAAAGCTATTACCGCCACCAAACCCTGGTTGGGCAGTTACTGCAAGACCTACCGAATGGCTCCCATGTAGGCTTTATTGGCCTGGGTGCCGGCACCTTGGCGGCCTACGGTAAAAGCAAAGATACCTATACCTTCTATGAGCTTAACCCCAATGTGCTGGCCACGGCCCAGGCGCAATTTAGCTACCTTGATAACTCCCAAGCCAAGTTAGATTATGTGCTAGGAGATGGCCGCATCACGTTAAGCGCACAACAAGCGCAGGGGCAGGAACAGGTGTTTGATGCCCTGGTGCTCGATGCCTTTAGCGGCGACGCCATCCCTATGCATTTGCTGACTCAAGAAGCCATGGCCTTATACTTAACCCAGCTTAAAGAAGACGGCATTCTGGCGGTGCATATCTCCAATACCCATTTGGATCTCACCCCCCTGATGCGCGGCTTGGCGCAGCAATTCGATTTAACTATCCTCTATGGCGAGGCCAAAGCGCAGCAGCGCCACGGCCATGATGTGCGCTGGGTGCTGTTAAGCCGAGACAAAGCCCAACTCAAGCCCTACCGTGCCAGCGAGTCCCCCTGGCCCAGCAGTGCAACCCCCTTTGTATGGCGCGACGACTACAGCAACCTGCTGCAAGCCATGAAATTTATGGGTGAGTAAAGTGTGAGTTGACTAACTAAGTCAGCTTAACTAGAGAAGGCGCCAATATGGCGTCTTTTTATTTGGAAAGAATCTAACCCATTTGACTGATATAAAGTACCAGCAAGCCCTAATCTAAGGGCGCCCCTCCCATTTAGCATTTAGTAAATTGATTTTAATCCTATAATGAAAAAATAAGAATACACCTTATTTTTCCTCTGCTTTATTAAAAGGATAAAAACTGAGTACCTGAATAAAAAGGTGCGCACTTTGGTTGAGGTAAAGATTATGGCAAATTTATGGGGGGTATTACCTCGAACTCGTTTAACCAAAAATGTAATTACATATCCTTGGTCTCATTTTTTATATTAATAATCCGCCAGCTATGCTGATGTTGCAGCTCTTTATAGCGCGCCACTTGTCCCACCTTTTGCCTAATAGCGACATTCCCAAAGGGCTACTGCAAGGCAAGGTGTAGCCATTTTTGGAGCCTTGATGCGGATGCACTAGATTTAGTGTGCGCTTGACACCTGTTTTGACATGTTTAACAACCACAGTGCTACCCACTTTAATATGAGGGCAGAGCCGAGATAAGGGCCAGTTGGCACACTCTAATCCTGCTAATACCCGCATTAGCTTCAAGGGTTGCAATGGCTCGGGGGCGGGGTAACAACTGGCCACTTTTCGTTTGAGCTTAATTAAATAACCAAGCACAAATAAACCTCTTAAAGAAAATGATTTTTAATAACATTTCACTTTTATAAGTAGAGTTGTTCCGGGCGTAAAAATCAGATTAAGCATCGAAGGTGAGGGTCTTTTTTGAAGAAAAAATGATCTTATATTACTTTTAATCCCACAACTTCGCCAATCACGCCCACCAATGTCATTTAATCAATGGATCAACCACTTTAAATTTCCTTTTTTTATAAATAAGTACTAATAAAAAACATTAACCCCTAATAACCGCAGCGTAACCAGCAGGTTTCTGCCCAACACAGCTCATTCAGAAACTATTACGAAGCTATTGCAAATTAGCAGTTTTAGCCAACATGAATACTGAATTTGGCTAAAAGAATGACATCTCTCTAGATAATAAGAAGCGGCAAGGTTAATATCCTTATTAAAAATCAATAATCTTTAAAGGAGGTCGTATTAGAAAAGGATAATTTACCAAAAACAAGGACGCTATAAAAACGACACAATTTGAAAACAAAAAAATGGACACCCACCTTAAGCTACTGAGGTGGATTAAAAGAGGACGGATTATGAAACCACTTAAATTATCTCTCATTGCAGCTTCACTTATGGCACTTACTGCCTGCGGTGGCGGCGGCTCAGACAACACGGATAGCAACGCTGGCAACGGCGGTACTGGCACTGGCGGCAACACTGGCGCTACCACCCTTACCCTAGCTGAAATCGCAGCATTTAGTTACGACGAGCAAAGCCAACACTCATGGCCTCTTAATGTCACCTATGACGGTGACGCATCTAAGCTAACTTTTAGCGCCACCGAAAGCTCAGGCACAGGCATTGTCACTGCATCTGTTGTGAATGGCTCAGTTGAAGTAGCTCTCGCTGATGTGCAAGAAGGTATGAGCAAGAACATTACCATCACAGTCACCGCAACGGACGGCAAACTAAGTGACAGCATTGAAGTAAAAGGCAGTGTCGCTAACGTATCGTTGGTCGCAACGACCGAGCAAGCTAAACAACTCGCCGCTGATGCCTTAGCATTTGTGAGTCAAGGCGCTGACGAGTTAAAGTGGTACGGCACTTACTCCGCTGACCTACAGTACCTTGCTCTTGATATTGACGCCCAAGGCAAAGTATCACTAAGCGCATCATACGCTCAGGCCATTGATTCAATCACCGCCAACGCGCAGGGCATTGCTGATACTGTCAATGCAGCATTGACAAACTCAAGCGTTTCGCTGGTGGATGCAGAGCTTGAAAGCGCACTTAAAGCTCAACAATCAACGTATGACGCATTAATCCCAGCAATCAACACGGCTCGCGCCACGCTGGATGATGCCAACACCGCCTACAACTTGCCTGCGTTTGACAGCCTATCGGACGGCTCACCTTTCCGCACAGCCTTATTCGGCACTGGCAATGGCGCAGCATTTGAGTTCAGCGCTCAATATGCATTCCTTGATACTGCACTTTACGGAAACGACTACGGCTGTAATGCCGAGTAAGGGAGATACTACTATGAAACGCACACTACTACTTACAGCTCTAGCCGCCCTGCTTTCTAGCACCGCTGCTTATGGCGCAGAAAACCGCATTATCACCAAACTTAAAGATGGCGGCGAACTCAACGTAATTACTGTCGATGGTAACGCTCAGGACACTATCAACTCACTTAAAGCTAGCGGCCTATACGAATATGTAGAGCTAGATTTCCGTATGAGCATCGCACCACCCCAGACTGCACCCGTAAAACAATTGAGCCAGAGCATGAGTGAACAGTCCTTAGACTTCGTTAACTACCAAATGCCTGATAACGTGCCTAACGATGCCGAATTTGCTTACCTAGCGAATGTATGGTTACCAAAGGTGTATGGCAAGGTAGAAGGTTATACCTCTACCCGTGCATTCCTATCACCCAACTCGGCCAATGTATTGCCAGCATACCAATACATCACTAACAACGAGCTTGCGCCAAAGGCTGATGTTCGTGTAGGTGTTATCGATGGCGGCTTTGGCTTGGAAGC
Organism: Pseudoalteromonas sp. T1lg22; assembly: GCF_002964645.1. NCBI lineage: Bacteria > Pseudomonadati > Pseudomonadota > Gammaproteobacteria > Alteromonadales > Pseudoalteromonadaceae > Pseudoalteromonas > Pseudoalteromonas sp. T1lg22. The sequence continues at coordinate 89,780 of NZ_PQBY01000013.1, forward strand.
CAACAACACTGAGTTAAACGTGTACGACCACATCAACATGATTGAATACGAAGGTCGCGGCGGTACAGCTTGGAATGAAACCGAAGCGGAACTGGCCTGCGAGGGCGAAGGCCACGGCGTAAATGTTGCCAGCGTGTTAGGTGCTAAGACCAATAATGGCGAGTACGGCGCAGGCATCACTAGCGCCCCGCTAGCGCTTGCAAAGGTTGCTTTGTGTGGTGATGCCTCTGCTTTTGATAGTGCAATGGCTATCCGTTGGCTAGCGGGTGATACACAAGTACCTGTCGCTCACGCCAATCCAGCTTTTTTGCGCCCTATTAGCAAGCCAGTTAATGTCATCAACTACTCGCTCGGCGGGCTAGATCCACTTAGTAACGGCTGCCCTGATTTCATGCAAGACGCTATAAACTACGCTCATGCCAAAGGCATCTTAGTTCTTACCTCGGCTGGTAACGACAACGCAAACGTAGCAATGTACGCTCCTGCGGCCTGTGACAACATAATCGCAGTCGGTGGCATGAATGATATTGACGATAACCGCGCTTCTTTTTCCAACTACGGCAGCAAGATTGACATATCTACAATTTCAGAAACTGTTTATGCCAAAAGCCTAACAGGTAGCTTAAATACCTCTGGTACGTCTTTGGCCTCACCTATCGTAGCTGGCTCTCTGGCCTTGGTTAAGCAGTACGCACCGTCACTAACCAACCATGAGCTAGTTAACTTGATGAATGCAACAGCCTCCCCATTCAAAGCCACAAGCAACTGCGATACTTCAAACTGCGGTGTAGGTGTGCTTGATACAGGTGCGTTCTTCTTAAGTGCTATGCAAATTGAAAATCAAGACTTTGGTATCGTAGAGCCACTTCTAAATGATTCAGAGTTCTGCGATGCACAGCTATATACTTTCCATAACAGTGTTAAAAGCCGCCTATGTAGCGCAGCCAAAGTGACGCTGGTGGACTACCTCAATTATGATGCTAACGCAGTAGTCGAATACGAGCTTTGGATGTGGCCTGCTAGCGAGACAGACTACACTGAACACCTTGGCGTTAAAGTACATGCCAGCAGCACCACCGAGTTTAATGTAGGCGATATCGATTTCTCTAACGGTTATGCTTATCGTACTTGTGTAGACGGCCAATGCGGTAGCTTCAAACCACTCACAGTTGCACCGCAAAACACCGCCTGCAACTAACCCATATTTCAATGTCCTTTTGTGAACCAAAGCCCTGCATCATCGCGGGGCTTTTTTCATTGAGAGTCTGGGCTAGTCGAAACAAACTAGCCCTGTTATGTCTTAACATCTTATTACTGTAAGTCGATGCGATAGAGGGCGAAGCCATTTTCATCAAGCTTAAGCGGTGAGGTCGGTGTGACGGCCGGCAGGGTTTCGGCTATGGCGGCCACATCATCTAAAGGCGAGGTTCTAAACACCACATTCAGTGGCGTGTCTGTGCTGACCTTGGCAAAGCGCCAGTTGTTGTCCGCGGAAGGATCTAAACCCGTCTCTGGCGATTTAGCCGCTTCGCTGATGATATAGCTGCGCAGCACACCGCGGTTTTCATCCGGGCCTTCAAAGGTTTCACGGCTGCTGCCATCTATGGCCGGGAAGTTGCCGCCACCACTGGCGCGATAGTTATTGGTCACAACCAAAAACTCCGCCTCTGGATCGATAGCCTGGCCTTGATACTGCAGGTTAACGATGCGCGAGCTCTCTGGGTTAATAAGCACGCCTTCGTTGTCATAACGCTTAGGCTGAGTCACGTCGATTTCAAAGGTGACGCCATCGATGATATCGAAGTTAAAGGTAGGGTAGCTGGTATCGAGCAGGTTTTGCTCGGCACTGGTGCTCATGTCGATTTGGTTAAACTGACCAGCGGAGCGCTCTAGCCATTCCTTTACGTCACCGCCTGATACCTTCACCATGCGAATGGTGTTGGGGAAGACGTACAGGCTGACGGTATCGAGCATTGCAATATCGCCCGCCTTTACATGGGTGTAATCCTCCACGCCATTGCGCCCGGCACGAAACGGCGCTGCCGCCGAAAGTACCGGCAAACCATCTAATTCGGTGCCCTGAATAAAGGCCCTACCCCAGGCGATTTGCGCATCGGCAACGATTTGGATTGACGGGTCGTCCTGTACCAGGGCGAAGAAACTAAAGATGGGTGCAGAGATCTTCGCAAACGGCTCACTCACCCAGTCGATGGTGGCCTTATGTTCAAGCTCGATGGCCGCGGCAATTTCCCCATCGGCCTCGGCCAGGTCGACAAAGTTGCCTTCTGCATCCTTGGTGCTGATGGCGCGATTGCTCACCGCCGAACTCGCAACCTGCCAGCCACCGTTTTCTGTGGGCTCCAGCTCCAGGTCGATAATACCCAGATGATTACCGAAAAAGCCCGGCATCACCGCGGGCACGCCATTGAGAGTGCCATTGACATTATCTATGCCCGCTTCTTCAAAGCCATCATAGGCGGCATCGCCGGGGAAAACACGGTGGTTATGACCAAACAAGATGGCGTCTATTCCCTCTACCTGAGAAAGGTAGAGGGCGGTGTTTTCGGCCATGCTTTCATAGGCGCTGGCGGTTAACCCGGAGTGAGGAATGGCAATAACAATATCGGCGCCCTCTTCTTTCATTTGCGGCACAAACTTCTCGGCGGTGGCGACGATATCCTTGGCGATCACCTTATCCTGCAAATGAGCGTTGTCCCACTGCATAATTTGCGGCGGCGTAAGCCCCAGGTAGCCGATTTTAACGGTTTGCTCGTTGCCATCGCTGTCGAAGACGATTTTGTCTTGAATATAATAAGGCGTGTAGCGGTTTTGATCGTTACTCTCATCATTATCACCGTCATCCACGTACACATTGGCATTTACATAAGGAAAATCGGCTCCCGCCAAGGTGGCATCTAAAAACTCCAGGCCAAAGTTAAATTCGTGATTACCCAGGTTAGCCACGTCATAGTCCAATAGGTTCATCGCCTTATAGGCCACGTGAGTCGCGCCATTGAGAATATCGTCCTTGCGCACCAGGGCTTCATAGTCGCCCAGCGGGCTGTTTTGAATTAGGTCGCCGTTATCCACCAAAACACTGTTAGGCACCTCGGCACGGGCTTCCTTGATCAAGGTGGCGGTATTAACCAGCCCCAGGGTTTCCGATGGCGCCTGAGCAAAATAATCATAGTTCGACAAATACATGTGAATGTCTGTGGTTTCCATGACCCGCAAACTCACCGTGGCTGAGGGGCTCACACCAATGTCTTGGTCATCGTCATTGTCATTGTCGTTACTTGAGCTGCAACCGCTGAGGCTTAGAGTAACGGCTAATGCCAAAGTAGACTTTAATAAGTGCTTGTTATTGAATGGGGTTTTCATACTTGTTCCATAGTTTTTTGAAAATGAAGATTGCCCCGTCACCCTAAAAAGGTTTTATGAATTTATGATGAAAAAGTAGTATCAAAATGTAATCGAGGCTTCGCTCCAGACCTCCTTAAATACGCACCTCAATGAAAACTAGACGACTGGTCTAATCAGGTTTAGAATGGACGCCATGAACGCAAAAACCAATGACACACGCCAGCATATTTTAAAGGTCGGCTACGAGCTAATCGTCAGCAAGGGCTTTACGTCCGTGGGCCTTTCAGAGCTGTTAAAAACCGCCAATGTGCCCAAGGGCTCTTTCTATCACTACTTTAAGTCGAAGGAGCATTTTGGCGAGGCGCTGATCCAGGATTATTTTAGCCAATACCTTGAAGCCATCACCGGGCTGCTAGAGAACCCGGCGCTCAGCGGCTATCAGGCACTGATCCAGTATTTTGAGCTGTGGCTGGCTCAGGATAAGGGCAGTTGCAATGCCAATAAATGCCTGATCGTTAAACTAGGTGCGGAAGTATCGGATCTGTCCGAGCCCATGCGTGTCGCCTTGAAAAACGGTGCCGATAGAATTGTCGATACCATAGCCAAATGCATTGAACGCGGCATGGTCGACGGCTCAATTAAGGCCATCGATGCCAAGCAAAGTGCGCAGCAAATCTATTTTCTATGGATTGGTGCCAGCTTGTTGAACAAGCTATATCAGGACCAAGCCGGGCTAAAACAGTGCCTGGAGAACACCAAACAGTTATTGCAGGGCTAAACGCCCGGCGATGAAATTACACCGCCATGTGTTTGGCGGTTTTTTTTGCAACGAATACTAGACGACCGGTCTAATCAAAAATTACATTTAGGAGAATACCTATGTCAGCTTCAACCCAAAACCGCCGCATCGTATTGGCATCACGCCCTCATGGCGCCCCGACGGCGGCTAACTTTCGCTTAGAAACCAGCGCTAAACCCGAGCCGCAAGCAGGCGAAATCCTGCTGCGCAGCGTGTATTTATCGCTCGACCCTTATATGCGCGGGCGCATGAGCGATGCCAAATCGTACGCCGAGCCGGTGGCCATCAATGACGTTATGGTCGGCGGTACCGTCTGTCAGGTTGAGCAATCAAACAACAGCGACTTTGAACCGGGTGAATGGGTGCTGGCCTACACCGGCTGGCAGGACTATGGCATCTCCGATGGCAAGGATCTGATCAAATTGGGTAAAAACCCCACTCACCCTTCTTACGCCTTAGGCGTTATGGGCATGCCCGGTTTTACCGCTTATATGGGGCTGTTGGATATAGGTCAACCGAAAGCCGGTGACACCTTAGTCGTGGCCGCAGCAACCGGCCCGGTGGGCGCCACCGTAGGGCAAATCGGCAAGCTTAAGGGTTGTCGTGTGATCGGCGTTGCCGGCGGCGCGGAAAAATGCCGTTATGCCGAAGAGGTATTGGGTTTTGATAAATGTCTCGATCACTATGCCGACGATTTTGCCGAGCAACTGGCAGCAACCTGCGACCAGGGCATCGATATCTACTTCGAAAACGTTGGCGGCAAGGTATTCGATGCGGTAATGCCGCTACTGAACACCGGCGCCCGCGTGCCACTGTGCGGTTTGGTCTCTCAATACAATGCCACCGAGCTGCCACAAGGCCAGGATCGCCTGTCATTATTGATGGGGCAACTGCTGATCAAACGCATCAAGATGCAGGGCTTTATTATCTTTGATGACTACGGCCATCGCTACGATGAATTTGCGAATGATATGAGCCAATGGCTGGCGCAAGGTCACATCCAGTATAAGGAGCAGATCGTAACCGGGCTGGACAATGCACCCGAGGCCTTTATGGGCTTACTCGAAGGGAAAAACTTCGGCAAGCTGGTCATTAAAGTAAACGATCCTCTTTAATATTGCGCAATAAGGAAGAAAATATGATTAAACTACATCACCTTAACCAGTCTCGCTCTAAGCGCATTATCTGGTTGCTCGAAGAACTTGGGCTGGAGTATCAGGTTGTGCCCTATCAGCGCGATAGCGTGACATTTTTGGCCCCACCGGAGCTAAAAAGCATCCATCCGCTGGGCAAATCCCCGGTGCTTGAAGATGATAACCAGGTGATCACCGAATCCGGTGCCATCACCGATTACCTGATTGACAAATATGGCGCCCAACAGCTGGCACCCGAGCGCGGCACTGTGGCATACACCCAATACCAGCAGTGGCTGCATTTCGCCGAAAGCTCGGCGATTTTACCCCTGTTGCTTAAGATGTTTGTCAATAAAGACGGCGCCAAGATGAATTTTCTCGACGGCTATGCCGATATCGAAACCCATAAGGTAATGAGTTACTTTGACGCCAGCCTGGCAGGCAAAACCTACCTGGTGGAAGAGCGATTGACCGGCGCCGATATCATGATGTCCTTTATCGTTGAGATACTGCACAAGTTTGGCCTAATAGAGCAATACACCAACCTTCAACGCTATAGCGAGCAACTGGCTACACACCCCGCCTTTCATAAGGCCGATGCGGTTGAGGCCGAGCTGGATACAACAGTAGGCTAAAAACCTCGCTCATCGTAAGCCGCTGATTTATCGGCGGCTTCTCTTTAGCTATTGACTTATGAAGTATTACCAAAATAAGCGACTAAGTTTTAGCAACAAAGTCCAATGATTTAAATGCCTCTGTATAAGCAGGTGAAAGTCAGTTGTTATCTTTCCCAATTACCTTGTATTTCCTGTTTTTCCAACATATGAAAAAGCCACTCTCTACCATTTTTCTTTTTCCCGAACACACCAAGATCAACCAAACCATTCAACGTGCTCGCGGCCGTATTATAAGAACATCCTAGGTTCTCTTTTACATTCGCTGCGGTGAAGTACTTTGCCCTTCCACTTTTAGCCACCTGGAAAACAACCTTTTGTTTTTCAGATAACTTTTTATATAAACCGGACTCCCAAACCCAGTTGTTAAATGACTCAATATCACTTAAGGACTTTTTATAAGCATCTTTAAAGTTACTAATAGCCCTTAATATCACACCACATTGATACTCAACAAAGTAAGTCAAATCCATGTCATCCGTTTCGGTATAAAGGTAAGACTTTCCGTATTTAATCGGAGCTAGTTTAAGCAAGGTACTGATAGCAATATATCTGAACGCAGCATAGTCATTTTTAAACATATACCAATAGAATAACGATCTGGCGACCCGCCCATTACCATCCCTAAATGGGTGCTCAAAACCTATCGCAAAATGCAAACAAATTGCTTTTATCATAGGATGAATGTATTCGCTGCTGTCGGCATCGTCATGGCAGGTGTTAGCCCATAGCGCAATTTTTTCGAGCCTTGCTTCGATCCCACTTGCGCTCGGCGGCATGTGCACAGGCTCACCTTCTGCATCGACAACTGCAACATCGTCCGTTTGCCTAAAGACACCGGGAGTATACTTGCCATTATCAATATCCTCAGTCCCCTCGCGGTGCATATCAAGAATAAGCTCGATACTTAATGGCTTTTTCCTATTATCCCAAGCAAATTTCATCATCTTGAAGTTTCCAAGGATCATTTTTTCATCTGGGGTACGAGGCTTACGCTTACGTTTAAGCATGTCTTTTGCGATCAATGTAGTTGTCGCTGCACCTTCCAATTGGCTGCTACTAATAGCCTCATCTTCGATCAAATCATTTAGTAAATATTCAAAGTGATTCTCTTCACCTATTTTGCTACTCATCCATTCAAGTGAACCGGTTGTTGCGTGCCGATCTGCATGCGAAATAGCCTTTTGAATCGTCGGCGTCAGTATAAAATTACACAATATTTCATCATCACCCAGCGGCAATAGTTTCATGTATTGTGACATTCTAGAAGCCTTGGTTAACCCCCAAGCCAAATGGACTTCTAGGCCACTGGCCACCCGATATTGATACTCATCAAAAGGTAAATAACGTCCTTTGCTATCTACTGGCTGATAGTATTCAAGGTAGTTCCCGAGCTTTTCTGGGGACTTTTTGCTAATTTGCTCAAAAACATTCCCCAAGAAAGGTTCATTTTTAGGTGGCCTTTTAATCACAGAGTTATCTCAATTTTTTTGACTATTGAGATAAAGATACAGTATCTATCCGTTTTTGTCTCAAGTTTGTTATTTTTTGAGACAGAAATATTCTAAAGCCAATATTGACATATATCACAGACTTTTTGTAAAACACCCTTGACATAAAAACAATCCAAGCCTAACTTAAATGTAAAGTAAACATAACTTTTAGACAAAGGAGTTAGACTTATGACCTGTGAGCAACTTGATTCGAGACCCGCGGTGATCAACACCACCAAGCAGCTGGCGCTATGGACGGGAGCCTGGGTTGGCTCGGCAGCGCTGGCGACTCTGGGCCATCAATTGTTATGGACAAATAACATCAGCCTGTCGCTTATTGCGATCGCAATTAACCTCTTGCTGGGAATGCAAATGATCCGTGCTTATATCAAGCACATTAAGGCCCTCGACGAACTGCAACAAAAGGTACAGATTGAGGCAGCGGCGATCACCGCCGGCACTGGCATAGTGGCGGGCAGCAGTTACAGCTATTTATCGAATTTTGGGGTGATCCAGCAAGAGGCCAATATTGCCGTACTCATAGTTATTATGGCCCTGGCCTACATAGCCGCCATAATTATCGGCATGTGGAGATACAGATGAAAAATCGCTTAAAGGTACTGCGTGCCGAGCGCGATTGGACTCAAGCCGATTTAGCAAACGCCCTGGGAGTCTCGCGGCAAACGGTAAACGCCATAGAAAAAGGCAAGTTTGACCCAAGCCTCCCCCTGGCCTTTAAATGCGCGAGGCTGTTTAACCTCGCCATTGAGGAAATTTTTGAGGACGAGAACCACTAAGAAGTCCGGCAAAGATACTTCTAGCATTATTGTCGGCCTGAAGGCCGACCTACAACCTTAGCGGCAAAGGCCGACCTAAAATGATTGGCATTAGCCCTTGGCGATTAATTCGTAGGAGCGCAATCGAGCCTGTTGATCATGAATAATGGCATTAACCATGATCTCATCGGCGCCGGTGCGCGCCTGCAACCCACGTAACCCGGCTTGTACCTTGTCCCGATTACCAACGATGGACTCGCCAACATATGAGTGACCTGCTGGCACTCCGCTGCGGTCCAAATCATATCCATATTCTCGGTTGGCGGTGGAATTAGCCCCTCCTGCCCACGCAGCATGCTGACAAACTTTTGCTGTCCTGTGGTGGCCAGGTATTCCGCTTCTTCGTTGCTATCGGCGGCTATCACATTCACCGCCACCATAACGTAAGGCTCGGCCAGTTGCTGGCTGGGCTGAAACTGCTGGCGGTACAACTCAATAGCACGCATCATAAAATCGGGGGCAAAATGTGAGGCGAATGCAAAGGGCAGCCCCTTTTTCGCCGCCAACATGGCGCTGTAAGTGCTCGAGCCTAATAACCATAGCGGCACCTGAGTACCGGCTCCGGGATAGGCGCGTACCCTTTGTCCGGGCTTGGCATCGGCGAGGAAATAAGCCAGTTCATCGACTTGCGGCTCTAAATCTTCCGCCGCACTTGGGTCGCGACGTAGCGCATGAGTGGTAGCGCCATCGCTGCCTGGAGCGCGACCTATGCCGAGATCAACGCGATCCGGGAACAAGGTCGCCAGGGTACCAAACTGCTCCGCCACCACCATGGGCGCATGGTTTGGCAGCATCACACCGCCTGAGCCAATGCGTATCTTATCGGTATGCGCACCGATATAGGCCAGCAGGGTGGAAGTAGCGGCGCTGGCGATATCGGGCATATTATGATGCTCAGCCATCCAAAAACGCTGATAGCCCAGGCGCTCAACATGCTGTGCCAACTCTTTTGCGCGCATTAATGCATCCCGCGTTGAGCTCCCCTGCACCACGGGTGCCAGGTCAAGCACACTTAAAGGAGGTAATTTTGCCATCATACATTCACCAAGGTTAAAAATTGTCAGGGCGCTAGAGTAGCAGTTTTATTCGCTCGGATAGAGACAACTAAAAACACATCTTTGTGGCCTAAATGGCATCAATTGGCCTTACTCAAAACCTATTTATGCTTAAGCTAAGATAAAAATGTCATAAAATTAACACGCTTGAGCACTATGCTTAAGAATATGCTCGGGACTATTTAAGATAAGACCTGCCTATGCGCTTTGCTCTCACCATCATTTTTCTTGCATCACTACCCCAAGCCTACGCCGCAGAAAGTACAGCGACAATAACAAGTGCCCATACGCAGGTGCAGCTAGGCCCACGGCCCTATGCGCTTATTGATGCCATGACGCCAAGCGCCCTGAAAGACACCCTGCTCGCCTGTGGTGACAAGGAAGTTAAGGCTCATTCTTTTTCCATCGGCCATCGCGGCGCCCCGCTGCAATTTCCCGAGCATACCCGCGAGAGCTATCTGGCTGCAGCGCGCATGGGCGCGGGCGTGCTCGAGTGTGATGTAACCTTTACCGCTGACAAGGAGCTGGTGTGTCGGCATTCTCAATGCGATCTGCATACCACCACCAATATTTTGCAAACCGAGCTGGCAGCCAAGTGCTCCGAACCATTTACACCGGCCGCACATGGCAAACCGGCAAGCGCCAAATGCTGTACCAGTGATATCACCCTGGCGGAATTTAAAACCTTAAAGGGGAAAATGGATGGCGCTAACGAGAATGCTAAAACAGTGGCAGACTATCTGCGTGGCACCGCCGACTGGCGCACCGACCTCTATACACACCAAGGTACGCTGATGACCCATGCACAGAGCATTGCGCTGTTTAAAAAGCTCGGTGTGCAAATGACGCCAGAGCTCAAGGCTCCCGAGGTTAAAATGCCATTTAAAGGCATGTCGCAAACGGATTACGCCGCCAAGATGATCGAAGAATATCGTCAGGCTCAGGTGCCCCCAAGCCTAGTGTGGCCGCAGTCTTTTAACCGCGATGATGTACAATATTGGCTTGACAGCCACCCTGAGTTTGCCGCGCAAACTGTGTACCTGGATGACCGTGATAGCGACCTCTTATTCGATCACCGCAGCCCACGCACCTGGTCACCCAGCATGAAAGCCTTAGCGGATCAGGGCATAGAAGTGATTGCCCCACCAATCTGGATGCTGCTTGATTTAGACCAAGACCAGAAGATAGTGCCCTCGGCCTATGCCAAGGCCGCCAAGGCTGCAGGGCTAAAGATCATTGCCTGGTCGCTGGAGCGCTCCGGCCCATTGGAAACTGGCGGCGGTTGGTACTATCAGTCAATTACTGAGGCGGTCAAGCATGACGGCGTGCTGATGCAGGTATTGGATGTGCTGGCACAAGAGGTAGGCGTGATAGCCGTCTTTAGTGACTGGCCGGCGACCACCACCTATTACGCCAATTGTTTACTGGCGCCGGATAAGAAAGAAATAAAACAAAAGTAAGTACACACCAACATAAATATCCTAAGTAGACCGTCTATTGTCATTTCAGCTGACGGCTAAAACCAGCTTAAGCCTTTCATTATTCACGTAAAGTTCATATTTTTATGGCGCAAATAGGGACGCGGTGGTAGGCTAGATACGGCGTATTATTAAGCAATAACAAGCAAGCGCCCTAATTTCGGTCTTTTCTAAGGAGAGTAATATGGACCCCGTTTCGCAGATCCTCAACATGCTATTCACGGTTGAGGCATTTCTACTGATCTTCGTGATTGTGCTACTAAAAAGCAGCGTGAAGTTCGTTCCACAAAACCGCGCCTGGCTGATTGAGCGTTTTGGTAAATATCAATCCACCAAAGAAGCCGGTCTTAACTTTATCGTGCCTTTTATCGACCGTATCGCCGCTGATCGCAGCCTAAAAGAACAGGCTCAGGACGTACCGTCGCAGTCGGCAATCACCAAAGACAATATCTCGTTGATTGTTGACGGCGTGTTGTACTTCCGCGTGCTAGATCCATACAAGGCAACCTATGGTGTTGATGACTATGTATTTGCCGTAACCCAATTGGCGCAAACCACCATGCGTTCCGAGCTGGGTAAAATGGAGCTGGATAAAACCTTTGAAGAGCGTGATTTGCTTAATACCAATATCGTCGCGGCAATTAACCAGGCTTCCGAGCCTTGGGGTATTCAGGTACTACGCTATGAAATTAAAGACATAGTGCCGCCTAACTCGGTAATGGAAGCGATGGAAGCCCAGATGAAGGCCGAGCGTGTAAAACGTGCGCAAATCCTTGAGTCTGAAGGTGACCGTCAAGCCGCTATCAACGTGGCCGAAGGTAAGAAGCAGTCACAGGTACTGGCCGCAGAAGCGGAGAAGGCCGAGCAAATTCTAAGAGCCGAGGGTGAAGCCCAAGCCATTATCGCCGTAGCCGAAGCCCAGGCGGATGCTCTGCTTAAAGTTGGTGCTGCTGCCGATACCGAGCAAGGTCAAAAAGCCATTCAGCTTGATCTTGCCACCAAGGCCATTGCCGCCAAAGAAGCCATCGCCCGCGAGTCTTCCGTGGTATTACTCCCGGAGAGTGGCACAGATGCTAGCTCATTGGTGGCGCAAGGGATGTCTATTATCAACTCCCTGAATAACAAACAAAAAATCAGTTAACTTTGAGGAGTAAGCCATGGAGCTGATCACCAACAACCTTGCCGAAGCCCTGATGATTTTGGGCGTGCTCGCCCTTATCCTAGAGGTCGCGGTGCTGGGTATGTCGACCATAATCCTGTTGTTATTGGGTCTGTCGCTGTTGGCTACAGGGATAATGATGAACTTTTCCTTATTGGAGAGCTCATTAACCATGGCATTGTGGAGCAACACCCTGATCACTCTCGCCTTGGCTGCCTTGCTGTGGAAGCCGCTCAAGCGCATGCAGGAGCAACGTGACAACGCCCAAGTACACTCTGACTTTGCCGAGCTGACCTTTACTCTGACAGAAGACGTAAACGATCAGGGTCTGGCTCATTACGCTTATTCCGGCATTAGTTGGAAACTGAAGAGTGAGCAGCCGCTTAGCGCTGGCACCCTGGTTAAGGTGGTAAAAAAAGAAGTGGGTGTGATGTGGGTAGCCGCCTGCGAGTAGGCCCCAGCTAAACTCCCCCAAATTGAAAGCGCTTGTCGGCTACCGGCAGGCGCTTTTTTATGCCCGCTTGACCGTATCCGCTTGAAACTACCTCAGGTAACTCAGTAACATGCAAGAAAAACCGTCTACCAAACTATGTTAAAACGCGCGCTTATTCCCTGCTTATTTGCCAGCCCTCTCTGTTTGTATGCCAGCGAAGAACCTTCGCTGTCGTCCATCGAACGCATAATCACCACCGCCTCTCGCCTCGATATCAATGACGATGCCACCACTTTGGCAATCAGTGCTGTGAGTCAGCAAGAACTGGCACTCATTGCCGCCAGTCATATAGAAAAAGCCTTACAGGGAGTGGCCGGTGCCAACTTGCAACATGGTAATGGCCAGGAATACTTGCCGGCTCTGCGCTCACCCGTGTATACCGGCGCCGGTGCTTGTGCCGCCATTTTAACTCTGGAGGACGGCATAGCGCTGCGCGCGCCCGGCTTTTGTAACGTCAACGAACTGTTCGAAGCCCATAGCGAAATGGCGCAACGTATTGAAGTACTTAAAGGCCCAGGCTCGGTTTTGTATGGCAGCAATGCCGTGCATGGGGTGATTAATGTGATCACCCAGGACCCAACCCTAGGTGGCGGTTACGGCGCCGTTGATTTGGGCTCCTACGGCTATAAGCGGGCAAAACTGCGTGCCGGCCAGGATTATGGAACGCAAGGCGTCGGCTTTAACGCCAGCGTCACTCGCGACTCGGGCTATCGCGATGACGAAAGCGTGGATCAGGAAAAGTTTAACCTGCGCCACCGCTATGATGGCGATAGCCTGACGCTGCAAAACGGCTTTAGCTACACCAACCTGAGACAACAAACTGCGGGGTATATCGAAGGTTTTGAAAGCTATAAAGACGAGGAGTTGGTGCAGCAAAACCTTAACCCCGAGGCCTTTCGCGACAATCGCGCCATGCGTTTATGGTCTAAGTTGAAGTGGCAATACAGTGAGCAAACACAGATAGCTATCACTCCCTACGCCCGCGATCAGCGCATGACCTTTCGCAAGCATTTCTTGCCCGGCAAGCCCCTTGAGCACAATGCCCAGCACGGTGTCGGCGTGCAAACCCTAATGCATCACCAGATCAATGAGCGCTGGCGCCTGCAGGGGGGACTCGATGCCGAATACACTCAGGGCAAGATGTGGCAATTCCAGGAAAGTCCAACTGATGGCTCGGCGTTTTTACAAGCCACCATACCCCAGGGTAAACAGTACGATTACGACGTCTATGCCACCGGCTATGCCCCCTTTATGGCCTTACAATATCGCCACAACGGCTGGCAGGCCAACCTGGGTGCTCGCTATGAATGGCTACGCTACGATTACCGCAACCGCATGTTAGATGGCCGCACCAAGGACGACGGCACGCCCTGCGCCATGGGTGGTTGCCGATATTCTCGCCCCAGCAGTGACATCAGCTATTTTGATGATCTCTCGCCCAAGCTGGCACTGAGCTATCGCTTTAACGCCGAGCTACTCACCTATGCCAACCTGGCCAAGGGCTATCGTGCCCCTCATACCGCCGAGCTCTATCAGCTCCAGCGTCAGCAAGACCTTGCCGAGCTCGAAAGTGAAACCTTGGATAGTCTGGAGCTGGGTGTAAAGGGGGATTACGGGCACTGGCAATTTACCCTGTCCGGTTATCTGATGTACAAGGATAATGTGATTTATCGCAACAGTGATTTCTTTAACGTCAGTCAGGGCAAAACCAAGCATAGGGGCATTGAGCTTGAGCTCGATTACCGTTTTAACAATGCCTGGAGCCTGCAATTGGCCGTGGCCAATGCCCTGCACACCTATCGCCATAATCAACCGCTGGGCGAGGTGGATATTCGCGGTAATATTATTGATACGGCGCCACGCCTTATCGCCGATAGCCGCCTCAATTGGCGGCCAAGCGATGACCTGTTAGTGTCGCTGCAGTGGCACCATCTTAGCGACTACTTTACCGATGCCGAAAATCAACACAGCTATGACGGCCATGATCTGCTTAGCCTGCGGGCCAGCTGGCAGCTTGCTAAAGGCTGGCAAGCCATAGCCCGCATAGAGAACCTGACCGATGTTGCCTATGCACAGCGCGCCGACTACACCACCTTCAGTGGCGACCGGTATTTTCCGGGCAGACCCAGAACGGCGCTGTTTACCTTGAGCTACCAGTGGTGATAACGCACACTGTCCTTTGCTCTTAAATATACCAAGCTCTGTAAATCTGGCGGCTGAGCCCGGAATTGAACCTCGCCGCCAGGCTCTGTTATTGCCAATACTTTTCATTAAAGCCTATAAAGTTCAACGTATTAAGTTGCAAATCCACCTCTGCCGCTCTACAAGTAATAGACTAGTCTTTCATTAAGGTTCGATTATGAAGCTCACCCATCTGGCCTCTGCCCTAGGCCTTGCCCTGACACTGGCTCCGAGCGCGTTTGCCAATGACGCGCACACCCTCAAACTTGAGGACGTATTTAACCTCGAATACGCCAATCAAATCGACATCAGCGATGACGGCGAGACTGTCTACTTTGTGCGTAACCGCATGGATATAAAAACCGACCGCAAGTTCAGCAATATTTGGCAGGTTGATAGCGGTTCTAAACAGCTTCAGCCCGTGACCAGCGGCGTGCATCAGGACTTTGCTCCGGTGCTTTCACCGAGCGGAGATCGCCTGGCCTTTATCTCGACCCGCGACGGCAGCCCGCAGCTCTATGTGAAATGGTTAAGCACGGGTGCGCTAAGCAAAATCAGCAATCTCACCCAAAGTCCATCGCAACCGACCTGGACGCCGGATGGTAAGTCCCTGGTGTTCAGCATGTTCGTGCCCGCCACAGCCAAAAATCCGGTCAACTTGCCGGGTAAACCCGAGGGCGCCAAGTGGGCGGACCCGGCTGTGTTTATCGATGATGTGTACTACCGCGCCGACGGCGCCGGTTACAGCAAGGCGGGCTACAACCACCTGTTTAGCATTCCCGCGGACGGTGGTAATGCCACTCAGTTAAGCTCGGGGGATTTTGACCACGGGGGTGCCCTCAGCTTTAGTGAGGATGGCAACATCTTGTATTTTTCCGCCAACCGCCACCACGAACACGACCTGAAACCCATTAACACGGAAATCTACAGCCTTGATTTAAAGAGCAAAGAGATCAACGCAATAACCGACCGTAATGGCCCGGATAGAAGCCCCAGTGTGTCTCCCAGCGGTCGCTATCTTGCCTACGTTGGTTACGACGATAAGGGCACCAACTACGAAAACGCCCAGCTCTATATTCGCGATTTAAGCAACGCCGATACCCAAAGCCTCACCGCCGATCTGGACCGCTCGGTAGAGCAAATCCAATGGGCGGACAATGGTCGCGGCCTGTACTTTAGCTATGACGATCAGGGCCAAACCACCCTGGCCTATCAGCCATTGCGCGGCAAACGTAAGGTGATCACAGAGCAAATCGGCAGTGTCTCCTTTGGCCGCCCCTACTCCGGCGGCGACTTTGACGTAAGCGCCAGCGGTGATGTGGCCTTTACCCTAGCCGACACCCAACGCCCTGCGGATGTGGCCGTAAATAAGCGCGGCAATACCCGCCGCCTGACACATTTAAACGAGGATGCCTTGGGCGCTAAAACCCTGGGTAAAGTAGAAGAGCTGTGGGTAAAATCCAAGCACGATGGTCTGGGCATTCAGGGCTGGGTGGTCTACCCGCCGGAATTTGATGCCGAAAAGCGCTACCCGCTTATTTTGGAAATCCACGGCGGCCCGGTGGCCAACTATGGCCCGCATTTTAGCGCCGAAGCCCAGCTCTTTGCCGCCAAAGGCAATGTGGTGCTGTATATGAACCCACGAGGCAGCGACTCCTACGGTAAGCAATTTGCGCAAACCATACACCACAACTACCCCAGCAATGATTTCGACGACCTGATGACAGGAGTGGATGCCCTGATCGACAAGGGCTTTATCGACACAGATAAACTCTTTGTCACCGGCGGCTCCGGCGGTGGGGTGTTAACGGCCTGGACCGTCGGCCATACCGATCGCTTCGCCGCGGCCGTGGTTGCCAAGCCGGTGATCAACTGGTTTAGCTTTGTACTCACCGCTGACTTCTATCCCTTCTTTACCGATTATTGGTTCCCGGGAAAACCTTGGGATCATATGCAGCATTATATGGAGCGTTCACCCATCAGCTATGTGGGTAAGGTAAAAACCCCGACCATGCTGCTTACCGGCGAAGCCGACTACCGCACGCCGATATCGGAAACCGAGCAGTTTTATCAGGCCCTTAAGCTGCAAGGGGTGGACACCGCCATGGTGCGTATTCCCGATGCCTCTCACGGCATCACCGCGCGCCCGTCTAACCTGATGGCCAAGGTTGCCTATATCCTGTGGTGGTTCGAAAAGCATGGCGAGAAAGACGCCGAATAATCTGACATCGGCATAAAAAAAGCGTGGCTCACCAAAGTGACCACGCTTTTTTTAACATTATCGGCTGTGTTGAGTTAGTAAAAATATGATCTGAAATGCCCTCCGATAAACACTTCAATCAATTAAGTCATTACCTGCCAGCAGGGCGTCTATTTCGAGACTGATTACTTCTTCTGCCTTGACCTTCACCCTGACCTTGTCCCTTCCCTTGGCCTTGCCCCTTCCCTGCGCCACCTTGCTTACGCTGGTTATTCGAGTTGGCAGGACGACGACGCGCTTTGTTAGCGTGGTGGGAATGACCACGTCTATCGGTTTGTTCTTTGCTTTTAGCCGGCGCATTTTGTGCGTTACTTTCTGAAGCCTGAGCTTGACCGTCAACACTCACTTTAGGTTTTTTCGGCTTCTTCGGTTTCTTTGGCTTAAGCGGTTTGAGGGTACTTTCAGGCAACTCATTCGTTGGCTCAAATCCGGCAATCACTTTTCTTGGTAACAATTGCTGAATTAGGTTTTCGATGTCGTTTAGATCTTTCGCATCATCGGCAATCACAAAAGAAATAGCCAAACCAGAAGCCCCAGCTCGGCCTGTTCGACCGATACGGTGCACATAGTCTTCTGCAATATTGGGAAGATCGTAGTTAATCACACAGGGCAATTGATCTATATCTATGCCGCGCGCGGCGATATCCGTGGCAACGAGTGCTTGTATGCTGCCGTCTTTAAACCCGGCCAAGGCCTTGGTTCGGGTGCCCTGGCTCTTATTGCCGTGAATTGCCGTCGACGGGATGCCACGGGTTTCTAAATTACGGGCGATACGGTTGGCACCGTGCTTGGTGCGGCTAAATATCAGCACCTGCTGCCAATCATTTTCTTTGATCAGATGGCTCAGCAAGGCCGTTTTACGGGATTTATCAACCGGATACACCCACTGCTCAACAGTTTTCGCCGTCGTGTTAGGTGGCACCACCGAAATCTCGAGCGGATCTGTCACTATGGTCTTGGCTAAATCACGAATTTCATCGGAAAAAGTCGCCGAGTAGAGTAAGTTCTGACGCTTTGCCGGTAATAATTTAATTATTTTACGAATATCGTGAATAAAGCCCATGTCCAGCATGCGATCGGCTTCATCCAGCACCAGCATTTCGAGCTGATTAAACTTGATGGCGTTCTGCTGATACAAATCGAGTAATCGTCCTGGTGTAGCAACCAAGATATCTGCGCCGCGGCGCAACTGCATCATCTGCGGGTTAATCTTCACACCACCGAAGACCACGGAATAACTCAGTGCTAATTGCTGACCATAGGTTGCAACACTCTCGCCGACTTGCGCCGCGAGCTCTCTGGTCGGTGTCAGCACCAGGGCGCGAACATTATTATTTTGCGCACGCTGACCTTTACTGAGTATTTCCAGCATGGGTAGGGTGAATCCAGCCGTTTTACCCGTGCCGGTTTGCGCTGCCGCCATCACATCTTTACCGGATAATACTGCGGGTATGCCTTTGGCCTGGATAGGCGATGGGTGCTTATAGCCCTGCTGTTCGACCGCTTGTAATAGCTTCGGCTGCAGGCCTAGGTCGCTGAACTGGATATTATCGTCGGATTGAATAGAAGTGGTCACTGGCGCTGATTGTTTGTTGGTCATATAAACTCGGTATGGGTGGCAAAATACGGCTGACGGTTATTTCACCAGAAAAGGTTTCGGATGCGAAGATTAAAGGACTCTGGCCACAATTACAAAGATAACCCGCACTTTTTCACTTATTTCACACCCAATAGGCACTATTGCTGCCAAATTCAATGTGCACCCCCTTCCAAACTGATGGCCAAAATTAGCTTTTTTTATGCAGTAAATGAACGCGAACGGCTTGGCGTATTTGATTATGCAGCTCGAACACTCGCTCCATATCATTGAGATTAAGGGAGATGTTTTCCAGCATCACAAGATCTAAATTAAATTCCGGGTAGTGAAGCGACATAGACATATACCCGGGTAAATACCCGGTATGGCTATATTCTCTAAGGCCGTCGTCACTGTTGAGCCTAAGGCCATAGCCATAGCTCATATTCGGCCAGAAAAACTCCATCTTGGTATGAGCGCGCGTCATTAGTTCATAGCTCTTAGGGCTGAGCAATTCGCCGGAATGTAATTTATGCGCAAACGAGGCAAATGTCGGTGCCGAGGCTATCAAGCCTCCACCCGGGAGTAATGACTCGTCGATATCTATGTTCGCGGCAATCAGGGTATCGGCTTCATCGAAGCCAACGGCAAGTGTCGTCAGGTTGCGACGAATATGCTCAATACTCCCTGTTTGGGCGTACAGCGCATTAAGCTGATTGTCCTTGGCGAATTGCGCCACCTGCTCAGCGAATGCTTGCTTGTTTACCTTTTCAAGTACCAGACCTAAAAGGGTATAACCATGGTTGGAATATTGAAACTGGCTCCCGGGTGCAAAGCGATTGGCTTTACCCAAAGCATCAACGCCAGATGTGTGGCTGAGCAGATGATGCAGGGTAATTCGCTCGTCGTATCTGTGCTGCTCAACAGCATTTTGCTTAGCGCCGTCGTTGGTTTCATCCGCAAAAAGATAACTATTGAGTGAGCGCGTTAAATCCAGCTTACCGGCATCAACCGCCCGCAATACCAAGGTGGCAGTGATTTGTTTGGAAAGGGACGCCACAACGAAACTGGAATTTTGGTCAATCCCCTCGCCTTTTTGCAGTGCTAATTGCGCCTTGCCATCTTCAAGCAAAATCACGCTGCCGCTAAATGGCTGTGATGCATCATCAATCAGCGCTTTGATGGCGGCACTTAGGGCCCTTAGATCTTGTGACTTCATTTGAGATTTCACACTCGCTTGGGCGGGCTGTAAAGGGGCTTTACTGTGTGTTGTGTCGGCCAGGCTATAGCCGCTAGGGCTAAGCAAAAACAAAGCGCTGCTCAGAAGTGTGATGGTGATAGGAAGACCCATACCTTGTCCTTAACCCAATTAGCGATAATGATGTAACCTTGTCAGGCTGATATCTTGTTTCAACCTTATGTTCATACCATGCATCCTGAATCTAGCCAGTTGAATTGTAAAGGCATTTTTAATCGGAAGTAACTGTGCGCAAACGAAAAGAGCGGCACCGGGCGTGTAAATAGGAAGCTGTGTTGCGATAAAAATCCAAGCTGGCAAAAGTGCGTATGCTTTGTTATCAATACAGGTAATACAGGATTGAAAATGCCCCTAGATAAGAGCAGGTCACTTCAATATGTGATTCACAGCAACGGCAAAGAGCGAACGCGAGCCCAGTCACTCACAGACGCTAAATAAAAGGAAGAATCTATGACGAACATAACGACAAAAGCTTTTGCTTTGTCGCTGCTTATGGCATCGACTTATGGGCAAACCGAGGACGTCGATAAGACCCTAAGGCTGGATAATACGCCGTTTAAAAACAGCGAAATCTATTGCGAGAACGACAAGGAATTGCACCCGTTTCAAAACGAGTTTGAGCTTTTAGATTATTACTCAATGAGCTCGGACGAGGGCGAGCGCCAGGTTATCGTTACCGTAGAAAACAGCTCAAGCGGCGGCCGCTCTCTTAATCACACACATTTTGTGGCCATTCTTGGTAACTGCGAGCATATCAACCCGATGAAGTTCGAACGCAAGTTTAACGGCAAAGAAATTGTCACCCTGACGCTCAACTTCGGCTTTAGTAAGTTTCCGATTTTAAAGGTAAGCAATTAGATTAGCTCTGACCGAATGTGAAATTCTCAAGATGGGATGACGGGTTATGTCGGCACAAGAGGCCATCTATGTGCTAAATTAGGTGTCTGCCCCCCCCTCAGACTGGGCTTAGTAATGTATTTATCAGGTTTTAACGCAGCCTTTTCACTAATAGGAATAGGCTGCTTTTTTTGGTCATGGCCTTTCTGTGATTAGAAGGCGAATCTACATAGATTGCTGATGCTTATCATTCCACGCATCATCACAATCGACATAAGCACCGGGCTCTTTTGGCGAAGGTACCAAATAAATAAACCTTCCCGCCTCGGGTGATTGTACTTTGCTTGATATCTCCCAATCCGCTATCTGTGATTCTAGCGCGGCTTGCATCTCCTTACTCACTTCTCTACATGTACTAAGTAATTGGGCAGAGCCATCACTATTTATCAATATCTCTGTTTTCAATTGACGATACGATATTTGTTTGAACAGTTCAGATTCCATCCCCATCGACAAATCTTCAATATTCCATGTGGCCAAAAACTCAGGAAAACTCATGATTGGCAGTTGCTCAGGGCTTGGCTGCATGGACTTGTCATTACCTTTGGCGCTCAGCGAATCAATTTCTGAACTCTGCTCACCGGCAAGTCGGATAATTTGATGATAAGTGAGACCATCAATCACGGAGATGGGTGAGTCACCTTTATTCGAACCACCCTTTTTTAACTCCAACTGAGAATAGCTTTTCACAAAGTGTTCTTTCTCGGTGTCAGTTAATACCGTGAAAATCCTTTCAAGTGATTGCTTTTTAACTACAGAGTCACTTGCAACTATGGGTGTTGAAAGTCGACTTTTTCTGAACGAGGCCATATTTTCTGACTCGGCAGTTAATACCGCATCACATTCATAAACGAAATCCGGATTGGGTGACAAGGCAAAGGATAATGAAACCTTCATACGTTCAGGAAGACGATCTGTGTTTGTTTCAGTCGGACTATAGCGCCACTGTTCCAGCGCTTTTATTGCCGCTTTGTCGAACGTTCCTTTAGGTAAGCTTTTTAGCACTTCCAGATAAGTGGGCACACCGTCACTGTTGACGAAAAACTGTACGTTCACACAGCCTTCCTGTGAGCTCTTTGCAGCTTCAATGGGGTATCTTGGCTCTACTCGTTGTTCAAGTTCCCATTGGTTCGCTAACAACCAACTGCTGTTCATCGCACATGCCATGCAAAAGATGCTAGATAACTTTTTCATACTATTCCCTGTGATTAGTTTGATTTTTATACTTTGCCTAAGCTACCCCTTAATAGCGTTCCCGTCAATTTAACTACTTAACAAGTACTTAGCCCGATTTCCCGTAACCCAAAGTGCTTTTTCTCACTTTTTTGCCACCAACCCCAGTTGTGCCAGCAGCCGCTTGGCGTTGTCTGCACAGTCCATGTCCTCGGGTTTGGATTCGATTTCAGAAAGGATATGCATTAACTGCTTTTTATTTTCGGCCAGGGTCGCCTGTAAGGCCTCTATGTCCGCTAGTTTTTGCCTAATTGCCCCAAGCAGCTAGTCGTGTTGCCAGTTTTCCAAATCAGCGGGCAGCAACTGACGCAGCTCGTCCAGGCTAAAGCCGGCCTTTTGGCCATCAACAATCAGCTTGAGCACCACTTCCGCTTCGGGAGGATAGCTGCGATACCCATTGGCCTTACGCTCAACCAACTGCAACAGGCCAATGTCCTCATAAAAGCGAATCTTGGATGCGGCCAAGCCAGTGCGTTTTGCAAGCTCACCTATTTTCATAACTGGCCCAAAAAGTTTGTAAGCACTTACATTTAAGTTTATTCATTTGCACCTTATAACGCATTGCGCCCTCCTCACACTCGTCCTATACACAGTATATCGTACACTGCTATTTGCTGTGCTTACGTCTGTAAACTCATCAAAGTTTTAGCTCGAGCTGTAGTTGGTGAACCAAGCCCTTTCACGGATGCTGGAGTGGTTTGACTGGCGGTTTTGTGCCAGAAGCGGACGGTGGTGACAAACAGCAAAACGGCACAAAATGTAGACTAAACTCGCGTGAAGCAAGAGACTACATTTTTGTGTCCGACTCTGCGCCTTGTTAGTTTTCGGAGCCAAAATCCCTACTAACAAATCTTGCTTCCTTGATTTCTTCTGAAGCTACAATGGCGTCCATTTGCTCAATTTCAAAATAGTGTATGTACGAAACAAAATCTTCTTCGTATTTCGCATGAACTTGGAGATAGTAAGTATGACCGTTCTTGAATGTAAACTTCTCGTCCTTGAAGCTCCTTTCAACGCTAACTTGATATTCACCTTCTGGAAGATACACATACATGTAACCTCCATTTGTCAGTGGTTCTGTAATTTGGTTGTTGAATGCTATTCGAGGAGACTTCCCGCTTCCTTGAAATCTTGCTTCTCGATAAATATATATCAAGGCTTCATTCGATTCAGGCTTTAAAGCTTGACTAAACTTGGGACCTGTAGCACATCCACTAACTAGTAAGGTCGTAAAAATAATTACATAGATATACTTCAAAACTTTGCCTCTCCTTATTGGTCTATACTTAACGTCCTAATCAGCCGAGCCATTGTTTGGCGTCGGTCGCTTTTGATTGTTATGTAACCGCGAAAAATATTCTACAATTTCTTTGACCGCACTGATTTTGAAACAGTAAAGTGGCTCCCAACGGAAGTTGAATGGAAACCACCACCAATTCATAGAACCTGTATAGAATATTGTTTCTTGCTTTCTAAAATTGAACCTGCATCCCTTAAACAGTGAACCAAATTTTAAACATTTAGGTTTTTTACCTTCTTTAAGAGCTTCACTGGCTTGTAAAATAGAGTCCATATTTACTTCAAGAGTAAGGTGTCCAAAACTAAAGCCTACTTTACCTATTTTTACAGAAGTAGGAGAAGAGTTGTCGATATGCTCGATTTCTATATCATCTAGGATGAACTTCATACTGACTCATTTGGTTACATAACGCCTCGTTAAGAGGCAAAAAGTTGTTGGCTAAAATTCGCGACGAAGGAGCAAAAGCCAAGCGTTTTGCGTTCTTTTTGTTTAGGTGCTTGTTATATTTCATTTCACCCAAAGTACAAAAATATAAAGAGCAAATACAAGAACCAAAGAATAAAAGGGTACTTTTTGCTTAATATAATTCCGCGCATCTCCTGGAGGTGTTAGCATTGTTAAAAGCTTGGATGTTTTAGATATTTTTTTATTACTCAAGTTTCCATTGGATGAAATAAAGCGGTACTTTTGATTTAAAAACTTACCTCCGTAATACTTCATGTCACTTTCTAGTTCTGCTCTCTCTTGAAAGATATCCTCATCTTTATTACGAACAAGCCTAGTAACCTGAAGTACAACCTTTCCATTTTCCACTTCCTTCATATAACATTCAGAAGGGTTATTTCTCTGATGTATGTATCTAAAACCACCTCTTGCGGATCTATCAGATTGAAATAAAAAAGAAAAAGTAACAGTTACGTACTTTTTCTTGAAATTTTTCAATTAAATCTACCTCTTAAACCTGTGGTGAAATATAACGCCCCAAACAGTAGTTTATCTACTGCTTTGGTTTGTTATGTTCATTATTAAGCATAAGTGCATTTTCAATTGCTTTACGCTCTCCAAATTCAACTAAGTCGCTGTAATATGAGTCGGGCCCTTTCTTTTGTGCTTCTATGAAGTCCAAAGTTTTTACTGCATTAATTCGCCACTGATTAAGGGCTTCTCTTTCCTCCATCACTTTCTTTAGTCTCGCAACATCATTAGTATCATTTTTTAGCGCTTCACGTTGTAATGCAAATCCAACCATGTTGGCAAAAAAGATAGTTCCTTTATTTTCCAATAATTTGCCTATTTTGACGCAACTGTTCCTCCAATCTAAGCTTGATTTGGATTGTTCGTTACATA
This sequence comes from Pseudoalteromonas sp. T1lg22, assembly GCF_002964645.1. NCBI lineage: Bacteria > Pseudomonadati > Pseudomonadota > Gammaproteobacteria > Alteromonadales > Pseudoalteromonadaceae > Pseudoalteromonas > Pseudoalteromonas sp. T1lg22. The sequence continues at coordinate 114,315 of NZ_PQBY01000013.1, forward strand.
AATGCATCAGTTCTTGATATGGTTGAACTACCATATTATGGGAATATATTATCGCCGCTGTATGTAAATGCGTTTTCGGATAGCCAGCTTCTTTTAGCGTTTCTAGTAATATTGAAAATCTTTTCCAGTAAAAATCGTCATACTTCTTCTTTTTCGCTGCGCTATTTAGCTCTTCATATGCAGTTAACAAATCATTCTTACGGACATGGTAGATTGCTGAGTAGATGTGAGGAAGACCGTTATCTTGGTCCATTTTTTTCAACTCTTCAATTGACTCAGTAGGATTACAAATCATTCTTTTCTCTGAGAATAAACACCTTTTAGTCGCTTGGTCAAACCAGAGAATATTGTCGAATGCTAACGTGCGTCCTTGGGTATAAAATTTTTCAAGTGCTTCTGATTGAGATAATTGACTTGCAATTAAGATGGCAACCAAAACTTTGTTTGAGCTACTGCTTTCCTTCGCGCTCGACAAATACTGCTTACTGAAGCTTTGCTCTTCCACACTGAACTCAAAGGAATGTAATCTACTCGAAAAAACAATCAAAACAAGAAAGACGTTTAGTAAGCATAGGTTTTTGAACATGACATTCCTCAAAGAAGGTTGCTATATGTGGCTTCCAGTGATACTCAGACCTGCAACAAAATACGTGAGTAAAACATCTTGAAGACATAACAATTTAATAGTGCGTAAATCACGCATATTTCTGAATGGGTTAGTTTTAACAAAGTTGATAACTACTTGCCAGCGTTATAAAAAATATATGTTGTTAACTTTTGAGCCAGATAAAAATGCGCAAATTGCTCATTTTCCTGAATATGGGGGAAAAGTGCTTCTGCTGGATATACAATCAGCTTTAATAGAAGAGGTTTAACGTCCGTTTATCGCTCAAAACGGCCCGAGAGACAAAACCATATTCACCATAAATAATCTCTCCTTTCTAGCCTCCCCATTCAATACTTTATTCATATTTATGATTGACCTTAAAGGCAGCTTTAAGGTTAGAGTGATAGCCATATTCACACAATCGCGGAGCATCTTATGCAAACCATACTCGGAGCGAGTGGGCAAATTGGCACTGAACTGGCAAAAGTCTTATACCAAGAGCATACCCATGCTCTACGCCTTGTTAGCCGCAGTCCAAGCAAGATAAACCCGACGGATGAGCTGCTCAGTGCCGACTTATTAGACGCCCAGCAAACGCATGACGCGATTGCGGGCTCCAGCATAGTGTATTTCACTGCGGGGCTGCCCATCGACTCTAATATTTGGGTGCAACAATGGCCGATTATGATGGCGAATGTCATCAAGGCCTGTGCGACTCACAGCGCTAAGCTGGTGTATTTCGACAACACCTATATGTATGAGCAAAGCAATGTGCCACAAACGGAAGACTCGCCGTTTAAACCGTATGGAGCCAAAGGACGCGTGCGGGCGCAGATCACCACCATGCTGTTAGAGGCGATGCAAAAAGGTGAAGTTAAGGCCATGATCTGCCGAGCGCCTGAGTTCTATGGGCCGGGGAAAACGCAAAGTATTACCAATGCGACCGTCTTAGATAAGTTACGCGCCAACCAAAGGGCCTTGGTGTTCTTACGTGATGATACCTTGCGTACCTTGATTTACACGCCCGATGCCAGCCGTGCCATGGCGCTGTTAGGCAACACCGAGGATGCGTACAACCAAACCTGGCACCTGCCCTGCGATGATAATCGCCTGACCTATAAAGAATTTATCGCCACCGCCGCGCGGGTGCTTGGCAAACCATGCCACTACAAGGTGCTCAAAGGCTGGCAACATGGCCTCGTAAGCCTGTTTAACAAACAGCTCAGGGAAACAAAAGAGCTGCTGCCGCGCTACACCACAGACAATATTTTTGTCTCAGACAAGTTTAAGACACGCTTTCCCGATTTTAAGGTGACTCCCTATGAGCAGGGCATTCGTACTACCTTGGCGCAAGGGTAAAGGTCTCCTTCTAGCTTGCTCCCACAAACAAGTCCGGATCATTAGACACCTGTTCAAACCAGGTGCGCAGACTGTCGATGGCGGCGCGGGTTTTGGCCGCCACCGCATCCCGGTGCGGGGTGACCGCATACACGCTGTAATGGGGTAAATGCCACTGCGGGCATAGGCGCTTGAGCTTGCCTGCGGCAAGCAAATGACGCACCTCCGGCTCTGGCAGCATGCCATAACCTATACCATCCAAGGTTAGCTGTATAACCGTCTGCATGTTATTGACCATCAATTTGGGCTCATCCAAAGAGCAGCTTTCCCCGCTGTGCTCATGGGTTAACGCCAGGGCCAAACGCTTAGAGTTGACATGGCCAATGAGGGTGTGCGCAGTCAGGGCTTGCGGGTTCTCTGAGCCTGTTTGCGCCAGCGGATGTGCACTGCTGACACAGGGGATCAGCTGCCAATCGGCCAGGTGGCGGGCAATTAATGTTGAGTCGTGTAAAGGGCCTATACAGATAGCAAGATCAACCCCTGCGGCGATAATGTCGAAGGGTTCATCGGTAAGCGTTAATTGCAGCTCAACTTTGGGAAAACGCTCCGTAAGTTGCTTAATAGGCTGGCTTAACAGGCCGCCACCAAAGCCTATGGGGGCGACTATTTTCAACCGTCCCGACGGGGTGTGCTGCAACTGTTCCAGCTGCTGCTGCGCTCGTTTGGCGGTGGCCAACAGCTGCTGCGCCGAGGCGTAATAGATTTCCCCAGCCTCGGTCAGCGTCAGTTTACGGGTATTACGATTAAACAGGCTTAAATCTATGTCCTGCTCTAACTTGGTGATCTGCTGACTCACCGCCGAGGCGGTCATATTCAGCTGTGCCGCAGCGTGACTCATATTGCCCGCATCAACCGTTTTCACAAACACCTGTAGCGCGCGCGTTATTTTAGAATTCATAATGTTAAGCGTTACTTATATCAGCTTTAAGAAAAAGCCAATTGCTCCTAAGATGGCGACATCATACCATTAAATGATAATGAATATCATTTCTTTTATTTGGACGTAAAAATTGCCACGTCGTACTGGAGTAAATACGTGACTAAACGCAGTAAGCTTTGGGATCTCAAAGCCTGGCATTGGATCAGCTCGGCGGTATGCCTTATCGGCATGTTGTTGTTCGCCATCACGGGTATCACCCTCAATCACGCCGGCAGCATTGAAAGCCAGGCGCAGGTAACGCAACTCGAAGCCCAGCTTCCCGGTGCAATTTTAACCCAGCTCGCCGCTGCCAATCAGCATGAGCAACTGCCACAAAGTTTTGCCACCTGGTATACGCGGCAAACCAAGCAAAGGTTAGCCGCCAATGCGCAAATACAGTGGAGCGACTTTGAGCTCTACGTCGCCATGCCGAATGCGGGCAGTGACCGCTGGTTTACCGTAGCTTTGGACACCGGAGAGTTTTACCAGGAAGCGACACATCGTGGCCTGGTCGCTTATTTCAACGACCTGCATAAGGGCCGCAACACCGGTATCTGGTGGAGTCTGTTTCTCGATCTCTTCTCCATTGCCTGTATCGTCTTTTCACTCACCGGATTGCTGCTGCTTAAACGCTATGCCAAGGGCCGCAAGTCAACCTGGCCCCTGGTACTGGCGGGGCTTGGCATTCCCGCTTTGGTACTGGCCATACCCGCGCACGCGGCGCAAAAAAGCCAGCTAGAGGTGGAGATCCCCAGACTGACGGTGGCCGAGTATCACCCGCCCTATGTCGCCATTTGGCTGGCCGACGAGCAAGGCAAGGCGGTGATAAACCTGGCGCATTGGTACGACACCAAAATGGCCGACCGCGAAGGCGAGAAATGGCTTAAAGATTTACGCCTATGGTGGCGTCGCAGCGGCCGCAGCCTAAGCCTACCGGTAGATGGTGTAACCGGCGCCACTCGCCGACCGGGCACGGTAACACTGGATTTAAGCCCTTTTATGACGGATATAAAAGCCCTGCCGAATGGCAATTACAGCCTGAATATTGAAGCGGCCCGTGAACTGGGTGGTCGTGAATTAGTGCAAATACCCATCGCCCTGCCCAGCGGCGAATCAATCACTCTCACCGAGCAAGGAAAGCACGAGCTCGGCACTATTACCCTAACCATGGAGCCCAAGCTGTGAAGCTAGTTAAATTATCATCCCTTATTATCTGCGCCAGCCTAAGTGCCAGCGTTTTATTCGGAAACAACGCCCACGCCCACCGCGCCTGGCTAAAACCCAACACCACAGTAGTATCCGGCGATGAGGCCTGGATCACCTTCGATGCGGCCATAGCCAATGGTATTTTCAACCCGGATCACCATGCCTACCCGCTGCAACGCCTGTCCGCAGTAGGGCCAGACGGCAAAGCGGTGGCCCTGCAAAACAGCGCCAAACTGCGCTATCGCAGCGTGTTTGACCTGCACCTGAGCAACGCCGGTACCTATCGGATATTCAACGCCAGCCGCTCCCTCATGGCGCGCTGGGTCGACGCTCAAGGACAAGAGCAAAGGTGGCCTGGACGCGGAAAAACGGGCACGGTGGAGCAATTCGCCGAGCAGGTGCCGAAAAACGCCAAGGATTTGCAAGTCAGTGAGGTAGCGCGCCGCATGGAAACCTTTGTCACCTTAGGAGCACCGAATGCCGTGGCCCTTGAGCCTACGGGGCAAGGTCTGGAACTCAACGCCCTCACCCACCCCAACGATTTATACGTGGGAGAAGCCGCCGCCATGCAGTTTCTAATGGATGGCGAAGCCGCACCGGGCACGACCATAACCCTGGTACGTCAGGATGAGCGCTATCGCGATCAACAGGTGGCTACCGAACTCAGCACCGACCAAAACGGTAAATTCACCCTGGAGTTTAGCGAGCCGGGCATGTATTGGCTCGAAGCCGAATATGAGGACAATCAAGGCAAGGCACCGGCGACCATGCGCCGCGGCAGCTATGTGGTGGTATTCGAGGTTCTTCCCCTTTAAGCAGCAATAACTGGCTATGTAAGCGGGCTTTACAGTATTCCTGAGAGCCCTTTTTTTATTTTCCTATCAAGAAGCTAGCCTTAGCACATAGATTTAAGCAGTAAACAATATTTACTTAGCATGCTAACTAAATTAAACTAATTAGCACGCTAACTAATTTGGAATTGTTGCTCATGTCCGATACCCCTTTTCATGAAACCCTGGATTTAAGCCTGTGTGGACAACTGGGTCGCGTTCACCGTATCTGCCGGCAGGCGATCACGGTGGCGGTGGAGCCTTTGGGTTTTACCCAGCCAAGGTGGACGGCCATGATGTATATCCAGCACCTAGGTGAGGGCTGTACTCAGCATGAGTTAGCGACTAATTTGGGGCTCGAAATGCCAAGCCTGACGCGCACCCTTAAGCAGTTGGAGCAAAGTGAGATTATCGAACGCCGAGTCGATAGTCAGGATAAACGTTGTCGACGCCTGTATTTTACCGAGCAAGGACACCAGCAAATGGTGCTGTTGCGCGCCCGTATTGCCGAGATTAAAACTCAGCTCTATAGGAACCTCAGCGACGAGCAACTCAACGGCCTTGCCCAAGGCCTGATCCAACTTGAAGAAAATGCCCTTAATTTAATACAGGAGGAGCAGTTGTGAGCCAGCCCCGCACCCCAGATCAACAATTTGCCCGATACGTAAAAATCGCCATCGGCTTTTTTATCCTGTGTTTTGGCTATTTTATCGTCGCCGACCTTTATATGCCGATGACCCCACAGGCCCGGGTGTACCATCAGGTAACCCAGATCACACCCCAGGTAAACGGCGATATCGTCGCGGTGGAAGTAAGTAATAACGAGCGGGTAAAAGCCGGCCAGTTGCTGATGCGTATTAATCCCCGCCCGTTTGAGTTAGCGGTGCAACAAGCCGAGTTAGCCCTGGCGCAGGTGCAATTGCAAAATCAGCAGCTCGATGCCGACATTAGCGCCCTAAACGCCGATTTAAGCGCCGCTAAGGCCAGGCTCAATGAACAGCAACGTTTACACAAGCGCAGTGCCGCCCTGCTCGTAAGCAAAGCGATTTCCGAGCAGCAAAGCGATGAAATCACCGCTAGCCTGGCCACCGCCAAGGCCCAGGTCAGTGCCATTAAAGCGAAAATCCAGGCTGCCAAAATCAAGCGTGGCGAGCACGGCGACAACAATGTTGCCTTGCAACAGGCTAAAAACGCTCTGGCCCAGGCCCAATTGAACCTAAGCTATACCCAGGTACTAGCGCCCCATGATGGCGTGATCAGCAACCTGCAGGTGACCACAGGCACCTATGCCAAGGCTGGCATGGCCATGACAGGCCTGGTTGCCAACAGCCTGGATCTGGCCGCCGATTTTCGCGAAAAGTCGCTCTACCATGTGCGTGTTGGCAAGACGGCATTGGTGAGCTTCGACGCCCTGCCCGGTCAGGTTTTTAGCGCCCATGTCAGCGAATTTTCCGCCGGATCCAGCGATGGTCAGCTTAATGCTAACGGCGCCCTGGCTCAGGTAGAAACGTCAAATCGCTGGGTACGCGACGCACAGCGCCAGCGCATCCATTTGCAACTTGAGCCGCAATCAAACGCTAAATTAACCTACTTACCAAGCGGCTCCCGCGCTACGGTGCAGATTATTCCCGACGGCGGTATTCGCGCCGCCCTCGCCAAGGTGCAAATTAAATTCGTCAGCCTGATGCACTACATCTATTGATGGACGAGGTGGAATTATGATGCTGACTGCCAACGATGTTCGACAAATGCTGCGTATCGCCAGTGGTGCGACCCTAGGTTTTACCCTGAGTAAGCTGTTCAACTGGCCTATGGGCATCTTTTTTACCGTTTACCCCATGCTGCTGCTGGGAATGGTACCTGTGATCAATGCCCATATTGCCCGCCAGTTTGTCGCCAGCGCGCTCTTTTGTGCCTTTGCAGTTCTTATGGTGCAAGGTCTGCTGGGGTTTCACCCTGTGCTCATGTCGCTGGCGGCATTTTTGGTCTTTGCCTTTTTGTTTTACCAGATGAGTCGTGGCGTGAATTTCTTATTCGGGGCGCTCAGCGTGGTGGGGTTGTCGATTCAGTGGCATTTCGCCAGTTATAGCCCTGCGGGCATAGATCTGTATGAGCTTATTTTTAGCAATGTACTGGCCGTAAGTGTCAGTTTGGGCAGCGCCTATTTGATGCACTGGTTGTTCCCGGACGTAGCGCCACGCACCTTGCCTCAGCGTCCAGCGAAAGACAATGCCAGCGTACGCCATGAAGTGCTTTTGTGTGCCAGCGTCACCACAATGTCTTTTATTACTTTTCAGGTTTTGGACTTACAAGACTCGGTATCGGCTCAGGCCGCCTCTATCCTGATCCTCCTGCCGCTGTGTTGGAAGGCGGCGGGCATGGCGGGCTGGCAGCGTATCATTGGCACCTTGATAGGCTGTAACCTGGCATTAGGGGCGCAAATTCTGCTGTTTAACTACAGCCAGATTCTATTGTTTCCGATCTTGGTGCTATGGATCTTAACCTTTGTGTTCAGTCGCTACCATGTGCTTGGCGGTGGACTGCCGGGAATTGGCTTTGGTGTGATCACCACCTTCGGTATTTTGTTCGGACAGTCACTGGCACCGGATCAGGATTTAATCTACAGCGCCCTGTATCGCTTTAGCTCGGTCTGCGTGGCCATCGCCGTCAGCCTATGCCTGGTTTATTTAATACACCATTTCCTAAACCGCTTTAGCATGACGCGCCATCATACTTATTTTTAGCCCATGTCGCGCTCAGGGTACCGACTTAGGCATCATGTATAGATCCAAGTCTGTACGCACTATTTTTCCCCTCAGCCGCAGCAGTCGTGAGCACAAATAGATGCGCCGAGTTCACGACTGCACATTGGCAAGCTGCGTTTCTAGGTGGCGCAAAAATACCTTGACCTTTTGCAAGGCAAATTGCCCTCCCGCGTAGTAAGCATAAAGCACGAGGTCTTCGGGATCTTGGTCAAGTTCCAGCGCCACTAAGGTGCCCGCCGCCAATGCGTCCGCACAGGCGTGCTTTGGCAAAATCGCCAAACCGAGACCACGTAAGGCCGCAGCCATAGCTATGTGGCCGCTGTTAACCTTGTAACTGGCATCAACCTGAGCAATGTGCCCCCCTTTAAAACGCCATGGCATGCCCTCAAGTACCGAAAAGCTGCTGATGCAAGGCAGGCGGCTTAGTTTAGCCACAGTGCTAGGTGCACAAATGCGCTGCAATAAAACAGGGGCTGCCACCACACAACTCGGCCAACGGATCATTTCCTTAGCTACCCATGCACAATCGCTGAGCCGTCCACGGCCAAAACGCAGCACCACATCAAATCCTTCAATCATCCCCTGTTGGGGGTTCAATTGGGTGTCACACTGCAGTTGTAGATGGGGGTGCTGAACACAAAAATCGGTAAATATATCGGCGAGAAACGGTAGATCTGGGCTGATGATCTTGAGCACGCCACGCAATGAATCACCATGCAGCGCCACTTCGTCAATGGCATGATCCATAGCCGCCAACAACGGAGTCAAAGACGCATACAGTTGACTGCCAGCAACGGTGGCTGTCATTTTGCGTGTGCTACGCTGTAACAAACGCATATTCAATTGCTGCTCCAACAGCGCGACATGACGGCTAACATTGGATGAGGGCAATTGTAACTGCTGTGCCGCCTGTTTAAAGCTCATTTTTTCGTACACGGCTTGAAAGCTCAGCAACCACTGTATTTCAATATTTTCGATCATCTATTAACCCATAATATGGGATTCAGATTGCATAATCCCCATATTTATCCCAAAAAAATTCTTTGCAACAATCATAACCTCAATAAGCCAATGAGGAACAGCCACAATGAACACTCAGCAACCCATTGCCATAGTCGGTGCGGGAATCGCCGGCATGGCTTTTGCCATTGCCGCAGCCCAACATGGATATAAAGTCAGCCTCTTCGAGCGCGGCGAACACATCACCAGCATGGGCGCAGGCGTCACCCTGTGGCCTAATGCCATGTGGGTTTTGCAGCGTTTGAGGCTCGCTGCCGACATACTCCAAGCAGGTGGTCAACCACAGGCGATGCGGCAATTTGATCAGCAAGGTATTCAGCAAGGCGAGTTTGACATCAGCGCAGTCAACAGATTTTGTGAACATGCCAGTGTTACCATTTTACGCCGTGATCTGGTGCGTATTTTGGCTTCGAAAGTGGCGCAGTTAGGTGTAAAAATTCACTTTAACAGCAACATATCTGCGGCGGATATCCCCGCGTTAAAACAGCAGTATGCCCTTGTTGTGGGTGCCGACGGGCGGATGCATTCAGCGGTGCGAGCGCACCTTTACCCTGGGCAACAACTCTATCGTTATCAACATTTTGTCAATGTTATTGGCATTAGTCGCAGCCCAAGCTTGGGATTAGATCCTGTGATTGCCGACTACCGAGGAGACGGTGAGCGCTTTGGTATCGTGCCAATCAATGCCGAGCTGTGCTTTTGGGCGGCGGGTTGGCACGCTAAGGAAGTGTGTCATAGCACCCCAGAGCAATGGCTCACGCAGCTACAACAACGTTTTCAACACTGGGCTACGGCCATCCATGCGGTATTAAATACACGGGAAAAATCCAGTGTAAAAGGCATACATGTGCATGATATAGACCCGCTGCCCTATTGGCATCAAGACAACGTGGTGCTGACAGGCGATGCCGCCCACGCTCCCCTACCGACTTCAGGACAAGGCGCCTGCCAAGCCCTTGAAGACGCTTGGCATCTGTCTTTATTAGTGCGTAGCGACGGGCCGCTTAGCGAGCGACTCGCGGCTTTTTACCAAAAGCGCATTGACAAAACCAGCCTAGCGCAAGCCATAGGCAGAAATGTCGCGGCGGCCATCTTTAGCCCCATGGAACAGTCGGCCCCAGCTACCTTCAGCGCCGATGCCAAGCAGTTAAGCCAGCTGTGGATGCAGGGTTTAAGCGAGTGAGGCTAGACTGACCTATAGCCTCCCCTCTTGGCACCAGATCAGGATTTAATCTACAGCGCCCTGTATCGCTTTAGCTCGGTCTTCGTGGCCATCGCCGTCAGCCTATGCCTGGTTTATTTAATACATCACTTGCTCAACCGCTTTAGTGCGACGCGCCATCATACTTATTTTTAAGGTTATTTTAGGAATTCAAGGTTACAATCACGCTAAAACAGGGACAACAAGGATGATGATGCACAAGGTCTCTTTAAAACAGGAACAGAAATCTTGGTGGGTATACGCTATTGCGGCAGTGGCCGTATGCGCTTTGATTGGAAGCTTTATCAGCGGGAGTAATCTGCTGTTCGCCCTAGCCATGCTCGCCAACTTGGCGCTAATTTTGCGCCTCAATTTTTCTTCACCTCAGATAAATACCACTAACCCTTTGGCAAAAATAAAAGTTGAAGGGCAGCTTCTCAAAGTGGGTAAGGTCGCTTTGCCAATTTATGAAGTGCATAAGGTGGTGATTGAGCGCTGCGATGATAAGGGACTGTTCCAGCTTGCCTACAATAGTGGCGGCCAGGTGCAGCTGGTGTTCGACGGCAGTTATTTGGACGACTTAAAAGCCTATATTCAACAAAACATGCCGCACGTTGAGATTGTGACTTAAGGCCGGTGAGGGCCTTAGATCTTTGGCAGTTTCCTTAATTCCTTGGTGCGCCCACGCTGCACTTTTTGGTCGACCCGCTTGCGCTGAGAACTGCGAGTGGGCTTGGTGGCGCGACGCGCTTTCTCAACCTTGGTCGCGGCTAAGATAAGCTCTTTAAGCCTTGCTAGCGCTTCTTCACGGTTTTGCTCCTGGGTGCGGTGACTTTGCGACTTGATCACTATGACGCCGTCCTTGGTGATACGGCTGTCGCGATACGCCAAGAGCCGCTCTTTATAGAAGTCGGGTAGTTTTGAGCGCTTGATATCGAAACGCAAATGAATGGCTGTCGCCACCTTATTGACGTTCTGGCCTCCGGCTCCTTGTGAGCGGATCGCACTGAGTTCGACTTCCCATTCATCTATGGTTACGGAGTTGGAAATTTGTAGCATTACTTGTTCAACTTAGCTGTTCATCTTAGCTTAAAGGCTCTAGCCTATTATCATCGCCTTTAGAGTCTATCATAGAGTCAATGTGACCCAATCAATGTGACCCAAACAGTGTAATCCAAATAGGCTTCCACTCTAAAATGGTGACGAGCGCGACGCAAATCAAGATTTATTAATGGAGATAACAATGAAAAAGATATTTATCGCACTTACCCTGGCCGCATCTGCGGCGCTTAGCTCGGCTCAGGCATGGGCACTGGAGCTTACCACTGAGGACGTAGAAAAATTTCTTAAAGCCGCTCCCACGGTGACCGATTGGGCGGATTACCAGGGCGGTATTGACGCTGGTGCCCTGCTTGGCGCCCAACAGGAACAAGAAGGCGATGCGAGCACAACGAATAATGCCATGATGAACAGCGCTATCACCATGTTAAAAGACAACGGCATGTATCAGGAGTTTGCCACCATGCTAAGCGCTTATGGCTTTACTCCAGAGCAGCTTATCAGCGTGGGCAGTGAGATCAGCAGCGCCTACCTGGCCAATATGAAAGGCAGCCTTTCTGCCGAAAACCAGAAGCGTGTAGACCAGGTAATGGGTGGTCTGCAAAGCCTCTCCGGCAGCAAGAGCAGCGACAGCAATTCGCTCCTAGGCGCCCTGGGCAAGGCCAATGAGGCGAGCAAGGAAGAGATTAGCGATAACAACCTCGCTATTGTCAGCGAATATATGCCACAGCTGCAGCAGCTGTTTAGCGCCTACGTACAATAGTACCCGCAAAAAAAAAGGCGTAGACGCCTGTCTACGCCCTATTTTCAGCACCCTTTTAAACAAAACTCCCTCCCCTCTTCGCAGTCTCCGTCTTCCGCGTCATAATAGCGCCATGACAATGGCAATAATAACTCCTTATGACCTATCTTCTCGCCACCACCTTGCTGTGGGCATTTTCATTTAGCCTGATTGGCGTGTATCTGGCCGGTCAGGTTGATCCCTGGTTTTCCGTGCTGACACGTATCGCCCTGGCGACCTTGGTATTTCTACCCTTTTTACGCCTGCCACAGCTGACACTTGCTATGACGTGCAAGCTGATGGCCATAGGTGCGGTGCAATTAGGCCTGATGTACGCGTTTTACTATCACTCCTTTTTGTACTTAACCGTGCCGGAAGTGCTGCTATTTACTGTAATGACGCCCTTGTATGTGACCTTGCTCAATGATGCCTTGGACGGACGTTTTAACCCGGGCTTTTTTATGGCAGCGCTGCTGGCCATAGTCGGCGCCGTGGCTATTCGCTTCGATGGCATTAATCAGGGCTTTATCCTTGGTTTTGCCATAGTCCAGGCGGCAAACCTGTGTTTTGCCAGCGGTCAGGTGCTGTATAAACGCCTTATGGCTCAAAACCCAGGCCTGGCTCAGCACCAAATATTTGCCTGTTTTTATATTGGCGCCTTGGTGGTGGCCTTAAGCTGTTATGCCTTGTTTGGCGATACCACAGCGCTGCCGCAAACGACGACGCAATGGAAGGTTTTGGTTTATCTCGGTTTGGTCGCTTCCGGGCTCGGGTATTTTGCCTGGAATAAGGGCGCGACCCTGGTCAATGTCGGTACCCTGGCGGTGATGAACAATCTGCTTATCCCAGCGGGGATCCTGGTTAATGTATTGATATGGAACCGCGACGCCGATATCTGGCGCCTCACCTTGGGCGGCGGCATCATTATGGCGGCGCTGGTACTTAACGAAAAGTACTTCAACAAGCAAAGCTGAATTTGGCAAGGGGGTTTACACCCCCTTTTTATTGGCCGCTCACACCCTAATGCTGGGGTAAGGCCTCAAAACGCGCCACTACCCGGCGCTGAATTGAGGCCAGGAGCACGATTAACACGGCGCCGATCAAAACCGGCGACAACAAATACATCCAGCCTTGTTGCGCCAGCATGATCAGCACGGGATTAGCACCGGCAGGAGGATGGGTAGTATCGCTCACCAACATCAAGCTCACCGCCAGTCCCGTCGCTATGGCCATGCTTAGGGGCCCGATAGGCGCATACAAACTAAATACCACGCCAATAAATGCGGTGACAAGATGCCCCAAAATAACATTTTTTGCCCGGGCTAATGGGCTATTAGGCACACCAAATACCAGCACTGTCGTGGCGCCAAAGGGCGCCATCAACCACAGCATTTGCGTGTTTAAACTATCCAAATAGGCCAATAGCCCGATTGCTATGGCCGCACCAAAGCCAGCGATAACGTGCTTTATCATTGTATTCACTTCCTTTTCCCTTTAAGTAGACAACTCGTTCTACTTTTTAAGGTAGACAATATGGTCTACCTGTGTCAAGCTATTTTCATTCGGCGCCAGATATCAGCGCCGCAAGCTGTAGGAACTGAATCATGCAAGACAAAAGGCAGGTGCTGATAGACACGGCGTTGACGCTTTTTTATCGCCACGGCATACGCGCCGTCGGCATTAACCAGGTATTAGCGGAATCCGGTGTAGCAAAAAAGACCCTCTATCATCACTTTAATAGTAAGGATGAGCTGATCCTTGCCACTCTAGACGTGCGCCATCACAATTTTATGCACTGGCTTAGCGGCGCCGTTCAAGGCCAGGAGCCAGAAGAGAAAATCGCCGCCCTATTCGACGCCTTAGCGCTATGGTTTCGCGGTGAAGTGCAGGCGTTAGGCGCCTACCGAGGCTGTTTTTTTATTAATAGCCAGGGCGAGTTTGATGCCAGCCATACCGAGATTTTGCGCCATTGCGCAGCGCATAAAGCCGAAGTGGAAGCCTTTATCGCGACGTTGCTTACCCCAGAGTTAACAATCAAAGCCCCATTAATCGCCCTGCTCGTTGAAGGAGCCATAGTAAAAGCGACCTATGGCGAAGGCCAACGCATCGCTGCCAATGGCAAGCAAGCCGCACTAGGCTTGTTGCAACAAGCCTAGCCCTGGAGCGAATGCTAAAGATCTAGTGATTTAAGGAAACTATTACGCCAGGACTGTAGCAACGCGGGTTTTCAGCTCCGGCAAGAGCTCTTGTTCAAACCAGGGGTTGCGCTTAAGCCAGATATTATTACGCGGGCTAGGATGCGGAAGCGCCAGCGTATCCGGCCATTGGCTACGCCAGTCCTGTACCGCAGCTGTGACGGTTTTATAGCGTTTTTGCAAATGATAACGCATGGCATACTGGCCTAACACCAGGGTCAGTTGCCGTTGTGGTAAGGCCTCAAGCACCTGCTCACGCCAGGTTGCAGCACATTCAGGACGCGGTGGCAGATCGCCTTGTTTACCTGTGCCGGGATAGCAAAATCCCATGGGCACAATGGCAAACTTGTGCGCATCGTAGAAGTCCTCCTCCGTTACCCCCAACCATTGTCTCAGCCGCACACCACTGGCATCGTCAAAAGGCCGTCCGGCATTGTGGGCATGGATCCCCGGCGCCTGTCCGGCGATCAGTATTTTTGCATCACAGTGAAGCTGCAACACGGGTTTGGGCGGCAAGGGCAGATACGCCTTGCACAAGGTGCAGGCGCGTATTTTATCGAGTAAATCCATGCGTAGACTGATCAAAGGCTTTATTACAGCCTAGCTGATAGCGCGGGACAGCGACAAGCAAAATAGGCTGGCAATACAAGGTATTGTTATTATTGGGATCATAGTTTTACTAACTTGATGACCTAGTTAGTAAAATATTCATCTCAACACAGATCAGATTTTTACCAACTGATCAGGAGCAAAGCCGCTGATCGGCAGCTAAATAGGTAACAAAAATGGCTCTAACACCTGTAATACGGGCAGTTGCCTGCGTATAACCCCCTTCGCTTATAGAAAGCGACTGCACCTCTTGGATCTCTTTAACCGAATTTATCTAAGCAACTGCCTTTATCCTGCTTATGCCCAGGGTGAAGATCAATATTTTACTAACTCAACAAGCCTCACTTGGTAAAATAATGATCTGTAAACCCCCTTTACAACTTTATACCGATCCCCTCAACTACTTACTGCGACACCAAAATCAGCTTATCAACAGCAAAGCCTCGCGCAGCTAATTCTCTTTTGAAGTCTTCAACACGGGCCGGATCAACGCTTGGTGTTCTCGCCAAAAGCCAGGCATAGTCTGTGTTATAGCCGCTGATATAAGCGTATTGATATGCTTCCTGGTCGAGCTTAAATACCACATACGAGGAATAGAAGGGACCAAAAAACGATACCTTTAAGTGCCCAACATCGCTCGCATCGACAAATTTAGCCTTACCTTGGGCACTGGCCCACTGCCCCGTTTCGGCATTAAAACCCTTGTTTAAGACCTTTACCGAGCCATCGTCATTTATGCTATAGGTTGCGGTGACCTTTGACAGTCCTTCTTCAAAGGAATGCGGCATTCTGGCAATTTCATACCAGGTTCCGCTATAGCGGGAAAGCTCAAACGGGCTAACCGGCGTTACCTGCTCAGGCATGGAAGTACAGGCGCTCAGTAACAGGGTTAGTAAAATAATGATCTTATTAGTTATGGTGATTTTCATTGTTTTTCCTTTGCTTATAAGTCTTAGTAATCACTTTAGATGAGTACGCATTCAGGGGTATAATTGGATCGCTATTTTACTAACATCAAGGCGAAAATAATGCCGCAGGCTATAGGGTTTGGCGCCACAGAAGCAGCCATCCGCGTTTATGTGAAAAATCGCCCTCCCCTTGTCGAGTTTCAACAACTGCACACCGTGTTGCCTTTAGACAAAGAGGCCATAGAGAAGATCAATGCCGAAGCGGGCAATGGCTGGCGTAAGGTGTTTAATGTCTACGCCAAGTGGCTGTTTGCCTTGCACGGTGCGCAAGGGGGATTGGGGGAATTTCAAAGCTGGCAACAACTGCGGGATCAATTGCTGCTGCGCCAGCACAGCAATACGGCTTTGTTGTTCAGTACGCCCGAGTTTAATAGCCCTGCCCTGCATGTGATCGCCGGTCGCACCTATGCTCAGGAGCTGGCTGCACAGCCCTCACTTGGTATAAATCTGATCTGGCTGGACAAAGAGTTTGCAGTGGATCAGGCAAACCGGGTTTTGGTCTGCCCTTATTTCGACTATCGTCAGCTTAGCAATGTAAAAATCGATAAGCTCTGCCAGCTGATCCGGGAGCTGGTTCCGGGTTACATCTAAATCAGGCTATTGGCAACGTATCGCATAGCCGGTAAAGCCCAAGGCCTTAAAGTAACACTGAGCAGTACCAAAGCCGGTCTGATCCAACAACTCAGCAAGGCGAATACGATCAAGCGGATAAAACTCATGTTCAAAGCTATGCCGGGTGCGCTTTACACCTATATCAGTCAGTCCCAATTGTTGGCAAACGACAAACTGAGCGTCTAGCTCGAAGGGCGTTTGCGGCTTCATTAAATCCGCCAACCACAGCCAGGCACTTGGCTTTAACCTTTGGCGTACGGCGCTCAATAAGTCGGCCTTATCGCCATTGTCGGCAACAAAGTGCAGCACCAGCAAACACAAGGCCGCATCGAAGTTACCTTCGATTTCCGCCACGCTACCACAATGGCACTGCACCCTGTCGCTCACTCCCGCCTGCTCGAAGCTCTTTTGCGCCAGGCTGAGCATATCGGCAGAAATATCCTGGACGACAAAACGCATCTTTGGTTTGGCCTTGGCTAGAGCCAGAATCTCAGAGCCGGTACCGACGCCGACCACAAGCACTTCAGCGTCCTCGCTAAGCGCCGCCTGGCATGAGCCTGAGTCAACTGCTGTAATAGATCGTAGCCAGGCACCAAGCGATGAATTCGTTGGTCGTAGTGAGTGGCTTCGTCACCTAAAAAACTGGGCATATTGGTTCCTTAATTTGGCTCTTTTTAGCTTATAGCTCATTCACAGCGTATCTGCGAATATCCGCCTGGGCGTTTTACCACCTTGATTTGCGTGGCCACCCGCTCCGTGAGCTCGGCAACGTGGGAGATCACCCCCACCTTGCGCCCCTGCGCCTGCAGGTTGTCGAGCGCATCCATGGCAACGCTCAGGGTCTGAGCATCCAATGTGCCAAAGCCTTCATCAATAAACAAGGACTCTATTTTAACCTTGTTCGAAGATAAGGACGCGAGCCCCAGTGCCAGCGCCAGCGATACCAAGAAGGATTCGCCGCCGGAGAGAGTATTAACGCTGCGCTGCTCATCCGCCATATCCTGATCAATTATGGCAATATCCAGGGTGTTAGGGATACGGGTAAGACGATAACGTTTCGACAAGGAGTGCAGATGTTGGTTTGCATAGGCGAGCAAAATAGTCAGAGTCTGGCTTTGAACCAGATTACGCAAACGCTTACCCTGCGCATCACCGAGGGCGCTGTTAAGGGTGGCCCAGGTCTTCAGCTGGGCTTGTAACTGCTGCAGTTGCTCGGCCTGATCGGCCAGCTGGGCAAGATTCTGACGGTGATTCTCAAGCTTGGCGGCGATCAGAGTCAGTGTTTGCTGAGTCTGCTCATAGTCATTATCAAGCGCCGCTTTGCGTGCCTCTATATCACTCTGTGCTTGCTCTGGACGCACTTGCTGATGCGCACTATGGCGCTGCTGCGTTTGTGTCAATTGCGCTTCAAGGCGCACCTGCTGTTGTTGCAACGTCTGCTGCTGAGCGAGCAGGGCATCGACCTCAGCGCTATCGCGACTTAGTAAAACTCGGATCTGCTCGCGGCCAATTTCGTCTTCGGGAGCAAAATTGGCGCTGCACCAATGACTAAAGGCCATTTCCAGTTCGCTTAAGTCCTGCTGTAACTGAGAACAATTTTTTACCAAGTGCTCATATTCATTGCGTTCGCGCTCAAGCCTGCTTTGCGCCTGCTGCAATTCTTGCTGCGCCCCTTGCAGACTAGTAGCGCCTTGTTCGAGGGCCTGTTCAAGCTGAAGCAGTAATTGCTGGGGCTGCAATTGGGGAGCGAGCAGGGCATGACGACGAGTTAGTAAATTCCTGATCTCCTCGCCACTGTGTTGCTCTTGCCGCGTTAATTGCTGCAGTTGAGCGGTGCAGGCAGACAACTTGGTAAAAATCTGATCCAGCTCCAGTTTAGTATCACTAACCTGTTGTTCTAGTTGCGAAATTTTAATCTGTTCCTGATCATACTCTTGCAGCTGCAATTGCAGCTGTGGCCAGCAGGAGGCGAGGTACGCTGGCTCATCACGCCACCAAGGCGCCTCGCAAAATACCGCTTTTAATTGCGCAATACTGTCCTGGCTGCGCTCCTGCTCAGCTTCAAGTTCATCACTAAGGCGTTGATACTGTAACTGTAAGTGCTGGCTTTGCTGCTCACACAGGCGCTGTTGCTGCTGTTGTTGCTCGGCAAGCGTTCGCCCTTGCTGCAACGCAGATCGCAATTTTACTAACTCCTGTTCAAGTGCCGTGGCGCTCTGGTACTGGTCATTCAAGCTTTGCAATTGGTCGCTAAAGTATCGCTCGGCCAACTTATCCAGCCCCTGCTCAGGGCAAAAGTGTGCCAACTGCGCACCTAACTGGTCTTGCTCTTGCTGGGCTTGAATAAGGCTTGCGGCTAGAGTACTAAGCTCTTGCTCAGCTAATCGGGCCGAGGTTTGTAGCTCATGGCAGTGGGTTAAATACTGATCCAAATTATCTTTAGCCAGCTTAAGCTGGGCGGCAAAGTCCGCCAGTAGGGCATCGAAGGGGCTGCTTTCGCCCGCTTCCACTGCAAAAGGATGCTCACAGGAGCCACACACCATGCAGGGCTCGCCGGCATTTAACTGAGTACGTAAAACACTGATCTTTTCACTGGCACGCAACTGCACCTGATTATAGGCCTGCTCAGTATTGGTTACCTCTTGCTGCAAGAGTGGCTGCTGGGTTTGACGCTCGTTCAACTGCTGCTGATACTGCGCCAATTGCCCTTGATTATGCGCTTGTTGCTGGCGCCACTGAGCAATTTTAAGCCCCAAGTCGTGCCAGCGACGATAATGCTGTAGACCCTGTTGCCACCTGCCTATATTTTGCTGCAATGCCCCAGGAGACTGGTGTTGTAGCTCTTGCTCCAGTTGCGCAATGCGTTGCTCCTGGCCAAGGTTTTTTTCCTGAGTGCGTGTGAGCGTCTCGGTAAGTTCCGCAATGCGAGTGTTAAGTTTCGTCAGCTCGGACTGATGCCCTTGTAACTGGGTATTTTTTTGTTCCCTGAGCTGTGAATGCAAGGTGATTGGCTGCCATAGATGCTGATAGTGAGAGCGATTTTTTACTAACTCCACAAGCCAGGGTTGAGCGCTCGCCTGCGTCAATTTTTGTTGTAACTGCGCCTGACATTGCTCGACACTAAGTTGCAACTTGGCACCTTGTCCTTGTAGCTCATGCTGCTCGCGGCTTTGAGCGACTATTTGCTCTTGCTGCTGTGCTAATCCCTGGCGCAATTGCTGTACCTGAGCGTCCAGGGTAATGGCTTGCTGCAGCGCCGGCTTTTGCTCACTCAGGCGAGCCTGAGCCTGACTATAGATGGATGCGGCCTGTTGCTGTATCTGCTGCGCCTGCTCGCATTGAGCCTGAGCGTCTGAGTCTTGCAAAGCAACAATTCGCTGCTCATCTTGCTGTAAGCGCTGTCTCAAGCGCTCGGTATTATTTATATTGTCGCTAATTTGTCGACAACGTGCGCTGAGCTCAGCCTGTTTAAAAGCACCTTGGGCTAAGTGTAACTCTTCAGTGGCCTGAGTCAGTTGCGTCTGCAAATTCTGCAGCTCGGCGGTGATGCTTTGCTCGTTGGCAAACCACTGCAATTGCATCTGGTAAGCACTACTTTTTTGTTTACGGCTTTGCTGGAGTGCATTCTGTTCTCGCTGCTGTTGCTGCAAAGCGGCAAGTTCCTCGTCGCTGAGCAAATGCACGGCTTTCATATTGCTCTGGAACAAGGTTACTTCATTGAGTTTGGCCTTGTAGCCCTCAAAAACGCGCTGACCAACGAGGGAATACTTTTGTGTGCCACTTAATCGCTCTAACAGCGCCGCGCGCTCGTCGCCTTGTGCCCGTAAAAAGGCGGCAAATTCGTTTTGCGCCAGCATCACGGCGCGGGAAAACTGATCAAAATTAAGGCCGACTAAGCGCTCGATCAGCTTTTTTGTTTCCGACTTGGCATCGCTTACCAGCTGCTCACTGGGCAATTGATAAAGCACATGGGTTGGTGTTTGCAGCCGCCCCTGGGCTTTTTTACGCGCGCGCGTTACCTGCCATAAGGCCCGATATTGCTGCCCGTCTATGGCATTAAAGTCGACCTTAACCCAGCCAACACCGGTACCGCGCCTAAGCAAATGCCGCGGGTCGTTTAGACGCACATTATCGCCATTGAAATCAACCTTCTGGGTGTTCTCATTGCTAAGTCGCGCGGTTTTGTCGTACAGGGCCAGACACAGGGCATCGAGCAGGGTGCTTTTACCAGCACCTGTATCGCCGGTAATGGCAAACAAGCCGGTGTCACTCAGGGGGGCCTTGGTAAAGTCGATATCCGCATCCACTAAGGAAGCCAGATTATGAATTTGCAGGCGATTAATCTTCATGGCTTAGCTCCTGCTCAATGTCGGCAACCAACTGGGAAAACAAGGTCTTAATTTCATCATTGAGATCCTGCTCACTCAGTTCGCTGTGCTCCTCAAGGGCAACGGATAGCAGATGATCAGCATCGAGTCGTTCAAGTTGCGAGAGATCCTGAAATTCCACTTCATCCTGCTTTGATTGCTGCTGCGTTCGTACCCTTTCTATGCCGCAAAACAGCAGGTTTTTCCCGGCAAGGGCTGCATCTATTTGCTCACGAAAATCCGTGCTCAGCTCTTTGCTCGACAGACGCACACGGATATAACCTGGTTGCGCATTATCATCGGGCAGGGCGCTCAGCTGCTGGCACAGCTCTGTAAGCGGCACTACCTCACCCTCGGGAAGCAGATGCAGCTTTCTGAATGTCGGAATGTAAAGGGGGTTGACACTTTGCAGGGCACCATCTGTGACTTCAACCAGCAGGCATTGATGACGGTAATGACGCTCGCTAAAAGACATAGCGAAGGGCGTGCCACTGTAGCGAATACGTTCCTGACCATTTACCGTCTGCGCCTTATGCAGGTGACCAAGGGCAACATAACTGGCCTCAGCCGGAAATACATCCGCGCCTATGGCATCTTCACCGCCAATCACCAGAGCGCGTTCTGAGTCTTCACTGACCGCAGCACCACGAGCATGCAAGTGGCCCATGGCAATCACATTGGTTTGGCCATCAAACTCGCTGTTGTCCAGCATACTGCTGTAGGCTTGCTGCACAGCTGTGCTGTAGCTTAGGCTGGCGCTGGGGATATCGCAGGCTCGTAAATAGGGAAGCGCTAAAATCAGGCACTGCTGATCGCCCTTGGTAATGTTAACCGTACTGAGTTCCGGCGCCTGATGCTGATAATGACCTATTACCTGGGTATCGAACTGGGCCAGTAAGGATTCAGCCGTGGTGATCCGCTTGGCGGAATCGTGGTTGCCGGCAATCACTACTATTTGCAGCTCAGGACAAGCGGATTTTGCCGCTTCGATAAACTGATAGAACTGCTTTTCGGCGCGACTAGGAGGCGTCGCTGTGTGGTAAATATCGCCGCTGATAAGCAGCACATCGATAGCCTGCTCACGCAGTTGCGTCAATAGCCAGGCTAAGAACGCTTGATGCTCATCAATGCGTTCATGTTCGTAGAAAAGCTGCCCAAGGTGCCAATCAGAGGTATGAAGTAAGCGCATGAAATAAAGTGATTAGACTTATAATGTCCTCACTATATCATGGAAAACTTGTTATCGCGGCGATTGCTTTATACCAATTCTGTTAAGTATGTGATCAGAGATGGCGCTGGATAAACGCCGTGAGCACGATATTTAGCCCGCTAGAATGGTTGGCTATTTATGTGAATTGGTATTAATGGGTAAATTGCCACCAGGTGATCACCAAAATCGGTATGGCAATGGCCAGAACCAGCATGGGAATACGTATGCTACGTTGGTATTTGCTTTGCAGATGACTTATCGCCGTGCGCTCGTCACAGGCAGCTACCTTATCTATATAAAAGTAGCCATTGTCCAGGTACTGCTTACAATGCTGTTCATCGGCGGGAATAGCAATTAACTCGTTTTTCTTTTTAAGGACATAAAAATCCATAGCACCACCACATACACCTTGCTATGTGCGAATCAAGTGAACATTCCATCGCTTTTTTATATCTCGCCTGGCATTATTTTGCTGGCCGAGGTCCATTTTTATTGTTCACGAATTAAAAAAGTGGGGGATTCTAAAATTAATTAAATACCAATTGCAACCTTTGCAGAAATTATTTTCTTAATTCACTGGCAACCCCCTTTACACTTTTTGTAACTCAATTAGGAATAAGGTAAATAGTTAAAAAATAACCATCTGTTTTATATGGTTTTATTATCGGTTACAGGATTTAGAAGGGAAGGGTTGGCAAGGATGAAAACCAAGGTCGCTATATAGAGCCGTTACTGCTACATTGCCTGTATCGGCTAAACATTTACCAGAAGTTAGTATTAGGGGATCTTTATGAGCAAATACCACAATGTGCCATTAAGAGGCGTTATTTTTGATATGGATGGCACCTTATTTAGCTCACAATTAGATTTTGCCCTTATTCGTAAGCAAATAAACTGCGCCCATGGCGAGGATATACTCGAATTTATCACCCGCCTGGATAGCGATGGTCAGCGCCACGCAGAGCAGGTAATACTCGACCATGAACTGGCAGACGCCGAACAAGCCGTGCTGCTACCCCAGGTCGCCCAGTCCCTTGCCAGCCTGCATAAGGCACAGATCCCCATGGCCATAGTCACACGCAACTCGGAGCAGGCCACGGGTATAAAGATGAGCCGAAATCCCATTCCCATAGATCTGGTACTGACCCGGGATGATGCCCCCGCTAAACCCAATCCCAGTGCTTTATTGCATATTGCCGAACGTTGGCAGATGCCGGTGCAGCACCTGCTTTACGTAGGCGACTATAAATACGATATTCAGGCCGCCCATAATGCAAATATGCGCGCTTGCTTGTACGCGCCGCACAGCATTCCCGACTATGCGGCCCAGGCGGATTATGTGATCCGTTGCTTTAGTGAATTACCCGCACTCGTTGAGTTATGTTAAATTGCGTGGTTTTTTAGGTTTTACCACTTGGCTATACTGCTTTTATAAAAACATGACACTAGCCCAATTTGCGTTGAGTTGTTAAAATCGTGCAAAGCATTAAATTCAAACTTGAGAGATTGAAAATGGGCAGAGCGTTTGAAGTTCGTAAAAACGCCATGGCGAAAACCGCTGCGGCAAAAACAAAAGTAAACTCAAAATACGGTAAAGAAATCTACGTCGTAGCAAAAAACGGCGGTGCTGACCCAGAGACCAACCTTTCTCTTCGTCGCTTGATGGATAAAGCGAAAAAAGATCAGGTACCGGCACACGTAATCGATAAAGCCATTGAAAAAGCCGCTGGCGGCGCTGGCGAAGACTATTCAACAGCTCGTTACGAAGGCTATGGCCCGGGTAACTGCATGGTTATCGTTGACTGTTTAACCGACAACCCGAACCGTACCATCAAGGACGTACGTCTTCCTTTTACCAAAACCGATTCAAAGATTGGCAGCCCGGGCTGTGTAGCACACATGTTCGATCACCTGGCGATCTTTGGTTTTGAAGGCGATGACGACGAAGCCGTGCTAGAAGCGCTGATGATGGCCGATGTAGACGTGACCGACATAGAAGTAGAAGACGGCAAGGTTTCAGTATTTGCGCCGCACACCGAATACTTTAAGGCGAAAACCGCACTTACCGAAGCATTCGATGGCATTAACTTTGAAATCGACGAGATCACCTTTGTGCCACAAACACATATCGAGATCACCGATGAAGACGATATCGCCAACTTTGAGAAGTTTATGAACATGCTTGAAGATTGCGACGACGTGCAAAACATCTATCACAATGCCATTGTGAACAACTAATAGCGTCCAACACGCAAAAAAGAAAAGCCGGATATTAATCCGGCTTTTTTGTGTAAAGGGGGTTTACACTTCTTACGACTCTTCCTTAAACAGGCGACGATAATGATGCAATAGGGGCTCGGTGTAGCCGCTGGGTTGCTCACAGCCTTTAAACACCAGATCCAAGGCTGCCTGGAAGGCAAAGCTGGCATTGAGCGACTGCTCATCAGCGGCCATGGCAATATAGCTGGGGTCGCCGGCATTTTGCTCATCCACCACCTTGGCCATACGGGCCATGGTGTTGTGCACCTGCTCCTTGGAGCACACGCCGTGACGCAACCAGTTGGCAATATGCTGGCTGGAGATCCGCAGGGTCGCTCTGTCTTCCATCAAGCCGACGTTATTAATGTCCGGCACCTTAGAGCAGCCTATGCCTTGCTCGACCCAGCGCACTACATAGCCAAGAATACCCTGAGCATTGTTGTCGAGCTCCAGTTGAATATCCTCCGGACTCAATTGCTGGCCGTTGTCTATGGGCGGCGTCAACAAGGCCGCCAACGAATCCTCACCTAGTGGCGGCAGGGATTTTTGCACCGCAAATACATCGAGCTTATGATAGTGCAGAGCATGTAAGGTCGCCGCAGTAGGGGAGGGCACCCAGGCGGTATTAGCACCGGATTGCACATGCGCCACCTTTTGCTCCATCATCAGGGCCATTTTATCTGGAATGGGCCACATGCCCTTACCAATTTGCGCCTTGCCGCTAAGGCCACATTCGAGGCCTATGCTGACGTTGCGCTTTTCATAAGCGTCAATCCAAGGTTGCTCTTTTATTTTCGCCTTAGGCAAGACGATGCCGCCTTCCATTGCGGTGTGTATTTCATCGCCGGTACGGTCGAGGAAGCCGGTATTGATAAACACCACCCGCTGTTTGGCGCTGGCGATACAGGCTTTTAAGTTAACCGAGGTGCGGCGCTCCTCATCCATAATGCCCATTTTGATGCTGTATTGTTCAAGTCCAAGTAGACGCTCTACCTCGCTAAAAAGCCGCTCGGTAAAGGCCACTTCTTCTGGGCCATGCATCTTGGGCTTAACAATGTAGATGCTCTTGGTGCGCGAGTTCGCCAGCTTGCTACGACCGTAATACTCGGGCAGGGCACACAAGCTGGTAAAGATGGCATCCATGATGCCTTCAAACACCTCATTGCCTTCACTATCGAGTATCGCCGGGTTGGTCATCAGATGACCGACATTACGAACAAACATCAGGCTGCGCCCGTGCAGGGTGAGTTGCGAGCCATCGAGCTTGGTAAATTGGTGATCCGGGTTCAATGTACGCTCGAGCTGCTCGCCGCCTTTGTTAAAGCTGCAGCTCAGCTGACCCATCATAAGACCAAACCAATTGCGATACACATTGGTTTTATCTTCACCGTCCACCGCCGCGACCGAATCCTCACAGTCCATAATGGTGGTCAGCGCCGCTTCCATAATAATGTCTTTAATACCGGCTTTATCATCACGACCAATGCGATGATGCGGGTCGATGGCAATAATAAAATGCAGGCCATGATGGCAGAACAGCAAGGCGGAAGGACGCTGTGGCTGGCCCCGGAAACCGAGCAACTGAGCCGGGTTTTGCAAGCTTACCTGCTGAGAATCTCCCAGGGTCACAACCAGTTCACCATTGTTGATGGCGTATTCAGTACTTTCGATATGTGAGCCGCTGCTAAGCGGCAGGGCTTGGTCGAGGAATTGACGGGCATAAGCCATCACCTTAAAGCCACGCACCGGGTTATAGCCACCGCCTTGCTCAGCGCCTTCTTCCTCGGCGATCACATCGCTGCCGTATAGGGCATCGTATAAAGAGCCCCAGCGGGCATTGGCGGCATTGAGGGCGAAGCGAGCATTACTCACCGGCACCACGAGTTGCGGGCCGGCCATGGTGGCAATTTCCGCATCGACGTTGGTGGTTTCTATGCTCACCGACTCCGGGCTATCAACCAGATAACCTATCTCGCGCAAAAACGCCGTATATTCATCAAGATTATGCTCGGTATTGCCCTGATAGTAGGCATCTATCTGCTGCTGCAGCGTCTCACGCTTGGCCAGTAAGGCTCTGTTGATGGGAGTAAGTCGCTTGATAATATCGGCAACACCGGCGAACAAGGTATCACCGTCTATATCGGTCTGGGGCAGTACCTCTTGAGTAATAAACTCATAGAGCGTGGCGTCAATAGACAGGCCGCTGTGCGAGATGCGCTGAGTCATGAGCAATTCCTTTAATCGAACAAGTGTTATTTCACTGTAAACGAAAATATGTGAATGTGAACACAAAACCTATTCACTAAAAATATAGCGGTAATAACAACTATAAATTTAATAAATCTTTGAAAAACGGCCTAGGGTAAAAGTACAAGGCGACCACCTCATACACAGGGTGTTGCAAAACATAACCATTACACGTTCAAAGGATACCGACTATGAAACAGTACAACGCACAGATAGACAGCCTGGCTACCCTATGCCAACAAAATGGTCAACGCTGGAACAGCATCAGCCCTGTTTATGCGGCGCGTATGCAGCTGCAAAACCGCTTTAAAACAGGTTTGGATATCGCCAAGTACACCGCCAAAATCATGCGTGAGGACATGGCCGCTTACGATGCCGATTCAAGCCAATATACTCAGTCTTTAGGTTGCTGGCATGGTTTCACGGCGCAGCAAATGATGATGGCGATTAAACGTCACCAAAAGACCACCAAGCGCAGTTATGTGTATCTGAGCGGCTGGATGGTAGCGGCGCTGCGCTCTGAGTTTGGTCCACTTCCAGACCAAAGTATGCATGAGAAAACCTCGGTTCCGGCACTGATTGAAGAGATCTACACCTTCTTAAAACAAGCGGATGCCCGTGAGCTGGATCACCTCTATAAAGCCCTGGATGCGGCGCAGCAAAGCGGTGCGGACACTTCGGCCATCGAAGCGCAAATCGATAATTTTGAAACGCATGTGGTACCTATTATCGCCGATATCGATGCCGGTTTTGGTAACGAAGAAGCCACCTATTTGTTGGCCAAAAAGATGATTGAAGCGGGCGCCTGTGCCATTCAAATCGAAAACCAGGTATCCGATGCCAAGCAATGTGGTCACCAGGCCGGTAAGGTAACCGTACCGCACGAGGACTTCCTAGCGAAAATCAACGCCGTGCGTTATGCCTTCTTAGAGCTTGGCGTGGAAGACGGCATTATCGTGGCCCGTACCGACTCATTAGGTGCCAGCCTGACGCAGAAAATCCCGGTAAGCAAAGAGCCGGGCGACTTGGCCAGCCAGTACATCGACTTCCTTGATGCTCAACCTATCAGTGGTGCAGATGACCTGGAAGACAACGAAATGGCGATTAAACTGAACGGCCAACTATGCAAGCCGGTACGTTTGGACAATGGCCTCTACCAATTCCGCGCCGGCACAGAGAAAGACCGCGTGGTACTAGACTGTGTAACCAGCCTGCAGCATGGCGCCGACCTGCTGTGGATCGAAACCGAAAAGCCAAATGTGCAGCAAATTGCCGAACTGGTAAATCGAGTTCGCGAGCAGGTACCCAATGCCAAGCTGGTGTATAACAACTCGCCGTCATTCAACTGGACATTGAAGTTCCGTGAGCAGGTTTTCGCACAATGGCAGGCTGAAGGCCGCGATCTAAGCGCCTACCCAGATCCAACAGCGGATGCCAAGGTGTTGATGGATGCGAGCCTGGATAGCTCAGAGCTTGCGGTTGCTGCCGACGAACTTGTACGTAACTTCCAACGCGATGGTGCCCGTGAAGCTGGTATCTTCCACCACCTGATCACCTTGCCGACTTACCATACGGCGGCACTAAGCACAGATATTCTTGCTGAAGGTTACTTCGGTGACTTGGGCATGCTGGCCTATGTACGCGACGTTCAACGTCAGGAAATCCGCCGCGAGCAGGCCTCGGTTAAGCACCAAGACCTGGCAGGTTCTAATATCGGTGATACCCATAAAGAGTACTTCTCCGGTGAAAATGCGCTTAAAGCGGGCGGTGAAGCCAATACCATGAATCAGTTCTAACCACTGTGTGTTGCAAGCAAAAGGGCCGAATGGCCCTTTTTTATTGAGATCAGCTTTTAACCAGGTCGAGCAATGCCCAAAGCAAAGGGGCGCTACAGAAGCTGATTGGCCCTGCAAATGAGCATAAAGCAAAATTTTACCAAGTGTCTTGATATAACTTTTAGGAACAAACCAAGATTTTACTAACTGCTCAGGGGATCCCGGAACATTTTTTTACTAACCTGTTTTTTTACTAAAGCAATCCTGGTGACATTAAAAAAGGCCGTACTAATGACGGCCTTTTGGTCCAGTGCAAGTGTTTAAATTAGGCTTGATGGCGACGCAGAGGCACCACAGAATTATCTTCTTCGGCGGTGCTAGGCTTTGGGTTGTCACCTTGGGCAAGCGCGTTAAGGCGCTCACGCACACTCTGAGCGTCCTGCGATGCGGTTTTTTGTGCCGCTTGGTTTAAACGAGCGCGCACAGAATCAAGCTGTTGCTGATGTGGATCTTGCGGGGCAATATGATCTACCGACACGCCTTCTTGCGCCATCATATCGGCTAAAGAGTCCGAGGGCAGATTAAGCGCCAGCATGGCAATATCCACAGTTTCTTTACAACAGATCTTCTCGGCTAAGCTTAACTGTTCAAGTGTTTGCTTAAGCTTGCTGTAATCCAAAAACAGCTGGCTAAGATGGTTTTGCAAGACCGACTGTGAGGTCAGGTGGTCCGGCTTCGACATAGATGTACTCAGCGAGCCCAGCAAGCCTTCTTCACGCATTTTTTCAATCAGTGCTGCGGAGGGCATGTTAAGGTCGGTAAAAACCTGATCCACATTGCGCTTGACGCGAATAGCTTCAAGCATGCTTAAGCGCGCAAAGGCACGAGTAAGATTATGATGATCCGTTAATATTGCAAACATAAGCCCTCCTGTTGAGAGTCGTCAGTCTAGCAGACGACTGTTAAACTTTTATTACAAAACCCAAACTTCAACTCGGCGGTTGCGCTCACGCCCCTGTACCGTGCTGTTGTTGGCAACCGGCAGAGCTTCACCAAAGCCCTGGGTGTCAAATACGCCAATACCGCGGGCGCTAAGCTCGGTGGCTACCGAACGAGCACGTTGTGTTGACAGTGTTTTATTCTTCACGTCGTCACCGGAATTATCCGAGAAGCCCATTAGTACCACACGCTTTTCCGGGTGCTCTTCTAAGAAGCCAAGCAGACGTTGTAAGTCGCGCTTACCCTTGTTATCAAGCTGGCCGCTGCCGAACTCGAAACGGAAGGTAAGAGACAGACGTTGGCCCTGGCTGGCATATTGCTTATAAACCGCAGGAGCTGTAAGCGGTGCCTGTACCCGCTCAACATGGATGTTCTGTGAAATTAGACCTGTCTCGGCCACAATTTCCTGACCCGGGTATGAGATAGCATAATGAGCAAAGTTCTTAACGAACATGTTAGCCGTGGTCGGTGTATACAGATACAAACGACGTGACAAGGCATAGTCCTCAGTACCTATGGTAAAGCGGGTAGGGTAGATAGGCGCAGTTTGCTCACCCTCAGAGATGGCTACCGCTTTGTTGTGCACTATGTAGTTAAGGCCGATAAAACCGATACTGTGCTCATCCTGCGACACCAGTTGTGATAGCTCAGAGCTGGACTCAAAACGCTGGGCGTTATTGCTTAGTTTAGCGCTGTGCTTTTTCAAAACCAGGTTTTTAAAGGTATCCCAGGTACCAGATTTAGCATCACGGGCATACAAATTAATGGCCGCCGAAGCACCGCCTAGCTCACGCCAGTTAGTGATCTTGCCGGAAAAAACGTCCGCCAGTTGCTGTGTGGTCAAGTGGCTGATAGGGTTGTTTTGATTCACAATCACCGCCAGACCATCAAGGCCGATAATGTGCTCATTACCCACCTGGCTGAAGTCACCATATTGATCTTTTAGACTGGCCACTTCTTTATCTTTTACCTTGCGCGATGCCATAGCCACATCAGCTTTGGCCGCCTGCACATCGGCAAAGCCGGTGCTTGAGCCGTGCGCATGCAGTTCAATATAGTAAGGTTTATCGGCTAAGCGATAGTGAAGCTCACGCTCTACCGCCACATCACCTTGTTGCCAAGTGAAATCACTGGCACCTTGCTCTGTTAAATAGCCTTCGATTAACGCCGGCGCCAGTTTTTCACCTATGGTGTTAGAGCCGTGAATACGAAATGCCAATTGTGCTTGCGGCTCTGTCGGCACCTGCGCCGCAGGGGCTGCGGTTACCGTAGCGGTGGTTTGAGTTTGTACAGGTGCTTGCTCTGTGCTTTGCACTGGAGCCTGTGTCACCACAACCTCTGGCTTGCCCGCAAACATGGTGTAACTGGCCACGCCAAGGGCTATTGCTGCTGTGATGGAAGTAAAGATTAGAGCCAGTGGCTTCTTGCTTTCCGCCTTTGGCTCAGCCTGGGTAGCCGCAGCGGCGGGTTGTTTTAGTGCATTAATAACCGCATTAAGTTCACTGTCGCCGAGCAAACCCAGCTCGTTAAGTACCAAATCACGGTAGTTATCATCATTGATAAACTTTTCCGTAGCGATATCAATGCCAAATTTATTTTGCGCCAAGCTTTGTAGTTGTTTTAGCTGTGCGATGAAGTTCTGTTGATGTGCTGATGTCATGTGTTAAGCCCATGTTCAATTTTGGGGCTAAGAATAAAACAGAAAAATGACAGTTTTATGAAACGTAAAGGGGGTTTACGTTTATCTCTTTTTATTGAAAATCAATAAATTACCTAAAATATGTACATTTAAAGGATGGAGCTTACTATCTAAATTGATGAGTTTGCTTTGGGTATCGCCAAATTTGGCGGTGCTTTTTATCCTCCGTCACACACAATGACCTACCCTGACCAAAACAGGCAGGGCAGGCATACAAATACATTAGTCGCTATGTGTTAGCTCAAGCTCGGCTTTTTCGCGCAAGGACTCGGGTAACTCCTTTTGCACCGCCACACCCAGCTCCTTAAATTCATTGGCTTGCTTGATCAGATTGCCCTTACCGCTGTAGAGCTGAGAAAACGCCTTATCATAGGTTTCCCGCGCTTTATCAAGCTGTTTCCCCACACCTTCCATAGACACAAGGAAGGAATTGAGTTTGCTATAAAAACGCTCCGCGCGTTTCGCCAGCTCTTGAGTGTGCTTGGATTGATCTTCAAAACGCCATAACTGTTTTACTATGTTCAAGCTGGTGAGCAAGGTAGTCGGGGTGGCCACCAGAATATTCTTTTCAATGGCGCGCTGATATAGGTCGGGCTGAAACTTAAGGGCTTCGACAAAGGCACTTTCGATGGGCATAAACATGATCACCACCTCAGGCGAATTTAATTGCTCAAGGCGGTGGTAGTCCTTGCTCGCGAGCTCATTAATGCGCTCGCTCACCGCCTGCACATGCTCACCCAAGGCCTGCTGCGCTTCAAGCTCAGTTTGGGCATTCACATAACGGGTGTAGGCGTTAAGGGATGTTTTCGCATCGATAACTATATGGCGCTGTTGCGGCAAATACACCACCACATCTGGACGCAATCGGCCAAGGGGTGAGTCGAAGCTTACCTCACGGCGATAATCCTGATTAAGGCGCAAACCGGCGCTGTCGAGCACGTTCTCCAGCATAAGTTCGCCCCAGTTACCCTGTGTCTTCTTTTGCCCCTGTAGCGCCGTAGAGAGCCTCTGCGCCTGCTCTGTGATCGATTGATTGAGCTTTTGCAGATGTTGCAGCTCGGTTTTCAATGCGGCTCTTTGCTGCAATTCCTGGGCGTGGATATGCTCCATCTTGTCGCGAAAGCCTTTGAGCTCCCCCTGCACCGGCTTAAGCAACTGTTCCATATTTTCCTGGTTAAGGTGCTTAAACTGTTGCGACTTATCTTCAAAGACCTGATTAGCGAGCAGGGCAAATTCCTTTTTCAGGGTTTCTTTGGAATCTTGCAATAAGCTGAGTTGCTGCGCAAAGTGCGTTTCCTTTTGCTCCAGGGTTGCCTTGAGGGATTCATAGCGACCGTGTAACAAGGTCACTTTTTGCTGCAATTGTTCGCCCTTTTCACGTTCGCTTGCCGCCTGACGGCTTAGCTCAGAGGTACGCACTTCGGCGCCGTGCGCTTGCTGTTGCAGTTCATTGTTATGAGTCAACGCAGCGCGTAAACGCCCTTGAACGCGCAACAATACAAAGGCAAAGGTCATCGAAGATAAAGCCAGCGCAGCAAGGGCGCCAAGCAACACAGGTGAGCTTTGGGAAAACAAGGAAAGCATATTGATCCCGCATTAATTATTGTTATGTATAGAGTGATAATACCAATTTTATCAGGAAAGTAAGTATCTAGGTCGGTGCTCTGCGCCGACACCTCAACAAAATCACATTTTTGTCGAGCGCTCGGCAATTGCTCTTGCATTGCTCTACTAACGCATACATAACGGCAAATCCCGACCAAGGGGCAAAAAAAAGCCAGCTAAATCAAGCTGGCCTTAAAATCATAATAATCAGGGAAATCAACATAGGGTGCTTGCATCGCAAGCATAATAGTAGAGTCCCGGTGCGGGAGAAAGTTCAGGAAAATTTAAACTTTTTCTTCTTTTTCTAGATTCAGCATTTCAAGCAGTTGATTATCATCAATTTTTTTATCTGATAATAAACTACCATTGAGGAACTCATCCACTAGGTGGCGTTTCTTCTCGGCCAGGGCCTGTACCTGTTGCTCTACAGAATCCGCCAAGATCAGCTTATAAACGAATACCGAGCGGTCTTGCCCCATGCGATAGGCTCGGTCTGTAGCCTGGTGCTCCACCGCCGGGTTCCACCAGGGGTCGAAGTGGATCACGGTATCCGCCTGAGTCAGGTTTAAACCGCTGCCACCGGCCTTTAAACTGATCAAAAACACCCGCTTACGTGCTTGTTGGAAGTCATCAACCTGACGCTGGCGGTCTCGGGTTTGCCCGGTCAGTAACGCATAGTCTATGCCCATATCCTGTAACTGCGCGCCAATAAGGCTGAGCATGGAAGTAAACTGGCTGAAAATAATCACATGATGCTCTTGCTCCAGCATCTGGGGTAAATGGGTTTGCAACCATTGCAACTTGGCACTGCCGCCTTGATAACTAGGGTCAACCAGCCCCGGGTGACAGCAAATTTGCCTTAGTTTTAGCAGCGCATCGAGAAACTGCAACTTGCTTTTGCCAATGCCCTGAGTGGAAACCAGGTGACTGAGCTTTTGGTGCAGGGCGCTGTGATAGCCCTGATACACATTGGCTTGATCTTCAAGCATATCGAGCTGTTTAACCAACTCGGTTTTGCTCGGCAGTTCGCTCAGCACATCTGCCTTGGCACGGCGCAGTAAATAGGGGCGCACCGCTTCTTTAAGGGCATTTTTACCCGTCTGTTCAAGGTCTAAAAAGTTCGCCTTAAACTGGTTATCAGAGCCAAGCAAGCTAGGCATGGCAAAATCGAATACGGATTTAAGCTCTAGCAGGTTGTTTTCAAAGGGGGTGCCGCTCAAGGCAAGACGAAATTGTCCCCTTAGTTGCTTAACCTTTTGACTAAGCTGAGACTGAGCGTTTTTAATGGCCTGCGCTTCGTCCAAGACCAGGGTGTGATACTCAACCCCATGATAAAAGGCAAAGTCGCGTTTAAACAGGGTATAAGTAGTGATGAGCACCTCATACTTGGCCAACTGCTGCAACATGATGGTTCTGTTATTGCCAGCTACCACCTGCACCGACAATTGTGGGCAAAAGCGCTTAATCTCGTTACACCAGTTACCTATCAAACTGGTAGGGCAGAGGATCAGATGTGGTCGACCGGCACGGGGTTTCAGGGTACTGAGATAGGCAATGACCTGCAGGGTTTTACCCAGGCCCATATCATCGGCGAGCACGGCGCCTAGCCCCTGCAAGGAAAGCAGTTGCAGCCAGTTGACTCCGGCTTGCTGATACTCTCGCAATTGTACATTGGGCGCCAGTTTAACCGGCTGCAATGAACTCAAAGTAGGCTTTTGTAATAAGGGTGCCAAAGAGGTTGCAACCGATAACTGCCAGTGAGCTTGCTCGGTTAACTGGGGATACAGGCTGCGCGGAATGGAACAAATACTTTTCTCTTTAGCGCTGGCAAAACGTTGCAGATAACTGAGCATCAGTTTTGCGGCCTCACTAGTTATGACACATAACTGGCCGTCACATTCTAAATAACAATAATGAGCGCTATAGTTGGCATTGTTAGCCAGTTGCTCGGCGCTTAAAATAAAGACCTTTTGCTTGTGATGCAACTCAAAGCGCACCAGGAAACGATGTCCCTGAAGCTTATCGATAACCAGATGGGGTGTCAGCACAGCGCTGGTTTGCTGGCGCTGACGTGGCAAGGCAATCACCTTTCCTCCCAAGTTCTGAACCTCTTGCTCAAGCTCAAAGAGCCATTGCTGCTCTTGCAAGGTGTCGGCAATAATTACTTGATACTCTTGCTGTAAAGGCCCTTTACATGGCTCAAGACCTAAATTGGCCAGGCTGGCCTGAGTTGGTACTTGTCCTTCAACGGCAATAAGATAAGGCGCAGATGTGCGCATAAAGCGCAGGGTAAAGCCTAGCTTAGGCTTTTTTTTTTCGCCTTTGCTCAACGAAAGGGCGAGCTCATGGTCAAGACGCTGTGACAAGGCACTAACATCTTCCTCATTCACCTCAGGAAAGCGTGCCAACTGTTTGATCTGCGAACCAGACAGATGGGTATGCAAGGCCACTATCTGATTCTTGCTGCTATCAAGGTAGTAGGGCGGGGCGGTATTAAATACTCTGTCGGCATCAAAGTCGGCGATATTGCAGGTTAATTTCGCCTTGCCCTCATGGCGTAGCCACTGGTATTGCAGCTGCTGCGGCTTACCCAAAAGCAGTGGCTGGCGCTGCTTTTCAAAAAACAGACGGGCGCGGGCTAGTAATTGCACCAAGGCACGGGCGCCCCAGTGCCCATAAAGCAGGGCTTGTCCGGGGAGGTTTTGCGAACGTATCCAGCTAAACAGACGAAAATCGCCTTCATCAAGCCCTTTTGGGGTAACCTGAGTATGGCTTTGCTGCTCGCTCAGCGCTCGGCCCTGAGACTGCAAACCCGCTTCGGTATTGGGTGCCATCTTGGCCTGAAGTTGAAGTTCATTCTGATGTGGGTGCAGCTCGAATAACAAAACCTGTTGCTGGCCTTCGGCTGGCTCGCTGTCATGCTGAGCCAAAACACAAAACCAATCATCTATTTGATATTGGTGAGCAAATTCGCCCTGACTTTGGAGTTTGAGTTGCAGTAAGGCGCTGGCCACATGCTTGCAGCGCACCTTGGCCTGACAGCTACAGTGGGCTTCTATCTGAGTGTGCTCGCCAAACTGAAGCTGGATATGCTGATCATAGGTGGTACCGTCATCATCGAGCACCTGAGCCTCGATACGGCTGTAGTCCTCGTTGCTTTTTACCCAAAGCACTTGCTCATCACGCAGCATTTGCTGGGCGCGACTGTAAACCCCCTTGCTAAATAGCTGCTTCAGCGCCTGCTCGGACAATGGCAAAGGAGCTGGCTCGGCATTGATCTCGGCAAAGACAGCGAGCAAATCCTCTTTAGTAAACGATGCGGCCATAGTCCAACCCAACTACTGAAATAGGCCAGTATATCGCTTTTCGACATGGTGAAAAAGCCCCAGAGCGTGGAACTCAGGCGAATTGAGGGCATAAAAAAGCCCGGTTCAAAGCCCAGGCTTAAAAACAACAAGGCAAAGTAGCTTAATTAAAACTTTCCAGCATTTTAGCCAGTTGCATAAAGCGCTTCTCTGTCATTATCTTATTGTCGATCTTGATCGTTAGATCACCATTTTTACTGTGCTTTTGGATCCGCACAAAGTCATTGGCGAGTTTAATGTCCTCGTTGCGCTTTGTCCCTTGCGGCGCTTCACACAGGTATTTGGTTACCGCAAGCGCAGCCTTGTCGTCGCTATCGAAGCCGGTTTGTGCAAATTGGGCACGGCAATCGGCAACACGTTCGTTAAAGGCACTGCCGTCTTTATCTTGCGCCTGGATAAGCTTCTTAGCCACTTCACGGCCAACATGGTTGGCGGTAGGGTAGAGCGCCAACACATCCTTAGGAAGGCATTCAAAGGCTTTAATGGCATCGGCAATGGCTGTGTGTGAAACACCTTCTAACTGAGCGATTTCACGATACGAGCCCTTCTTACCCTGCTCCTTCAACTCTTCACGCGTCGATGCATAGGCCTGGCCCAGCTCCCATAAACTAGGGGCTATATATTGATCCGAAGAAACCGCGAGGATCTTCGCATCTTCATCGTTAAAATCGCTGGAGCTTAATACCAGATAATCCGCCGGTGCCAGCATACAAGCCTTACGACGACGCGAGCCGGCCAAAACCAAAAGCTCGCCATTGTGCTCCCAAGCCAGTGCTGGGTGCTGGTTACGGCCATCATCGCGAATGGCAGGAAGAATATCGGCCACCGACTTTTCTGTCAGGAGCGCCTGGACACGGCGGTTCTTGCCGTAGACCTTGGTGCGTTGTTCAATATCCTGATGGGCAATCACCTGGCAAGTGAGGCGAATGGTGCGCTTAGGATCGCTCGGCGCCGGCATACTGATCACATCCCCGGCCTGAGCTTGGGCCAGTAACTGATCCAGGCTGCTACTTTCTACTGCGGTTGCAAACGGGTCTATGCGGGTGTCGTTCTTACGTTTCTTTGCCATGATAATGCCTTACTGTGCTGCCTTAAGTTGTGATTGTGTCGATGCCCAGTTGGAACGAATAAGCATTTCTAATTCATCAACCACGTCTTTCACGTTTTCCTGAGCCTTAACCAAGGACTCTCGGCTAGCCAAACTGTCAGAGGTTTTCTGATCGAATATGGTGTTGAACGACGAAGAACTTGCGGTAATTGCACTGCTATGGTTTATCGGATAGCTCATTACCTGACGACCGAACGCAGAGCGCACATCTTTAACTATGTCGCGTTGGGAATGGTTGCCTTTAACATAGTTGGTAACTAGGAACTGCATAAAGTCCCAACCATCATGACCTAGGGCGGCCACGGTGTGATAAATCTCACCTAGGCGCTTAAGGTATTTATTGTTCGCATCAAAGTCGACCGCTTCCGGGTGCACCGGGATAAGCATCGCAGTTGAAGCCATTAATGCGTTGTAAAACATAAAGTTAAGTGATGGTGCCGTATCGATCAAAATAATATCGAATTGATCCTGTACCGGCTCAATGACCTTTTCCAATAACTTATGGTAATGGCGCGTTTGCCCATAATCACCACTTTCACGCAGTGCCGTTGCTGTCTCGTGCTCGAAGTAAAAATCATCCATTCCCGATGGAAGGATGCGAATATTAGGGATATGGGTTTTTAAAAATGCATCGCTGACGATCCCTTCCCAGGTTTCATCTTCATCAAGCTCGATACAATCACGCATCAGATCACCCACAGTTATGGGATCGGGTTCACCCGGTGGGAAAAAGCTTGATGAGGATCCTTGCGGATCTAAATCGATAATGCCAATGCGGTAACGTTTAATATTCGTGGTTGCAAGTGCGGCGGCAATGTTAACCATACTGGTGGTTTTACCACATCCACCTTTCAGTGAGTTAATAACAATAACCTGAAGTTTATCATCAACTTGACGATGATCGGCATCAATGCCCATCACTTCGGCCATGCGATAGATGTTCGCTAATGTGTAGGCATAATGACCATTGGCACCACGGCGAATTTCAATGTGATCGAAATCACCCTGATCATGACGTCGTTTTAAGGTACGGTTATTACAACCTAATAGATCGGCGGCGGCCTTTTGGGTATAGGTTCGAAGCTCTTTCTCTTCTGCTTTGAGATGGGCTCGATAATGTTGAATACGTCCTTCGAGTGACTTTTCAGCAACATCGGCCGTAGCCTTAAGTAACTGGTAGGTTCTTAGCGCACTTTGTTTTATTGTCATACTTGCATCCCTAAGTTTAAGCCATGAGTATAATGTCCACTTCTTTAGCTGTAAACATATATTTTAGGCGACATTGCATTAAAAACAAGAAAGACATTTTGATTGAAAACTTCCTATAAGGTAATAACTAGATTAGATTCGTTTAAATATATAGGTATATAAAGGCTAAGGCAGGAAATATCTATTCTAACTAATTGTTTTTTAATGATATTACTATTTTTCTTAGATCATCATTTTACTTGGTATAGATCTGATTCCTACCAAGTCATGGATCAACATTATAGTAAGTGAAAATCTTCGCTTTAAGTTATGCACAGCTTACGTACAAGGTTACTCACAAAAACACCGGGTTAGATCATTTTTTTACTAACCATTTGCTCCTAGTTATACACATAATCAGGTAACTAAGGCACTGATATCTAGGTAAAGATCTGATCTTTACCTGCTATAGATCAGATCTCTACCAAGCGCTTGCTCAGTTATACACAAGGCTGGCGTTTACAAGACCAATAATGACCAAAAAAACCGCGATTTTTTAAATGAAAGAGCAAAAATACAAAAAATCTGATGCCGCACTTGGTAAAAAGATGATCTATAACCCATGAGTTAATAAAAATCTGATCCCAAAAGTTTCAAACTGAACGTTTAATCGCCTAAGGTTAGTAAAAAAGTGATCCAAACCATGAAACTCGAACTTGGATCAGTTTTTTACTAACATAGATGATTAACTTTTTTCGTATTATGTGTTGATATTACCTTTGGCATCGATAGCAATGGAAAATAACAATGAACCGCAAGGTTAATATCTCGGTAGAAAACTTACCAGACTCTTTGCGAGGCCAGATCAATGGCGTTGAAAGTGCAACGGATAACGAAAATCTGGCATTGTTCACCGACAATAAAGATGTGCGCATTTCAATCGAAAGTTCTGTACATGGATTAAGAGCCTACTCTAATACCTTCAATCATTATGATCTTTGGGGGCGCTTCGTCCGTTCCGGTCATAAAAAATTGCCGCTAGAAGATGCACCGAAGAAAACCATTATTACTCGCCGAATCTCGGAAAAAGTAGATGGCATACTGTATGAGGGGGAAATTAAAATTACCCCGGCGGTGGTCAGTACTCGTCAAGAAGGCGAAGAAGTTGAATGCCTAGTATGGCCATCTGACAGAGAAGAAAAAGTTGAGCGCGCCTTAATTCGATTGGCGTCCAAAGGCAAGATTGTCAAAATCAACTTTAAATCGGGTATCCAGTACGCGGTTATCTTTTCGATGAATGAATTGGCCCAGGAGCTCAAGGCCGTAGGTCAGTCGATGCCGTACCCGCAAATTAAAGAATCATTGGAAGCCCTGCAAGGTTCCAAGTTGTCCTTTAAGTACACGGCGACCGATACCAAGAATTCCAATATTGACGATTCATTTTATGAGTCGAATATGAACTTCTTATCCTCATTACATTTCAGCGGTAAGAAAGGGCAGGGCGGCAATGTAAAATGTGTGGCCTGTTTAAACGCTTTTGTTCACAACATGATAGATAACCTGGAATATAAAGGTTATTACTTTAACCGTGCGCAAGAACTGAAACGCGGATTATCGCGCTGGATGATGTTGCGCCTGTATCACTTATGGCGCTACGCAGCGCCGGGCAAGACCTACCACTTCCGTCTGCTGTCTATTATGGAAAAATATGGCTCAATCTATGCCGATGACAAGATTACCGACAATAAATTAAAAGCCCTGCGCCGTGATATGACTACAACCATGAAAGACCTAATCGACAAGGGTGCCATTTCCGATTACAGCATTTCCAATGTGAAAGAGGACTCAACCGGGAAAATTATCGATTATGTTTACGAAATGCATCCGTCCGATGAGTTTTGCGAAGAAATTCTTACTTTGAATAAGCAAAACAAACGTATCGAAATACAAGGTGGCAAACGCATTGTCGAAAATGCAGAGATCATAGATGAAGAAAGGCTTGAAGAAATAGTCGAAAAGTAATCCTTGTCTGCTCTAATAGAAAAGCCCACATTTGTGGGCTTTTTAACATAACGAATACGGGCTACTTTGATGTGAGTACTTACTCACTTTTTGCTAAGTACAGTCGCTCAACCAGGTATTCATAGTCACGTTTTCGCGGATCTTCCTTAGGTTGGTAATCTTTGAGTTCCCCAAGTTTTATCTCAGGATTGTCGTCAAACACGATAAAGGGTAAAGCACCGCTAACATGATAACGGCGGTTATCGGCGAAGCGCACATTTACTTCGGGCGTGACCCTTATAGGACGACGAATACGTAACTTTTCGTTTTCAGCCAAACTCGCAACCTTACGTTTTTCCTGCTCAACTAAGATTTGCCACTGCTGTTGATCTATCATGCGTGGATTAGAATAAGCACTGCTTCGCTCTAACATAGTAAGTGCTAACTTACGGGTAAGAGATTTGGTGGAATGTTTTTGCATCCAGGTAAAACGCACCGAGTAGGGAGAGTAAGCTTCAAAATGGATATGGCGATAAAATGCCAGTGTCATTAATCCGGGAACGGCACTGTGAACCGCATCGAAGCGGGCGTCATTATTATCTAAGGTCAGCACCTTTTGCTTAAACTCAGTTTTAAGCTCGTTGATTTTTAACAGATAAGGCTCAAAAGTAGCGAAAGAAGCTCGCGGTAATAAGACGATACCCGGATGACGTTTAGCTAGTTTCCCGCTGAGTTCACCGTCTTTGTGAAAATCTAAAAAGCTGTTTTTAATTTGTGTCAGCGCCGTATCACCTCGATGGCCTTGCACAGAAATTGCGGCTAAAGGGTTTCGCTCTTGCTCAGGTGTTGGCAAGGGCAATTGAAAATAGCTCGCCTGGCGATACTGGGTCTGTGCCAATAACTGAGTAAAATCCTGCAAATACTCCTGCGTCAGGTCGTAAATGCTGCGAAGCTGTAGTTTTACACTGCTCATAGTAATAAAGAACACATCATACAATATCTTGCTAGTTTAGCTCGTTACTTCCCTGTGTAACAAGATATTGAAAAATTTAAGAATGCTGAGGTTATTTAGAGTTTAATTACAGTATGATGTGTTCATTGTGGCTTTACTCTTACCCAACTGGCACTAAAGTTAAGTGAGTTCATAAAAGCAGGATGAAAAACCTATGAAGATCATGTACGTCTGTTTAGGCAATATTTGCCGCTCACCAACCGCTCATGCAATTGCCATAAAGCGAGCAGTGGAGCAGGGCTTAACTTATATCGAATTCAGCAGCTCTGGCACTTCTGGCTATCATGTTGGTGAGCATCCGGACGAGCGGGCAATTTCACATGGAGCGCGACACGGATATGATCTATCACGGCTAATCGCACAAAGACTTAGCCAAGATGATTTCTATGAGCAAGATTTAATTCTCACCATGGATGAACAAAATTACCGGGATGTGCTGGCAATGCAACCCGTCGATGCAACAGCAATGATCAAGCGTCTGCTCGATTACCATCCCGACCCTGAATTAACCCAGGTTCCTGACCCATATTATGGTGGCCATGCAGGTTTCGACACTGTAATCGCCATGTGCGAAACGGCCATTGATACCCTGTTTAATGAATTGGACAAGAGATAAGTTATTGCTGAGGTGGCCTGTTTGTCACAATAAGTATGATGTGTTCAATATACATAAAGGTCTACCGCGACAAAAGTAGGATACTTTATTTCCTCCATCGCCCCCTTTTACCCTTGCGCTAGCGCCCGCCATTCGGTACTTTCGTGAGTGAGGTACAATTAGGAATGAGGAAAATTGTAAAGTGAAACCTTGGAGTCCAAATAGCTGGAGGGATTTCCCCATAGTCCAGCAACCCACATACCCGGATCAAAGTGTCTTAGCCAATGTTGAAAGTGAGCTAAACAGTGCACCGCCTTTGGTGTTTGCCGAAGAAACACGTAGCCTGTTTAAGCAACTTGAGGATGTGTGCGAAGGCCGCGCCTTTTTATTGCAAGGTGGCGATTGTGCCGAGTCATTCGCTGACTTTAGCGCCGCTAATATCCGCGATACCTTTAAAACCCTGCTGCAAATGGCGGTGGTACTAACCTATGGTGGTAAATGCCCGGTAGTAAAAATCGCACGTATGGCGGGGCAGTTTGCCAAGCCGCGTTCCAGTGATTTTGAAACCTTCGACGGCGTCAGCCTGCCTTCGTATCGCGGCGACATTATCAATAGCTCTGAATTTACCGAGCAGGCGCGCGTGCCCGATCCGCAAAGATTAATGAAAGCCTATCACCACAGTGCGTCAACGCTTAACCTGTTGCGTGCCTTTGCCCAAGGTGGTCTTGCCGACTTACATCAGGTAAACCGCTGGAATATGAGCTTCGTTGCCGCCAACCCCTTAAAAGATAAATATCAAGAGGTTGCCGATCGCATTCAGGACGCGCTCGAATTTATGGAAGTCTGTGGCATTAACTCCACCAATGCGCCATCGTTAACGGAAACCTCTTTATATACCTCTCATGAAGCACTTTTGTTGGGTTATGAGCAGGCGCTGACACGCCGTGATCACCTATCTGGCGACTGGTACGATTGCTCGGCGCACTTTGTGTGGATTGGCGAACGTACGCGTCAGCTTGATCACGCCCATATTGAGTTCTTCCGCGGCATTAAAAACCCCATAGGTGTAAAGGTTGGCCCAGGCATGAGCCCGGACGAGCTGATTGAACTGATTGATGCGGTAAACCCGGACAATATTCCAGGGCGCTTAACCCTTATCACCCGCATGGGTGCCGATATGCTGCCACAGAAACTTCCAGCACTGGTACGCCGCGTACAGCAAGAAGGGCGAAAAGTGATTTGGAGCTCAGATCCCATGCACGGCAATACCGAAAAAGCCAGCTCGGGTTATAAAACTCGCAGCTTCGATAATATCCTGCGTGAGATCAGCCAGTTTTTCGCCGTCCATAAGGCCGAAGGCTCACACGCCGGCGGTGTACATTTAGAAATGACCGGCCAGCACGTGACCGAATGCACAGGCGGCGCTTATGGTCTTTCCGATGAGGATTTGGCTCAGCGTTACCGCACCCAGTGCGACCCACGCCTGAATGCCGATCAGGTACTTGAGCTCGGCTTCCTGGTTGCAGACTTACTAAAAGACGCCCGCAAATAAGACGAGTAAAAAGAAAAGCGCCCAAGGGCGCTTTTTTTTATTCGATAGTTTTTAATATTTCCTGCGCTGCAACCCGGTCTCAGCCATAATCTTGGCTGACATTTCCTCCACCGAATGATGCGTGGAATTGTAGTGGGGGATACGAAAACGCTTATACAGCATTTCCACTTCACGGATTTCGATACGACACTGGCGCAAAGATGCATATCTTGAATTGGCCATGCGCTCATTACGTATAGCCGCAAGGCGTTCGGGTGAAATGGTTAAACCAAACAATTTGTTTTTGTATGGCTGTAAAGATTTTGGCAACTCGCCTGAGTCCAGATCATCCGGCGTTAAAGGATAGTTGGCCGCCTTAATGCCGTATTGCAGGGCCAAATATAAACTGGTTGGTGTTTTACCGCTTCGGCTCACTCCCACCAGGATGACATCCGCTTGCTGGTAGTCCTTGATATTGGCGCCATCGTCGTTGGCCAGGGCATAGTTTACCGCGGC
Source organism: Pseudoalteromonas sp. T1lg22 (assembly GCF_002964645.1). Lineage (NCBI taxonomy): Bacteria > Pseudomonadati > Pseudomonadota > Gammaproteobacteria > Alteromonadales > Pseudoalteromonadaceae > Pseudoalteromonas > Pseudoalteromonas sp. T1lg22. The sequence continues at coordinate 157,962 of NZ_PQBY01000013.1, forward strand.
GATACGGAAGTCGTAACTTTGCTCGTGAATACTGTGAGTACGATGCACCTTAGGCACGGGTTCAACGCCCAATTCGTTTTGCAATTGACTGCTGAAGGTGCTGATAAAGTCATAGCACACGGCATTGCTCGCAAGGATGATTTCGCTGAGCTCTGGATTCACAAAAGTGAAGAAAACAATCGGTTTTTCATTGCTTTTGGCCGCTGCCTGCTCAATTTGCGCCTTAACTTCTAAGGCTTTTTCTCTGGTTTCAACAAAGGGAATTGTGGTGTGTTCAAATTCCATTGGAAAGAGGGACAAAGTCGCATTACCAAAGACCTCAGCGGTAATTGCGGTGCCGTCAGAAATATAAAATGCGTTGCGCATAAGCGTCCTTTTTTTATGTAATAACCTGATAAACCGTAAGGCTACGGTTTACGCATCAGTGTTTGCCAGTGTAGAATGTTAGCGCCTCATTTAAAAGGTCATTGTTTTGATGACCAAACTTACAATATGTTTTTTGGAGAAAGTTCCGTGCAAGAATACGTTCTCTGGTATCAAGAGCTTGGTATGCAAGATGTGCCGAGAGTTGGAGGCAAAAACGCCTCTCTCGGTGAAATGATTTCAAACCTAGCCAACGCCGGTGTCCAAGTACCGGGTGGTTTTGCAACGACATCATACGCATTTAACGAGTTTCTTGAGCAATCTGGATTGAATGCTCGCATCTACGACGTGTTAGACAAACTAGACGTTGAAGATGTCAATGAATTGGCCAAAGTTGGTGCCGAAATCCGTCAGTGGATCATCGACACGCCATTCCAAGCTTCATTGGACCAGGCTATCCGCGAGGCCTACGGCCAACTACACGCTGACCCAGCACATGACGTATCCTTTGCAGTACGTTCCTCTGCCACCGCCGAAGACATGCCAGACGCATCATTCGCCGGACAACAAGAAACCTTCTTAAACGTGCGCGGCATCGATGCCGTAATGGTTGCTATCAAACACGTTTTTGCCTCTCTATTTAATGACCGCGCCATCTCTTACCGCGTACACCAGGGTTACGACCATAAAGGTGTAGCACTATCTGCCGGTATCCAGCGCATGGTTCGCTCTGACATGGCCTCTTCAGGCGTAATGTTCAGCATCGACACCGAGTCAGGTTTCGAAGACGTAGTATTTGTAACATCAAGCTTCGGTCTTGGTGAAATGGTTGTGCAAGGCGCGGTAAACCCGGATGAATTCTATGTTCACAAAGGTACTCTAGCCAAAGGTAAACCAGCCGTTGTTCGTCGTAACATCGGTTCTAAAGCCATTCAAATGGTTTACTCACAAGACCAGGAACACGGCAAGCAGGTTGAAATTGTTGACGTAGCTCCTGAGCAAGCCAACAGCTTCTCTATCACAGATGAAGAAGTAATGGACCTTGCCAAGCAAGCGGTTATCATCGAAAAGCATTACGGTCGTCCAATGGACATCGAGTGGGCAAAAGACGGTAACGACGGCAAGCTTTACATAGTACAGGCTCGTCCAGAAACCGTACGTTCAAACGAAGATGCGAACGTGATGGAGCGTTTCCAGCTTAAGCAAACGTCAAGCGTTGTAGCCGAAGGCCGTGCCATCGGTCACAAAATCGGCTCTGGCGTGGTACGTGTACTTAACTCTATCGACGAGATGGACAAGGTACAACACGGCGATATCCTGGTAACCGACATGACTGACCCTGATTGGGAACCTATCATGAAGCGCGCCGCTGCAATCGTTACCAACCGTGGCGGTCGTACTTGTCACGCGGCCATCATCGCCCGTGAGCTAGGTATTCCTGCGGTAGTAGGTTGTGGTAACGCCACCGACCTTATCAAAGCGGACCAGGAAGTGACTGTTTCCTGTGCCGAAGGTGACACAGGTTTCATCTATGAAGGTCAGCTTGAGTATGAAGTACTGACTTCACGCGTTGATGAAATGCCTGCTCTACCACTTAAGATCATGATGAACGTGGGTAACCCAGATCGTGCTTTCGATTTCGCGCGTTTACCTCACGCTGGTGTTGGTCTGGCTCGTCTTGAGTTCATCATCAACCGTATGATCGGTGTTCACCCTAAAGCGCTTCTTAACTTTGATGCTCAATCTCCTGAACTTCAGGCAGAAATTAAAGAGATCATCGCCGGTTACGAGTCGCCGCGTGAATTCTACATCGCCAAACTGGTTGAAGGTATCGCCACGCTAGGTTGTGCGTTCGCTCCAGAGCGTGTGATCGTCCGTATGTCTGACTTCAAATCGAATGAATATGCCAACCTGGTTGGCGGTCAGCAATACGAGCCGGAAGAAGAAAACCCAATGATTGGTTTCCGTGGTGCTTCTCGTTATATCAGTGAAGACTTCCGCGAGTGTTTCGCCCTTGAGTGTGAAGCCATCAAGCGTGTTCGCAACGACATGGACTTGACCAATGTTGAGATCATGATCCCGTTCGTACGTACCCTTGAAGAAGGTAAAAAGGTTATTGAGCTTCTTGAAGAGCAAGGCCTTAAGCGTGGCGAAAACGGTTTGAAAGTGATCATGATGTGTGAGCTGCCTTCAAACGCGCTACTTGCCGATGAATTCCTTGAGTACTTCGATGGTTTCTCAATCGGTTCAAACGATTTAACTCAGCTTACTCTTGGTCTTGACCGTGACTCGGGTCTTATCGCTCACCTGTTCGACGAGCGTAACCCAGCGATCAAGAAGCTATTGTCTATAGCTATTAAAACAGCCAAGGCAAAAGGCAAGTACGTAGGTATCTGTGGTCAAGGTCCTTCGGATCACGAAGACTTTGCTGCCTGGTTAGTACAAGAAGGTATCGATTCTGTGTCATTGAACCCAGATACGGTATTGGAAACCTGGCTATACCTGGCTGAAAAGCTTAAATCGAACTAAGTTCGGTAACTGAGTAAGACAAAGAAAAAGGGCGAAATCTTCGCCCTTTTATTTTTTCGCCAATTTGCTGTCGAGCAATCGACACCCTCGCGTTAGGGTAGTTTGGCAAACCCGCACATATTTACGGGCAAGGGGATAGTGCACGGCCAGTAGGGTCAGCCCGGTTAAAAAGAAGATCACCGAGGGCCCGGGGACCACGGCAAATATCAATCCCAGTAAAAAACACAGTGCCGCTGCAGCATTCATTAACCACTTTTTCATACATCACCTAAATAATACCAATTCACTTAAATAGCTAATCATTCTAGCGGGCTAAATATCGTGCTAACTCCGTTGGAATTTATCTATGTACGCCTACACGGATGTAGGCGGTAGAGCGGCGCAGGAGCCAAAGCCGAGAATTACTACATACGAAAAATTCCGTCTTGTTACCACATCATTTATCCAGCGCTATCTCTGATCACATACTTAACAGAATTGGTATGGTTGCTCATTAACTGAACATAGCGCATTGCCGGCTACAAAGTGATTTCAAATTGTAACAATCTGTATATTCTTCAATTTCTAAGCGGGCTCAGCATGCTATAATAGCGCCGTTCGTTCCTGAGGTTTAAGGCCATGATAGCAAAGTTAAGTGTTGAGCAAGTCAGTTCTGAGCTGGTATTACATTACCTAAAAACAATCAAAGCTGAAGGCTTTAGTGGCGATGTCGATGCCAGCTATGGCACGCGACTGTTAGCGGCCACCGACAACAGTGTGTATCAAACTATTCCTCAGGGCGTGGTATTTCCAAAAACCGATAAAGACGTGCAACTGGCACTGAACATAGCTTCACGCGACCCTTTTCTGTCTTTAACCTTTGGCCCACGCGGTGGCGGTACCGGCACCAATGGCCAATCGTTGACACCGGGTATTGTTATCGATCTTTCCCGCTATATGCGCGAAATTCTGGAAATTAACGAGCAAGAAGGTTGGGTGAGGGTTCAAGCCGGGGTGATCAAAGACCAGCTGAACGACTTTTTGCGCCCCTATGGCTACTTTTTTGCACCTGACTTATCCACCAGTAACCGCGCCACAGTTGGCGGAATGATCAATACCGATGCCTCAGGTCAGGGCAGTCTGGTTTATGGTAAAACGTCCGATCACACCCTGGCACTCAAGGCCTTTCTTGCCGATGGCAGCGAGCTCAATACCCAAGGGGTGAGTGTCGAAAAAGCCAAAATAATTGCCGAGCAAGACACCGCTGTTGGCAAGGTTTACAAAACTGTCTTGGATGTGGCCAGCAGTAAGCGCGATTTAATTTTAGAAAAATTCCCACGACTGAATCGCTTTTTAACCGGTTATGACTTAGAGCATGTCTTTAATGAGACCATGACCGAGTTTGATATTGGCCGCGTACTGACCGGCTCCGAAGGCTCCTTGGCCATAGTGACAGAAGCCAAGCTCAATATTACGCCCATCGCTAAATTTAAAACCCTGATCAATATTAAGTACGACAGTTTCGACTCTGCCCTGCGTAATTCACCATTTTTAGTGGCAGCCGAGGCGACCTCGGTAGAAACCGTTGATAGCAAGGTATTAAACCTGGCCCGCGAAGACATAGTGTGGCACTCAGTATCGGACTTAATTACCGATGTACCCGGGCAAGAAATGCAAGGCTTAAACATGGTTGAGTTTAATGCCGAGCAAGAAGGGGATATGAAGGACAAGATTGACGCCCTGTGTGCCAAGCTTGATAACCTCATTGCCAATAAAGAAGCTGGGGTGATTGGCTATCAGCTCACCAATAATGTTGCCGATATTCAAAAAATCTATGCCATGCGCAAAAAGTCCGTTGGCTTGCTTGGTAATACCAAGGGTGCGAAAAAGCCGATAGCTTTTGCCGAAGACACGGCTGTACCGCCGGAAAATCTTGCCGACTTTATCAGTGAATTCCGTGAGTTACTTGATGGTCACCAACTTGACTATGGCATGTTCGGCCATGTCGACGCCGGTGTATTACATGTGCGCCCGGCACTGGATATGTGCGATCCGGAGCAAGAAAAAACCCTGCGCCAGATTTCCGATCAAGTGGTGGCATTGACCGCCAAGTATGGTGGCCTGATGTGGGGTGAACACGGTAAGGGTTATCGTAGTGAGTACGGCCCGGCGTTTTTTGGCGATGAGCTGTTTCAGGAATTGCGCCGCATTAAATCGGCCTTCGATCCAAACAATAAGCTCAACCCAGGCAAGATATGTACACCACTTGAAAGTAACGACAACTTGGTCAGCGTTGATGATAAAAAGCGTGGCTGGTTCGACCGTCAAATTGATGTCCAGGTACGGGATAGTTTTGCCAACAGCATGAACTGTAATGGTAACGGCCTGTGCTTTAACTATGATGTCAGCTCGCCCATGTGTCCTTCATACAAGGCCACCGGCGATCGCCGTTACTCGCCAAAAGGGCGCGCTGGACTAATGCGCGAATGGCTGCGACTGCAGGCGGAGCAGGGCGTTGACCTGCTTGAAGAAGAAAAGGTGATCAGCAAAAAAGACGGTCCAACCTGGTGGGAGCGCTTCCTTAATACTCAGAATAAGCGCAAGGGTCAGTATGACTTTTCGCACGAAGTGAAAGAGTCCATGGATGAGTGTTTGGCCTGTAAAGCCTGCACCACGGCCTGCCCGATTAAGGTGGATGTGCCGACATTCCGTGCCCGCTTTTTGAATTTTTACTACAGCCAATACAACCGCCCGTTAAAAGATTATCTGGTTGCCGGCATAGAACAGACGGCGCCATTGCTGGCTAAGTTCTCGGCCATTACCAATCCAGTGGTTAAATCATCCCCTGTACAATGGGCCATTAAAAAGACTCTGGGTTATGTGGATACGCCGACCCCGAGTCATCCAAACCTGGCTACGCGCACCGCGACTTTAGAGAAATTCGACCTTAATAAACTTGAGGGCTAGGCGAAGAGCAGCGCCGAGATTATGTGCTTATCGTGCAAGATCCCTTCACCAGTTTTTATGAAGCCGAACTAGTTGAGAGCTTTGCCAAGGTGGTTCAGGCTCTTGGCAAAAAGCCGATCATCTTACCCTTCAAACCGAATGGCAAGCCACAACATGTAAAAGGCTTCTTAGATAAATTTGCCCGCACCGCTAAAACCAGTGCTAAATTTTTAGAGAAGGTCAGTGAGTTGGACATTCCCATGGTTGGCCTCGATGCCTCATTGGTTTTGTGTTATCGCGATGAATACAACACGGTTTTGGGCGAGCAAAGAGGGGACTTCAATGTCTTGCTGGCCCATGAATGGCTTGGCGAGCAGACCTTTAAACAACAAGTTTTCGAGCCGCAAGCAAGCTATATATTGCTGAGCCACTGCAGCGAAACCACCGCCTTACCGCACAGCGCCAAGGTGTGGCAAAGTATTTTCTCGGCCTTGGGATTACAACTGGATCCGCAAGCCACCGGCTGTTGTGGTATGGCCGGCACCTATGGCCACGAGCTGCAAAACCAGGAAAACAGCAGGGCCTTGTATGATCTTAGTTGGAAGGCCAAGGTAGAAAGCACAGAGCCTGCTCAGTTATTGGCCACGGGTTTTTCATGCCGCAGCCAGGTGAAACGTTTTGCCCAATATAAACCGCAGCATCCCATCGAAGTACTGGCCAAAGTGTTGCACTAGTTTCGTTTCGCTACGCCCTTTTTTCTGAAAGAGTTAGCGATGGGGCGAGTGGTAATACCGTGAATAAAGACGCTGGTCATTATGGTCAGCGTCGCCAACTCACTGAGTAAACCGTCGGCGGAGTCCAACACCATCAAGGTAAAGACGATGGATGCCAAGCCCCGCGGACCAAACCAGGCCAAGGTGAATTTCTCTTTAAAATTTAACCCGTTAAATACAATTAAACTAAATAGAACGGGGATAACCCGCACCAGGGTTGCGGCTATCAGGGCAAAGGCCAACTTGCTCCAGCTTAGATCCATGCTCTGCAACTGCGAATAACTGTAGGCGCCGAACAAACACCAAATCAAATACGAAAAAAACTCGGCAATGTGCTCGCTTTCCTCGATCAGCTGCATATCCTTACTCGGCCGATACAAATAATCAAACAGCAAACCGGCAACAAAGGCGGCCACAAATCCGCTGCCGCCCAAGGCTTCAGCCACACTGTAATTGACAATCGCCAATGACAAAATTAAAAATGGACTGGAGGCCTTTTCAAAAAAATGACGTCGGGCGCTGTATCGTATTAAGTAAGTTGCTGACCAGGTGATAAGCGTTGCAACCCCAAGCGCTATCCCGACTTCACGAAACATAAACTCCAGCATCTTCATTGGCGGTTGCCAACTGCCCAGTTGCCAGGACAAAAACAGAAATAGAAAAATCGGCACGCACAGGCCATCGTTCAATCCACTTTCAACATTAATGGCTTCCCGGAGTTTTAACGGCACAGCTTTGGCTTCTAAGATCCCTTTACTTAAGGCGGCATCGGTTGGCGTTAAAATAATTGCCAATAACGCCAAGGCCAATACACTCATCTTTGGAAAAAGCAGGTATCCGGTTAGCACGGTGGCGCAGAAGGTAAGTGGCAGGGCAACAAACAAAAGCAGCACGGGATATTTATAGGCGCGTTTTAAAATGGCCAGTCGGGTTTTCGCCGCATCTGAAAATAACACCACAGCCAAGGTCAACTCCACCAAAGGTAAGAGTTGCTCTAAGGGTTGGCCGATTTTAAATTCCGCCAAAAAGATAGCCGCGACCACCATGCCGGTCAGAACAAAGTACATGGGACCGGTAAGTTCGGCCCGCGCCAACTGACGAAATGAAATGGAGTAGATAAAAAATGCCAGCGCTAACAAGATTGCGATGTAATATTCCATGGCTTGTCCTCACAGTTCGCTTAAAGCATGCTTAAAGCGTGCTTAAAGCTTACGTTTAACGCCTGACTTAGCTCGTTCTTTTATATTAGTCTGAATATAAATTTGATCTGTGGTTGCTAACTTAGCATGACCCAAATCTTCAGATAAATGTTTTAATGGCCGGGTTTGCGCATCATGGGTAGCACCGGTATGGCGCAGCCAGTGCGCGGTTGCCGCCATGAGTTTTTCAGCCTCTTCGGTAAAACCATCGTGATGAAGTGCGGCTGTGGCCAAATCAAAACTTTGCTGTACCAAACGACGAATTTGTCTAACCGTCATACCGCCTTTGCCGCGCAATTTATGAATGAGCGGGTAGGGCTCATCGACCCGAGGCAGGGCACTGAGGCCTCGATATAAACGGTAGCGTTTTAAGTAGGCAGTAAAACTTTCACTTAGCGTCACGTCCCGTAACTTATTACCCTTGCCCATGACCCGCAAAAACCAAAAGCCATCGGCGTCTTGCCAAAAGTGCGACATAACCGGTGACCAGTTGGGGCGCTCCGATAATTCAGAGATGCGTAAGTACAAACCCTTTAAACAGGCCAGGGCAAAAAGATTGCGCTCAAGTTGCGGGTCTTCTTCGCAACGTTCTTCGGTCACCCGCAATACATATTCCCATTGCAGATCGCTTAGCGTATCTGGTTGATTTATTTGGGATTGAACAACCAGGTAAGGGCAGTTCTTTTTAACCACGGGAACAAAATTTGTAAAGGAGCGTTCCTCTAAAATCGCAAATTTATAAAACACATTCAACGCCGTGAAGGTTGAATTGAGAGTTTGCTGGCTCGGCTTGGTTTCCTTGGCCATAAAAGGGCGCCATTTGGGATTTGCGATACGCTGACCCAGTTTTTGTTTAAAGCGCCACTGCACCGAGTCCGAGCACCAGTCACCACTGGGTTCAACAACAAAATCTATGTAGTGCTCAATATCTTCTCGCTTTAGCGCCAGCACAGAGGCCCCCTTGATCAGCCAGGACCAAAGGGCAAAACGTTCTATTTCATTGCGAAAACGGGTAAAGGTGGCATCGGATTTACGGCCATAAACATACAAATATTGGTAAATAAATGATAAATCTTTCGAAATTTCAGCAAGGTTTAAGCTTTGTTGGTCTATAAATAAAGCTAGTTCGGGATATTCGCTGTTCAAGGTGCCATCTTCAAGATGGGCGATTTGATAGCGCAATTGCTTGAACGTATCAACTAAAGGGGTAAGCATAAGATAAATAACTAAAAAATTTATGGTCTTAGCTTATCACAAAGTCCGATACTGTCTAGTATTGGACATTAAAGAAGGGGTACTCCATGAAAATTAGAGCTTCATTTGTTCACATCATGCTATTAGCGGTTGCCGTGCTTACCTTAAACGGCTGTGCCACCTCCAGCAATGCCAGTCCGCAAGCAAAAAGAGAGATGGTACAAAGTATGCGCAGCGAAACATTGAAAACCTTGTATGTGCGCAAACCCGATGTGCAAAACCAAATTGCCACCAGTGCCGGTTATGCGGTATTCGATAATGCCAACGTCAATGTTCTGTTTGCTAGTTTCGGCGGCGGCTATGGTGTGGTAAAAAATAACCGCACCGGAAAATGGACCTATATGAACATGGGCGAGGCGGGTTTAGGCCTGGGCCTGGGAGTTAAAGATTTTAATGTGGTCATGGTGTTTCACACCGAAGCGGCATTAAACCGATTTATTGATCATGGTTGGGCGTTTGGCGGTAATGCCGATGCCGCGGCCAAGCATAAAGACAATGGTGGCGCGGTTACCGCCGAGGCCATTGTTGATGATGTGACTGTTTATTCTCTCACCGAAACCGGTTTAGCCTTGCAAGCAGTGTTAAAAGGGACTAAATTCTGGGTAGATAATGAGCTAAACTAACATTTTTAAAGTCTTATGGTTGGAAAGTGGTCTATTTTAGATTAAATAGGCCGCTTTTTTTTGTGTTATCCTTTTTCATTCAGCGCCTTAGCGCTTCCCGTTCTGATACTTTACCCGCATTCTATAGAATCATATAGCATTTAACATAATCTAATTTATGAGCGATAATGCGGAGACTGCTTAATCTATTTTACAATAGCCTCGTAAACGATTTTTTCTTCTCCTGATTTCGATTTATCAAAGTCCAGGTTAATTTTTACTTCTTGCTCGCCAGATTGGCTTCATTTGCAATGAACAAAGCTTGCTCTGCGGTTAGGTATCTAGTACCTGCTTTAATGTTGGTTTATCAAGTTGCCGGACGAAAATTTACATAGATAAGCAACCAGATGATATTTATTGCAATCCTATCCGTGTAGATTCTTGCTCATCAGCCACAGGCTGATAATTGATTACAAGACGAGCAATTAGTTTATGAAGACCTTTTAACCGCTAACTAGCTGGTAGTATTATTCTTTTTTGTTTATTCTTAGCTAACTTAACAAGGGGATTAAACATGGAACGTGAACCTGTAAATTACAATAAGCTCTATCTAGTCGTCTTTTTAGCCGTTTTATCGGTTAGCCTTTTGCTCTTGGCTATTTTTGCATATGTAAAACATGAGACTCAAAAACAGGAACTCAAACAACTTGAGCAATTGTTTTCTACCCCTATTTACCAATCAACTTCTCCAACATTTGAGCAGCAAGTTCAGAAGCGCATGGAAGAACTAAAGCCTGAGTTCGATCGCAGGCAAAAAATAAAAATCGTATTTGAAGATACACTTAACTCTGTCGAGTCTAATCCAGACATAAACGGCCTTAGTGCCAATGGCAGTAGTATGTGCAAAACGTATTATGATTTATACGAAAAGGAACCTACTAAACAAAATATGGAAATAGCCAGGCAGGTTTGTGCGAATTTTAAATAATCGCTATGGCGCCTGCACCATGCAGGCCGTAACCCGCAAAGAATGAGCGACGGCCAATTCAAACTCAAAATAAAAAACTTTGGGAAGATTTCCACCGTAGTCCATGACTATATTTTTTATTCTTTATATGAATAAAAATAAAAATGTTACAAATCACTAACTTTTTAAAAAATAATGAATTATTGTCATATTCATAAACTAGAAAAAAACATTTTTTGCCAAGTCAATACCGACAACTTCAGACTTTAACTTACTAGACGTATCTAGATAGAAACCCTCGTATTCACTATACCTAGAACGATTAAGTGAGTCTAATTATCTACAGACTATCAATTACAAGGAAAGTAAGTTGTGAACGAGATAAGATACCCATATAAACCTCACTTAATTTTAAACATATTTTGTTTTCTGTTTATGTCGTTTTTTTCGTACTGGTATTACTATATGACTATTGATAACGATAGCTCGTTAATATTAACTAGTTTTATTAAATTATCTCCAGGCGGTGCCAATAAATTATATTTGACTTGTTCAGCGTTATTTGCGTCTATCTCCCTCGTTGCTTTTTTTAATATCTTCAAAAGTATCACATCAAAAAACCAGCTACTTCTTACAGAAAAATATATCCAAGCGCCTAAAACTCCAACGAGTAATAAAATAGTTATTGTTGATTTTGAAAATATAAATAATTACACAGAGACTAGCGTAAAAGGGAACCGGTTTCTAAATATCTATCATGATGGCGGAACCTTGAGGATTCAAGCCTCCTCCTTGCCTAAGAAAGGTGATTTCAAGCATGTTAAAAGTCATATACTGAGTCGTATTAGTTTTTAGCAATTAAAATTTTCATAAGAAGATGCAAGCTAAATCATAAAGTAATCGAAGAACACTTACCTCACAAGCTTGCGGCCTACTCTACAGGTTCAACAGACTTCCTGTGATGGTCTATTCTTTTATTCGTACACGCGCAGTACGTACAGATACTTCCCCCATCATAAGGATCAATTCAATGAAGATAATTTCTTACACCATGGTATCAGCAGTACTTTTAGCGTCGTCGTTTGCTGTCGCTGCGGAGGCAAAAAATCCGCAACAGGCATGCTGGGGACAGGCAACCAAGGTCTTTGCACAAACCGGGGCTATGGGCGAGCACAGCAGTGAGCAACCCACACCGAGAATGGGCTTACGTAATTTGGCGCGGCTACTCTATGAAGCTGGAATTATCGATGATGACACCATGGAAGCCTTGGGCCAATTCGTCGCCGATGAACTGGGTCTTTCCATCGACGCTTGTATGGACTAGCTAGGTTACATTGTTCTGATAGAAGAGTCCTTAACCGCTCACATACGGCCGAATCATAAGTAAATAGCCACCAGCCTTCTGAGTTCTGGTGGCTAAATTGCGTGGCAGGCCTTCCCTACTCCAGCCCTTTCCCCGCTACTAATAACAATAAACACAGGTATCGTTTGAGTTAATTGTGGAAACATAGATAATACAAGCAAAATAATAACAACAACTTAACAATGAGTTCCTTCCAAGAAACATTTAATCCGGATATTGAAAATCAGGAGCAGCAATGGCTGAGCGATCGACGAGCCGCCTGCAACCTAGGCTGTGACGGCAGCAAAGATACCAAGGCACTGGCGTTTTCCGGCGGCGGTATCCGCTCGGCGACCTTCAACCTCGGGGTGTTGCAGGCATTGGCGAAAAACGACCAACTCACGCAGTTTGATTACCTGTCTTCGGTGTCCGGCGGCAGTTACATAGCTACTTCCTTTACCTGGTTTAAATCCCGTTTTCCCAGTCAGTTCCCCTTTAGCACCAATCGCCATGATAAGCGCGCAAGCGACATTCTTGGTTGGCTCAGAGCGCACAGTAGCTTTTTAACGCCCGGGTTTGGCGTCGATAAAAGTTCGCTATTAACGGCCATCTTAACCGGGACCCTGATCAATATGTTGATCATGGTGCCCGTGCTCCTGCTGCTGCTCTTTCTATTAAGTTATGAATTTTCTACGGATCTCTGGGCCATAGCCATCCATGCTCCCTTTAATGGCTTTTCCTTGTTACGGGGCGCGGGCTTTATAACACTCATTGCCAGCTTTGGGTTGATGTTATTGACCGCCATCAGCACGGGCTTCGAGTCTGCGCGGGCGAACCACCGCACAGAAACGCTCAGATATTACTTAAGTAACCTCTTTCCCTTGGGTTTGGCCATGTTAGCCTTTGGTTATATACCTATTTTCCATAAGTTTTTTGAGCGCTTTGCCGAGTGGCTGGTGCACACCAGCTTTAGTATTTCTTTACTTGGTATGCTGATCACCCGGTATGCGGCGCACAGAAACGGCAGCGCCGATATTAAATATTCGCTGACCAGCATATTGATAGACTTGGGCCTACTGCTGACCTGCTTTGGCTTTGTGATGATCAGTTATCACTTTGCAGTGCAGTGGGAATTGCTACCCGCCCTATTTTATCCCTTACTGTTTTTATCTGTGTTCCTGGTATTGGGCTGTAATATCAATGCCGTGTCTATGCACGGCTACTACAGAGACAGATTAAGAGACGCCTTTATGCCCTGTCATTTGTCCAAACGCGATACTAATGACGAGCAGTGCGAACAAACGCTCAACTATGATAAGCAGCTATTGTTGGGCGAGCTTAAAGCCACAGACGCGCCCTTTCCCATCATTAATTGCAACATTGAATTGCTGGGCTCAACCAATGCTAAATATAAGAACCGCGGCGGCGACTGCTTCACCCTGACGCCTTTATATTCGGGCTCCGACAGCACGGGATATAGGGCGACCAAGGATTACATGGGCGGTAAGTTAGACCTGGCCAGCGCCTGTGCTATTTCCGGCGCAGCCATCGCCACCAATACGCCCATGACCCGTTCTAAGCAGCTGAACTTTATCATGTCACTGCTGAATCTGCGTTTGGGCTGCTGGCTGAAAAACCCGAATAAACCCACCAAACCGGCAAACTTTTTCAATAAACCCTGGTGGTACATGTATATGTTCAAGGATATGTTCGGCCAGGGCTTGAATGAACACCAGTCCTACATCCATCTCTCCGATGGCGGCCACTTTGAAAACCTGGCCTGCTACGAACTAATCCGCCGTAAATGCAAGCTTATCGTGTGTTGCGATGCCGGTGCCGATCCCAACTACCAATACCAGGATCTGGCCAGACTCATTAAGCTGGCTCGGGTTGATTTTGGTGCCAAGCTAGCCATCGATGTCAGTGCCATTAATCAAAAAGCGGCCACATCTAATATTGCCTGGACCGAAGGCAAAATTTCCTACGACGATGGCAGCTATGGCCGCTTTATCTATGTGAAGGCCAGCATGATCCAACATGTGAATGAAGAGCTGAAAAGTTATAAACGCATAAACCCTGATTTCCCACATCAGAGCACCAGTAATCAATTTTTTGATGAAATGCAGTTTGAAGCCTACCGGGAGTTAGGCTTCGAACTTACCCATCAAATGCTTAAGTCGGTTGATTTAGCGACCACGGCCACCAGCGGAGAGCAATAATGTCGAGTCTTTTATGTTCCAACTTTGAAATCGTTTGTGATCAACTCGGCTATCCGGAAGGTCCTGTCTATATGCAAGACGGTAGCGTGCTGCTGGTTGAAATCAAAAACCAGCAACTAACCCGGGTTTCGCCCCAGGGCGATAAAACCCTAGTTGCTAAAATAGCCGGTGGCCCAAACGGTGCCGCCATAGGGCCGGATGGCCAGGTCTATATCTGTAACAGTGGCGGTTTTGAATGGCTGCCGGTCCCTCTGCCGAAACAAACCTTGTTTATCGGCACAGGAAAGTCACCCGAATATAAAGGTGGCAGCATAGATAAGGTCAACCTGGCTACGGCGAACGTTGAAACTCTTTATACAAGTTGCCATACCGGCCGGCGGTTAAATATGATCAAGATGCAGTGGCAGGACCAGCCCCTTACCCCTGAGTTTGCGCTGCGCGGGCCGGACGATCTGGTTTTTGATAGCAAAGGCGGCCTGTGGTTTACCGATTGGGGCAAAGACGATGGCCGTGCCCGCGATATCACGGGCATTTACTATGCCGCAGCCGACGGCACCAGCATCAAGCAAATGGTCTTTCCGCTCAATGCACCAAACGGCATCGCCCTGTCGCCCGATGGCAAGCGCCTGTACACGGTGGAGACCTATACACGACGACTGCTCTACTGGGAGCTGTCCGCCCCCGGTGAAATTGCCCCAAACCCCAACTCGCTCGATGGCACTTACCTGCTCACAGGCTTTGAAGGCCAGGCTATTTATGACTCCATGGCGGTCGATGAGCTGGGTAACCTGTATCTGGCCACCATGTTACCGCAAGGCAATAACCCCTACAGCAATGGCGGTATTACCGTCGTATCTCCTGAAGGAGAGGTACTGGAATATATCGAGATCAATCTGGGCGAGGGTTTGTATGCGCCATTGCCCTCGAATATCTGCTTTGGTGGCGAAGACAATAAAACCGCTTATATCACCTTGGGTGCCAGCGGCATGCTGGTAAAAGCACAAATGAAAAATGCCGGTTTAACCTTGGCGTTTAACGGCTAGTTCGGGAATAACTCGGTGGAGGGGCTCCCCTCTCTTCCTCTTAACCTTGGTTAATACAATGACATTCATAAAAATAACAAAGCGTATCCTGGTCTATGTGACGGGTGTAATCGTACTGGCTGGCCTTGGTGTATTTGCCTTGGTGCATTATCCCGCCTCGCAAATCCCGGACTATGTGCCGACAGAAGAAACCCGCTATCTGGATCAGGGCTGGGGGCTCGAGGCACATTCGCCCGAGCGTCAAACCTACTATTACACACCACAGGGCACCAGATTAAAGGGCATGGAATATGACTGGCTGGCGCACCTGGAAATGCCCTGGGGGGAGACGCGATTTGCCGAGCCAGGACATTTAAAGGCCTACGGCTTTATCGTCGATGACACCCCAAGTCCTGAAAACCCCTATCAATACCCCTTGGGCTTTACCAAGCACTTCGACCAGGCATCGGCCAGTGAACTGCTGGATTTAAGCTGCGCTGCCTGTCATAACGGTCAGCTCAACTACAAAAAAGACGGCAAACATTATGCACTGCGCATCGATGGCGGCCAGGCCATGCATGCCTTTACCACCATGAAACTGGGTCACTTTGTGCCAACCCTGGTGGCATCTATGACCAGTACCTATATCAACCCGCTTAAATTTGATCGCTTTGCTACCCAGGTACTGGGCGAGCAATATAACGACCACAACAAGGCCGTCCTCAGGAAAAAATTCGGCAAGGTGTTAATGCGCTTTTTAACCCAGGGCTTTAACGATACCAGTAAAGGCCTGTATCCGGTGACCGAGGGCTTTGGCCGCACCGATGCCCTGGCCCGCATCGGCAATACCGTTTTTGGCGATAATCTGTCGGCAGAGAATTATCATAAGGCCACCGGCCCGGTTAACTACCCGCCGCTTTGGAATATCTGGAAATTTAACTGGGTGCAATATGGCGCCTCGGTAAAACAACCCATGGCGCGCAATATGGGTGAAGCGCTTGGGGTCGGCGCGCACATCGCACTGACCGACAGCTACGGTAATCCATTACCTCCTGAGCAGCGCTTCGATTCCTCGGTGTTGCCCGAGCAAATCTTCACCATAGAAACTACCTTGCAAAAACTCACGCCTCCGCAGTGGCCGGAAGATATTTTTGGCCCGGTCGATAGAGTCAAAGCGGCCGAGGGACAACATCTTTTTCAGCGCCATTGCGCCGGTTGTCATGGTCCACACCCGGCCAGCGACCTGGTTAAACAAATCGAAACGCCGTTAAAAGGCAAAGAGCAACCACTGTGGATAATGAGCGAGCTGGCCGTCAATGAGGTCGGCACAGACCCCAATGCCGCCTACAACTTTCTAAACTACCGTTTTGATCTCAGTAAAACAGGCTTAAGTAACAGCGAAATAGCGCAAAAAGTCCGAGAAATGAATATCAGGCAGTTACAACGACTGGCCAAGGTGCTTCTTAAATCGCCGCGCCTTGAGCAGTTTTTGCAACAACCCGAGCCCCAAGCCGAGACGTTAACCTTAACTACCAACTGGATAAGCGACCATCCGCAGCAATACCAGGATATAGAGCAACGCTTTAACAACTGGCAAAACAAATATGCCAAGTTAGCGGATTTGGACCAGCTCATTGCTGAGCAAGGCGATAATGATGTTCAGCAAGACATCAAAACCGCCCTAATTCAGCAGCAACTGCGCTCCTTGGACGATGCGTTAGCCAAGCTCAGTGTGGACACGCTCAGTCTGGGGGAAGCACTCAACATTACCGGCATCTATTTAAGAGAGAAGTACTATCAAGACAAAAACTTCTCGCCGGAAAAGCAAGCCTGTATGGACGGCTTTGGCGCCTTGGATTTGCCGCAACAAAAAATGATCTACAAGGCCAGACCCTTAGAAGGCATTTGGGCCACACCGCCGTTTTTACATAATGGTTCGGTACCCAATATCTACCAGCTGCTCTCGCCTGTGTCAGAGCGCGACAGCCAATTTTGGGTTGGGCAAAGGGAGTACGATCCCGTGCATCTGGGTTATGTGACCGAAAAAGAAGCGGGCCATGCCTTCTTGTTTGATACCCAAAAAGACGGCAATAAAAATATTGGCCATGAATTCAGGGATGGCTATGTTCCCTACCAGCGGGGTAATCCGCCCCAATATGGTGTCATCGGCCCGGCCTTAACGCCGGCACAGCGCCTGGCCATTGTCGAGTATTTAAAAATACATAAAGACTCCCCTGATGCCGAGCACCCAAGCACGTCAGCAGCAAACCCATCAACTCAGTGCGAAGGCCTATAAGGGAACAAGATGAAAAAACTCATTGTCTTTTGTACCATCGGCTTGCTCGCTTTGGTCGCGGTGTTATTTGTCATTAACCAGGACAAAAAGCAAAGCAGCCTGGGGATTGTTATTCCAGCCGATGAGCAAACCCATATCGCCGATATTATTTCATCGGCGGTGCAAATGGTGGATCGCAGCCAGGCAGCCACGGCGCCTGCCCCATACCGCAGGGATGTCCATGCCAAGGCCCATGGCTGTGTTAAGGCTACTTTTAGCGTACCGGCGCTCAGTGACTCGCGCTTAAAGCACGGGATATTTGCCAAGCCGGATCAATATCAGGCCTGGGTTCGTTTTTCCAGCGGCGATACCCAACCCCAAGCGGATGGCGTCAAAGATGCCAGGGGCATGGCCATTAAAGTCATGGGCGTTGACGGCAAAAAGCTGCTGCCGCTGGAGCAGGATGCGCAAACCCAGGACTTTGTGATGATCAACAGCGATGTGTTTTTTATTAAGGACGTCGCCGAATATGCCAAGTTTATGCAATACCAGGCACAAGGCAGCAAGTTTGGTTACTTTTTCAATGACTTTAACTGGAACATTTTTAAGTGGCACCTGAGGTCGCTCTACCTCGGCGCTAAAACCCTCAAGACGGCGCCGGACAGCCTGCTAACCGAGCAATATCATAGTCTCTCGGCCTATCGTCTAGGCCAAGAGCAGTTTATGAAATACAGCGCCAAGGCCTGTACGAGCAACACCGCCATCGCCGTAAACCGTGATAAGCCCAACTTTTTACGCCAGGAGCTGAGTGAGAACCTAGGTCAAACCGGTGCCTGCTTCGACTTTATGGTGCAACTGCAAAATACGGATAAATACATGCCGGTGGAAGACACAAGGGTAAAATGGCAAAGCGAGGACTCGCCTTTTATCAAGGTCGCCCGGGTTGAGATACCCGAGCAGCACTTTGATACCCGGGAGCAAAATCAGTTTTGTGAAAACCTGTCTTTTACCCCTTGGCATGCCGTAAAGGCGCTGGAGCCTGTGGGCGGGATCAACCGCTTACGCAAAGCTGTGTACAACGGCGTCTCCCGTTATCGCCATGATAAAAACGGCCAGGAGATGTTCGAGCCAAAGGGCTGGTGCCTGAAACTCGACGGCAGTGAGTGCGAAGCCGAGTAATGCTAGCTAAACGCTAGATCGGCTTCTTCGTCCTGGCCATGGTTTATAACCTTATTGCGTCCTGTTTCTTTGGCGCGATACAGGGCGTTATCGGCACAGGTAAGCAAGCCCATCAGACAAGGTGTGTCGGGTGTTTTTTCCGCGGCGCCGATACTCACGGTAAAGGTTAGCGCCGCCTCGCCGGGAAGCTCGATTTGAATCGCGCTAATGGCGTGGCGCAGGTTTTCAGCCACCGCCAGGGCACTGGCAATATCGGTTTCGGGCAGCACCACCACAAACTCTTCGCCGCCATAACGCGCCAGTGAATCGCTGGCTCTTAGGTTGGCCTTGAGAGTTGCAGCCACTTGCTTTAATGCCTCGTCGCCGACCAGGTGACCGTGCACGTCATTGATCTTTTTGAAGTAATCGATATCCAGCAGCAGTAATGACATGGGGTGCTGATAACGCTTGGCATTTTCAAACAGCTCTTCGCCTATCGACATAAACATACGACGGTTGTTGATCCCCGTCAGCGCATCGGTGGCAGCGAGGGCCTTTAGCTCTTTTTGGTAGAGATCTATGTTGTGGCTGAGTAAAGCCATGATGAAATAGGTTTCTATCATGGTCACGTAAATAACCGAATAAAATAACTGGCGTTCGGATTGGCCATCAAGCGAGATAATGGGTGTGGTGCCTCCTGCCTCGGAGCATAAATAAAAGAGGATGCCGCCGGCTAAACTAAAGACAAATTTTTCCACTCGATCATTTTCGTTAAAGAGCAAAAAAACCCCAGGGGTGATAATGAGATAATAAAAATGAAATCCAGCACCGACGCCAAAGGTATGCACACTAAAGAGGTAAACGTGTGCCATCAGTACGGTAAAAAACCATACCTTGGCCCCTCGGTAGAAGCGTTTATGGGAGAACAACAAACCCACGCCATAACAGGCAACAAAGACCAAGTTAATAGCTGCGACTGAGGTCTGGTTTAAAGAAAGAAGAAAATACAGAGCGTACAACAAGGCAACCACACAGGTCACCACACTGACCAGGTTAGTGGTTTGCACCTTTGTTGCTTCAACGTGTTCAAGGCGATCCGTGCCTATATTTATAAAACCCAGGTGAACAAGTTTTCTTATCATAGGGAGCGATTTTTACCGACGGCGCTGTGGCCGCACACTTTATTATTGTGACCTTATTCTGCCACAGCCTTTGTTTATATGTTACTTAATCAATGTGAATTTTTAACCTTATGGTAACTTTATTGATTAAATCAGAATACGCCTGGGATCAAGCGATAGCGCACCCGCTTGG
This sequence comes from Pseudoalteromonas sp. T1lg22, assembly GCF_002964645.1. Taxonomy (NCBI): domain Bacteria; kingdom Pseudomonadati; phylum Pseudomonadota; class Gammaproteobacteria; order Alteromonadales; family Pseudoalteromonadaceae; genus Pseudoalteromonas; species Pseudoalteromonas sp. T1lg22. The sequence continues at coordinate 177,904 of NZ_PQBY01000013.1, forward strand.
TATAATCCCTGTACCCCACTAACTCGTTTTGCAAGGTTTTATCTTCTAATCGAGTTCTTATCAGGGTAATAAAGATAGCGAAAGCGGTTGGGATCAGAGTCCAAAGAGAGTCCAGCGCCAGCACTATGCCAAACAAGGCCAGAATACTTCCCGCATACCCGGGATGGCGAATTAATCGATACGGGCCAGTATCACACACCACATGGCCCCGCTCCGTTTGAATGCGCACCACACTGGCGAAAAAGCGGTTTTCCACCAATGCCCAGGTAGCAAACCAATAGCCAAGGGCGACCAAGATAAAACCCAGACAATTAAGCCACAGGGGAAGAGCATCAGACCATGAATACCTATGGTCCAGCGCGGCCACTATGATCATGGGAAAACCTATGCTGATAGCCATTAAAGGAGCCAGTACCTTATCCCAGGGTTTGGCTTTTTTAATGCTTTCAATATTATGCCGCTCGGCTATCAGCCCAGGATTATGTCGCTCTGCCAACATATGCCCGCCAACACCAAAGACAAACACCAGTGCCGAATAAACCCAGGCCTGCCACCAATAAATATCCGAGCTACAAATAAATAAGATCACCGGAAATGACAGATACAGCAGGATAAGGTCAAGCCATTGACGTGTGGTCATGCTTTGCGGGGCGGTTTTTAAGCGTGAATTGGCTGGCATTTCAGTCTCAAAATAAGGGTTAACAGCGAGACTTGCTGGTTAATCCGTGCACATGGCGTATTCGGCGACGCCATCGAAAATTCTTTGGTAGCAGCCGCAGGGATCATTATCGACCTTGCACTGGCCAATGACTTCACTGCCTTCGGCCACAAAATCGCCGACAACAAGACAATCTCCCTCGCATTCAGAACCACTGCGACATTGTTTGCCGGCATCGGGATACTTGTATATACAAGCGGGGATGGCATTCATACACACAGCTTTTATCACCCCGCCCTTATCAAGGCAGGCGATCACATCAATGCGCGTTAGGGCATCTGCCCTTATTTGTTGCAAGGCAGCGTCCGGATTCTCGTTTGCGGCAAACAAGCCAGACGAAAATAATAAGGCAATAATGAGTTTCCAGTATTTCATAATTCCAACGTGTAATTATCACTGTGGCGTCGGGCTCTGTGTGTAAGCGTTAAAACCCAGACGCAATTATTTGGCGAACCTTTGCTAATTATAGATTCAAATACTAATTGTCACTCGAATTACAGGTGCTAAGTCGTTACTATTTAGCAAACACATTATTCGAGAAAAAACCTTAGATGATCGAACAAGAAATAGCCCAGGTAGAGCGCTACTACCAGATGGCGATTGATTTCCTAGTAACTTACAGTGCTCAGCTGGTATTGGCTCTGATACTACTGGTTTTCGGCCTCTGGTTGGCACAACGCATTAGCCGCTGGATATTCACCCTAATGCAGGGCCGTAACATAGACATTACCCTGACGACCTTTACCAGTAACCTGGTACGCGTCTTACTTATTGTCACCTTTGTGGTCATAGCTCTGGGTAAAGTAGGCATCAGCGTGACTCCCTTCGTCGCCGCCATAGGTGCCGCCTCTTTGGGCGCCGGCCTGGCATTGCAAGGCATGTTGTCAAACTACGGCGCGGGTCTGGCCATCATTGCCACCCGTCCCTTTGTGGTCGGCGACACCATTACGGTTAAGGGCGTCACAGGTCAGGTCAGCGCCATTGAGCTGGGCATGACGCATTTACGCGATGAAGACGAAGTGGAGATCACCATTCCCAACAAGCATATTGTCGGTGAAATCATCCATAATTCATTCGATTACTCTCTAGAAGAAGGTACCATTGGCATTGCCTACGATGCCGATTATGAGCAGGCGGAAGCCTTGATTTCTGAAGTATTAGAGTCGCAAACGGGTATCGCGCAAACACCCAAACCTCAGGTAGGGATTAACGAATTTGCCGACAGCAGTGTGGTGATCTTATATCGCTATTGGGCGCCCACCAAGGCCAAGGTCGCCACCCGGCTGGAAATCAACAAGGCAGTATTTCAGGCCTTACAACAGGCGCATATAGAGATCCCCTTTCCCCAGCGTGTGGTTACACTTAAGCAAGAAGCCCATTCTTAACCTTCTTAATCTAGGGCACGCTCCGGCGTGCCTGCACGCTTAGACCCTGCCACCCTAGCCCGCGCCAATAGGCTATACTCATAGCAAATAAAAAGTGTTTAAAAACAGGGCGTAAATATGTTCTTTGGTTTAATGTCGGCAAATATCCGCAATAAAGTTCCGCTCGCCGCAGCCATGCTGATTCTTATTGCTATCGCACTGATAGGGATAATGCTTGCAGATGAACCCGCGGATGCTGAACCCGCAGCCAGCGCCGAGATTAGTCCCCCACTCACGCCCTCGCAGGCGCGGTTAAATGAGACCCCGGATCTACTCAGTCCCGACTTTATCGCCACCAAGGGCAGTCACTGCGAAAAGTATTACCTTATCTATAAGCAAGAGCCTAGCCAGCACAATGAAGAAGTCGCGCGGCAGGTATGTCGTAATTTCAATTAGCAACCGGGCCATCACCTGTAAGAAATGCCGCCGGGAGCCACTTTTACTCCCTTACCCGAGTGCAAAACATTGATATACAACTCAATACAATCTCATGTATGATGACCGAGTTATGAATAAAATGTTACTATCTGGGCAATATGATGAATGGGAAAGATAATAACTGGATTTTAGTCGTCGATGACGACATCGAGTTAGCGCAACTAGTGTCAGGGTTTCTTGAAACCAACGGCTATAAAACCAAAATTGAGCACAACGGCTTGAAAGCGCTGCAAACCATAATCACCGAGCAGCCTACTCTGGTGGTGCTTGATGTCATGCTGCCGGATATGGACGGACTGTCTGTATGTCGCCAGGCTCGCTATGGGTACCCGGGGTTAGAGGGCACCTACGACGGTCCTATCCTTATGCTTACCGCCTTGGACAATGACATTGATGAAGTAGCCGGCCTCGAAACCGGTGCCGACGATTACTTAGCCAAGCCAGTGCGCTCGCGGGTTCTGCTAGCCCGGGTACGTGCTCTGTTGCGCCGCAACCCTCATGAAGTGGCGCCTTTACCTAGTACAGAAGTACAGGAACAAGAGCCGGTTGAAGATGAGGCCTTAATAAAGTTCGATGATCTGGTAATAGATAAGAAGTATCAAAGCGCCGAGCAAAACGGCAAGGCCGTAGATTTGACCACAGCGGAATTTGAATTACTGGCGCTGCTTGCCAGCAATCCTGGGGTGATCTGCGACAGGGAGTTTATATCCGAGCATTTTGCCAAGCTTGGCTATGAAAGCTCCAATAGAACCATAGACTTGCGCGTATCACGTATTCGTAAAAAGCTTGGCGATGATAACCATCCTTCGACTAGAATTAGAACTATCCACGGTAAAGGCTATCTGTTTGTAGGGGATAGATAACACGATGCGCTTTAAACTGGTATTACTCTTATTTTTACTCCTAGGTACCGGGCTTTGGCTCAGTACCTCGGTGCAGGGTAATGACGGTACAGAACAAAACTCGGTGGCACAGCTTGAGGCACAACTGCCGCAGGCCAAGGGCGCAGACAAAAGTCTGATTTTAACCGAGCTGGTTGAAGCCTATCGTGATAACAATCCGCCACGCAGTTTAGACTATGCCGAGCAGGCCTTGGCCATCTTTGCCAAGTATCCTAATGCTAAGCGTCAGATCACGGTACTTAATAACATGGCCTGGGCCCATATCACCCTGGGCCAATACGAGCAGGCACAGGCCCGTACCGATCAAAGCCAGGCTTTGTCTAAAGAAGCCGACTATAAACGCGGCCTGTATGTATCTGTTACCATGCAGGGGATCATCTATTGGCGTACCGCCAATTACCAGTCCGCACTGAAAAACTTTGAGCAGGCACTTGAGATAGCCGAGGAGCAAAAAGACACCCGCGGCATCGCCAACACCACCAATTATATTGCCATTATTCACCAGACCTTGGGCGAGCCAAAAAAAGCGCTGGAGTATTTTCAAAGCGCCTTTGAACTGCAACAGCAAATTGGCGAAGAGAAAAGCATCGCCGTATCTCTCAATAACCTGGCCAATATACACGGCACCAGCGGCAACTACAGTTTAGCCCTGGATTACCAACTAAAGTCCCTGACCATACGCGAGCGTATTAACGATGTTCCCGGCCTAGCGCAGGTGCTTGGCAACATAGGCCTAACCTACTTCTATCTTGAAGACTATGATATGGCCTTGTCTTACCTGCAGCGGGCACTGGGTTATTACGAAACCCTGCAGGACAAGCTTGGCATTGCCGAAATGCTGACCAACCTGGGAGCCGTGCACCAACGTAAACACCAATTTGATGCGGCACTGCATCAATATCAATCCGCCTTGGAACTTGCCCAGGAATTGGATGATGTTGCCATGATGGCACGTATAAAAATTGATATTGCCAGCGCCTATATAGAGTTGGGTGATGCGGGCTTGGCTCAGGAATACGCCGAGCCAGCATTGCAAAAAATCATTGATTTAAAAATTATCCCCCTGCAGGCCAATGCCTTGTTGGTCAGCGCCAAAACGGCCAGACTCAAAGGCGAGATAACCCAAGCCATACATTTAACTAATCGCTCCATAGAGGTGGCAACGGATGTTGAAGATAAGCGCATGGTGCGCGATGCCTATCAGTATCTCTATCAGATCTATAAGGACAAGAATGAACTGGCCGAAGCGCTTCACTACCTGGAGCTGTTCAAGCAGGTCAACGATGAAATGTTTAACTCAGAGAGCGATCAGCGCGTTGCCTTCTTATTAAGCCACTTTGAAGCAGAAAAAAGAGAACAGCAGATCAAACTCTTGCAGGCGGATCAAAGCCTAAAACGCAGCGAGATTGAACAGCAAAGATACACACGTAATGTGTGGATCGCCTCCCTGTGCGCCAGCTTTGCCTTTATCCTGCTTTTCGTAAAGCGGATGCATCAAAATAAGATAAACCGCTCATTAAATGAAAACATCAAATCGCAGCGCGAGCTGATTCAAGCGGTAGCCCATGAATTTAGGGCGCCTTTGGCGCGGGTACAACTGGCCTTCGATATGCTTGAGGACTCACTTAATGGCGACAACGGCAAGCTGTTAACCACCAAGATAAATAATGGCCTTACCGAGCTCGAAAAGCTGGTCAAAGAAGCGTTGGATTTTATCCAATTAGAGAATAAATCTCGGGCGCTACACACCAGTGAAATTAAGCTCGGCAATCTACTGTCGCGACAACTCGAGTCCCATGTCGACCTCTACGCTGATATTCATTTCGAGCTCACCGAGAAGGGGCCCCAGCCTTGTGTGGTGCAAGCCGACAGTCATCAATTAAACCGCGCTGTTTCCAATATTATTCGCAACGCCGCCCGTTTTGCCGAAACACAGGTGCATGTCACTTTAAATAACCTAGCGCACCATTATGAGATCTGTATTGAAGACGACGGTCCCGGTATTCCCGTAGCCGAGCGCCAACGGGTAATCGAACCCTTTGTGCGCCTCGACTTAAGTCGTTGTCGCGATTCCGGCGGTGTGGGCCTGGGTCTGGCGTTGGCGAAAAAGATAAGCGAAGCCCATGGTGGTAAGTTGATCGTAGGTTCATCGAGCCTAGGCGGCGCCAAACTCACCATTCGCTGTCCGAAAAAACCACCCACCATCAATAACGCCTAATGTAGGTCGGCCTTCAGGCCGACAAATATGCACATGATTCACGCTGTAGCTCGGCATTTGCCGCCAAGGTTGTAGGTCGGGCTTTCAGAGCGACGCTTAAGCAACATTCTTCCTTTGTCGGCGCAAAGCACCGACCTACAAATGGCACCATCTCGTGGTAGGTCGGCCTTTAGGCCCGACGATTAAGCATCATTCTTCCTTTGTCGGCGCAAAGCACCGAGCTACATATAGGCACCATCTCGTGGTAGGTCGGCCTTCAGGCCGACAAATATGCACATAATTCACGCTGTAAGCCCGGCCTTTGCCGCCAAGGTTGTAGGTCGGACTTTCAGAGCGATGATTAAGCAACATTCTTCCTTTGTCGGCGACAAAAAAAGCATCGCCCACAACACCGACCCACATTAGGTCGCTTCTATCCCAACAAAAAAACAACAGAAATACCCACTTTGGGAATAAAGTGACCGACCTATACGCAAATTGCCTAGAAATTATCAGTTAATTTGATAACTGCAACTTATCGAATAATTCTTCTATTTTTCCGATACTTACCATACTTATTTAGGATTTTTTTGAAAGTTTTTTGTCATTACTGTGTACAAAAGGTTAAATTTATTTGATCTTTAGTGTCCATATGTATATAAATGTATATGTTGAGTCATTGAAATTGATTCCTCACTCCTCTCAGAGTTAAGGGATCACGTTATATTTTTTAGCAAGTTCAAATATTTATGCCTGAGCACCAGAAGCCGCAAAGATAAATAGCATTGAACACCAACTTGTAGGTCATACGCGTTTTCGCGGTGTACGGACAACACCAAGGTAACGCCAACCCCTACACACATTGGAGCAAAGTTATGAAGGTAACAAAAATAGCGAGCGCCTTAGCGGCATTAACACTTAGCGCAGCAGCAAGCGCTCAAGCAGACGATTCTCGTTTTGTAATCCAGGTTGATAACAACAGTAAAGGCGTTATCAAAGCACTAGCCATTCAGTCTGGCGCAGAAATTAAAGTAGATGGCGAAGGTTTCTTTGCCGCTAGCTTCCCTGGCATGGACCTTTCTCAGGTTAAGGGTGTTCTTAATAACCCACATGTAAAACTAATTGAAAAAGACCAAATCCGTAAGCCATTCGCTTTATACAACGACGATGCCGGCAACCCTATGACCGGTCAGCTTACACCGTATGCTGTGTATCAGTCACAGGCTAACCAAGTACCTTTCATCGCCGGCGCAGGCATGAAAGTATGTGTTATCGACTCTGGTCTTGATAAATCAAACCCTGATTTCAACTGGGCTGGCATCACGGGTGATTATGACCCAGGCACAGGCGATTGGAATGTAAACGGTGGTCCACACGGCACGCACGTAGCCGGTACCATTGGCGCCAGCGATAATGAATACGGCGTAGTGGGCATGGCCCCAGGCGTTGAAATGCACATTGTTAAGGTATTCACCGAGCGCGGCTGGGCTTACTCTTCAGATCTTGCCCATGCAACTAACTTATGTAGCCAGGCCGGTGCCAACATCATCAACATGAGCCTAGGTGGCGGCGGCAGCAACAGCATTGAAGGTAATGCCTTTGCTGAATTCAGTGCCAATGGTGGTCTGATCGTAGCGGCGGCCGGTAACGATGGTAACTCAGCTGCTTCTTATCCTGCAGCCTACCCTGCAGTAATGATGGTTGGTGCCAATGACGCTGATAACAAGATTGCATCTTTTTCTCAGTTTCCAAGCTGTACAACCGGCCGCGGCAAGCGCGCCAACTTCGATGAAACCATCTGCGTTGAAGCAACAGCCGGTGGCGTTCAAACGCTTTCTACCTACCCTGCGGGCATGGCGGGCATTGCAGCGCTAAATGCCGATGGTACTTTCTATAGCACGGCGGGCATGGAAAACGGCGGTGATGTTACGGCTGCAGCTTATTTCATGGGCACAGCAGAGTCTGTTGACAACGGCGCTAATGGTCGTGTTTGTGTTATCGACCGCGGTAATATCAGCTTCCACGATAAAGTTGCTAACTGTGAAGCCTCAGGCGGCGTCGGTGCGGTTATCGTCAACAACGTTGATGGCGTACTTTATGGCACCCTAGGTGATTTCAACAGCACTTCAATTCCTGCTGTAGGCGCAGACTTGGCTGACCGCGATGCCCTAGTTAACGCTGCATCAATCAACGTCAGCGTGACCGCATCAGATTACGGTTACATGAGCGGTACCTCTATGGCTTCACCTGCGGTAGCCGGTGTTGCAGCCCTGGTATGGTCAAACCACACCGAATGTACGGGTGAGCAAATCCGTGACGCATTGAAGATGACTGCCGAAGACCAAGGTGCAGCGGGTCACGACGTATACTTCGGTTACGGTATCGTTAAGGCCAAGGCCGCGCACGATTACCTAACGCAAAACGGTTGTGGCAACACCCCAACTCCGGGTGAGCTATCACTGAGCGCCACACATACCTTTGCCAAAGGCAAAAACCAGGTAGAGCTTGTTGCCCTAGGTGCGTCGTCTGGTAGTGCAGATATCTACCGTGATGGTGCCAAAATCGCCACTGTTGCCAATGGTACTCAGTACAACGACGCATTCTCACGTAAGGCTAGCGGTACCTACACCTATAAAGCCTGTGATCAAAACACCACAGACTGTACTGCTGAGCAAGTGATCTCTTTCTAAGCAGAAACTAATTTCTAGTTGGACCTTAACCAAAGCAGTGCGCCCATCCCCATTGGGCCTCTGCTTTTTTTCTTTATATACCCGACCCAAATTCTTTAACGCCACTGCGCGTACCAAGCCCCCCATCTATGCGATAGGCCTTAACCTGGCCAATGCATCAGGCGCTGCCAACAGCTTGCCAACGAGGAACACCTGCAACCTTGAGCCCCCCTTGCCCCTGGTATTAACACAGGCATCTAAGGTCAGCCTCTCTAGGCTTATAAAACCCCTAGTTAAAGCCCCGCAAGCAGCTTTAGTGCAAGACTCTGCTCTTTTGACACCAGTCCCCTGCTCCGCTTTCCAGCAAGGCTGAGCGCCAATCGGCCAGCACTCGGAGTTCGTTTGTATACAGTGTATACATGTTCTCGCCACGGTTCGAAATCAGCAGGTTGTGATACAAACTCATATACATTTACATGCTCTCTGGGTTTTTCTCCGGCCTGGGAATGCCCCTGCACATCTCTGCATAAATAACGCGCAATAGTGCATAAATACTGGCTTTATAGGACATTTGTCCTGCTAACAATTCTATTGCAATTTACACATCAATAGACAAAAACACGAAATTCTTCCGATGAAGAAAAAATATTTTGTCATTTTCCTGTAATAAAAACCCCTTTTAAATCAACCTGCTGCATACTTTCTATACGTTTTTTATAAATAAATGTGAATTTTTTGCGTCATTTTTATTGATCATATACAAATGAAGGTATATAACTATATACATTCGCATACAAGAAGTGCGAGCGTGCGACTTACAGGGAGAATGAAGTGGGTACGTACAAGTGAACCAACCATAAGTTAAATTTACATACAACAGGAGATCAGATGATGAAAACGCCCAAGAAGTCATCTTCCAAACTAATCAAAACACTAGTAGGTACTACACTATTAGCTGGTATCAGTCCTGTTGCTTTAGCAGTAGCGCAAGCGCCACACAAAGCAGCACCAGAATACGATCAACAAACTGTTATCGTTAAGTTCAAACAAAAAGTAGCAAAGAAAGAGCGTAAAGAGCTTGCTCGCAACCTTGGCGTATCTTTCAAAGATAAAAACAATGACGGTGTTGATGACCGCCTACGCAACATTGCTAACGGTCGCCTTGCGGTACTAGATCTTGGCCAAGGCCGTAAAGTTGATGCGGTATTGGCTGGCCTTAAAAACCACCCACTTGTAGAGTACGCAGAGCCTAACTTCATCGTTAAGCATCAAGCGACTCCTAACGACCCTAGCTATGCAAACCTTTACGGCATGCAAAAAATCTCTGCCGAAGCGGCATGGGATTACACCATCGGTGATGCATCAGTAATCGTAGGTGTTATCGACACAGGTTTCGATTTCCAACACCCTGACCTTGTAAACAACATCTGGCGCAACCCGAACGAGATCCCTGGAAACGGTATCGATGACGACGGTAACGGTTATATCGATGACATCCACGGTATCTCAGCCATCCTAGACAATGGTAACCCTCAAGACACTGGTCTTCACGGTACTCACGTAGCCGGTACTATCGGTGCTCAAGGTGACAACAACCTAGGTGTTGTTGGTGTAAACTGGCGTACCAGCATGGTAGGTTGTAGCTTCCTAGGCTCAGCTGGCGGTACCCTAGCCGATGGCGTTCAGTGTATCGACTATATGATCGGTCTTAAAAATGCTGGTAACAACGTTCGCGTTCTTAACAACAGCTGGGGTGGCGGTGGTTTCACGCAAACTCTTAAAGATGCAATCACAGCAGCTAACAACGCCGATATGCTATTCGTAGCGGCAGCAGGTAACGATTCATCTGATATCGATCCAGGCGGTTTCTACCCTGCAGGTTATGACGTACCAAACGTAATGGCCGTTGCTTCTACCGACAGCCAAGACAACCTTTCTGGTTTCTCAAACTTCGGTGACGAGCTAGTACACATTGCCGCTCCTGGTCACTTCATTGTTTCAACCGTTCCTGGTGGTGGCTATGACACACTAAGCGGTACTTCAATGGCCACGCCTCACGTAGCCGGTGCTGCAGCGCTTCTATTATCTGGTAACCCAGACCTAACTACTGCGCAGCTTAAACAGGTTCTAATGAGCACGGGTGATGACGTAGCCGCATTACAAGGCAAAACCATCAACGGCAAGCGCATGAACGTGTTTAATGCCTTGGCTGATTCAGGCGGTACGGGTCCTTCATTCTTTATGAATGCCACGCCTTCGTCTGCAACGGTTAACCAAAGCGAAAGCCAAGACTTCGTTATCGACCTTACCGCTGCCGGTGGTTTCACAGGCGATGCGACTCTAAGCCTGTCTACTGTTCCAGCTTTAGATGCACAAGTGCTATTTAGTCAAAACCCAGTTGCTGCTGACACAGCCACAACTATGACTATCAACACTACAACTGCAACTGCTCCTGGTACATACCAAATGACGGTTACAGCGGTAGACGGTGATATCACTAAGACATTACCTCTAACTCTTCGTGTATGGCCTGAAGGCAGCACCTCTACCAGCTTCAGCAATAACGAAGCGGTATTGATTGCCGATGATGCACCAGAAGCACCAGCTGAGAGCGTAATCAATGTACCTCACGAAATGATCATCACTGAGGTTGCAGGTCACGTTGACATCACTCACGACAACATCGCTGACCTAGTGATCAAGCTAGTAGCACCTAACGGTAAAGAGTCTGTACTTCGCAGCTTCGAAGGCCAAGCGGGTAACCGTCTTGAGATGGACTTTGTAAACTACGACCACGAGCTTGATAACGCTCTAGGTAACTGGACGCTACAAGTAGAAGACCACAACAACAACAACGCCGGTATTCTAAACAACTGGACGTTGAAGCTAAGCGGCGCCCCTCTAGGTGCTACTGACTTCGCTCCTAACGTGTCTATCGCAACTCCTGAAAACAACAGTGCCTTCCTTGTTGGCGAAACTGTAAGTTTCTCTGCAAATGCAAGCGACACTGAAGATGGCGACCTAACTTCAACTGTTGTATGGACGTCAAGTGTTGATGGTGTTATCGGCAACGGTGCAAGCTTCACTAAGTCTGACCTATCTGCTGGCGACCACGTAGTAACCGCTACTGTTACCGACTCAGCGGGTCAAACGACTAACCAGAGCATCGAGTTCTCTGTAGCAGCTGCTAACACTACGGTAAGTGGTTCTAACAACACAGCCATTGCACTTCCTGAGTGGGGCGGCCGTGTATTCACTGAAATCGACCTACCTACCGGTGTTGCTATCGATGCCCTAGAAGTGTCTGTAAACATCTCTTACGATTCAGTTCAATACTTGAACGTTTGGTTACAGTCTCCTGCTGGTACTCTAGTGAAGCTAGTAACTTGGCGTGACTTCTGGAATAAAGACCTTATCCATACCTTTACTCCAGTAGAATTCGCAGGTGAGTCAAGCAAGGGTAAATGGCGCCTATACGCTGAAGATACGTCAAGCTACGACATGCACGGCGTACTTAACAGCTGGAGCATCTCAGCATCTAACGGTGACGCGGTACTACCACCACCGGCTGAAAACACTGCACCTGTAGTGACTATCACTGCACCTACTGGTGGCACTAGCTTCAACCTAGGCGACAGCGTAACCTTCGAAGCAACAGCTATCGACGCAGAAGAAGGTGACATCAGTTCACGTATCGATTGGTACGATAACTTGAACGGTCACATCGGTACTGGCGGTCTATTCAGCACTAACTCACTAAGCGCTGGTAACCACATAGTTACTGCTGTAGCGTGGGATAATGATGAAGCATTCGACTCGAAGCAAGTATCTCTAACTGTTGTGGACGCTCCGGCTAACGTAGCACCTGTAGCTGACTTCAGCTTCGCCGCTACTGACCTTAACGTTCAGTTCACTGACCTATCTGGTGACACTGACGGTGCGGTAACAACTCACTCTTGGGACTTCGGTGACGGCGCTAGCTCAACTCTAGCTAACCCTTCACACAGCTACACAGCTGCGGGTACTTACACTGTAACCCTGACTGTAAGCGATGATGACGGTGCCGAGCACTCAATCACTAAAGACGTAACTGTGACTGAGCCTGTACCAGAGCCAACTATCTTTGTACAAGGTACTGCTGAAGCCTCTAACGGCCGTGTAGTAGCAAGCCTATCTTGGACTGCACAAACTGCAACTGAGTTTGATGTATACCGTGACGGAGCTCTAATTGACTCAGGTGTGAGCAAAACAAGCTACACAGACCGCTTTAACTCTACTGCGACTAGCTTCACTTACCAAGTATGTGAAACTGGCACTGCCAACTGTTCTTTAGAGGAAACCATTGCGGCTACTCCTAAGACTAAAGGTAAACGCAAGTAAGTTGTAACCCCTGGGAAGGCTCTCTAGAGCCTTCCTTTTTCTTCTTAATTTACGTTTATCTCTAGAGCGTAAATCAACAAGAGAAAATAGGGATTGTATTAATGTTCGAAAACCCGGAGCTTTATTGTGGCTAATCTTTCAACCCTAATCCGCTATCCACTACTAGCAACCGCAACCCTGGCTTGTATGCTGGCAAGCGACACAGACGTTTATGCGGCACACAATATCGATATCAATGACAGCTATGCGCTACACACCACAGGCTCGTCAATCGGCTCACAATGGCAACTTAGCAACCCGCTTTTTTCGAACAACCCTCTACGTATTGCATCTCGCACCCAACTGCCCTATGCGGCGAAAAGCATCGATGCCTTGGTTAGCGAGAACATATCCGGTGGTACACCAACGGCCAATGGCGCTGCCAAAACGGATAAACTAGACCCTAAATTTAATTTGCAGTGTGCCAGTTCGGTGCTCACCATCAACGCCGGTGATACCGCCAAGTTCAATTGCGAAAGCCGTATCATCGATGGTTTTAATGGTACATTGCGCCTTTCCTTAGCCTCCTCACTACCTGTGGGGCCAAACTATCGCACCGCGAAATCAACGCCGGCATGCCCTTTACCCTGGAAGTGCCAACCAAAAACAAAACCCAGTGGGGCGATTATGTGTTTACGATCACCGCCCATAAAGACAACCAGTTAAAACAGCAGTCGGTGACCTTAAAGATTCTGCCTCCAGGCGTGCAACCCTACAGTTTCAACAACGACGAGCCGATGAGCATAGTCGACAATGGTGCCGTCGCTCAAGAAAGCGAGATCTTTGTGCCGCAACAAATGAGCACCTTTTCATTGGCTGTGGAATTGGCGGTACGCCATAGCTGGCGCAGCGATCTTGCCATCGAGCTGGTCTCTCCCGGCGGCAGTGTGCATAGCCTGCATAACCGTAATGGCGGCTCAGGTGATGACATAAATCAAATCTATAAAATAGACACCTTTAACGGCGAAAATGCATACGGCCCCTGGCGGCTGCGTATTATCGACAAGGCTCCGGGCAATGTTGGTGAACTGCGCAACTGGAAGCTGCATTTAGACGGCTTCAGCAGCCTGCCTCATGGACAGCGCCTACTGCGCTAATCGCACAGGCAGTCGTTGATATCTATGGCATCTATTTGCTCGGACAGTAAAAACTGTTCTGCATAGGCCAGGTAAGCGTTTTCGGTTAGGAACACGTTAAACAGGGCCCGGTCGATATGCTCATCGGCTACCATAAAAGCTAGAGAAAACGACGGTGCCAAAATTGCCACTGTAGCCAACAGCACTCTGCACAGCGATATCTCTGACGCTAGGTAAGCGGCACCCTCACCTCTGAGGCCTGTGAGCAAGGCCCACAGAATGTGCTGCTGAGCAAATGTTCTCTTTCTAACCTGAATAAATCAATTTACAGTCGGACCTTAAGCAGAGAGCATCCCATGGTCTCTGTTTTTTCTTTGTATACAGCCTATACATATGCTCTGCACACTCCCCAAGTAACACTCGAGAAATTAACAGCTATAAAATGCATACAAGCAGAGCGCTACGTGCCCGACGCAAACGACAGATGCACCATTAAAATTCCGTATATTGACATCGGGAATGGATCAGAGCCCGCCATAACGGCCGTTTGATGGTGAATCTCTACCAAGAACGAGAGTTCCCCCCCTCTCGGTGCGGCTTTGCTCTACATACTTTGCATACAACATCCTTATAGGGTGGACGCCGCCACTCAGGCTGCCCGTACATAACCCATATACAATTAAGCTTTTTAATCGCATTCCTAAAGAGAACAAACGCACCCAGGCATCAGCGCATAAATATCACAAAAAACTGAATAACCATTGGTTTTATAGCACTTTTTTCCTGCCAACAAATCCATTGCAAATTACACATCAATACATAAGAAACAAGAAAACCTTCGAAAAACTGAAATTATTTTGCCATCACCCCGTAATAAAAACCCCTTTTAAATCATACAAAAGCATGTGTTTACACACCAATTATGAATAAATGTGAATTTTTTGTTTATTATTTATTGATCATATGCAAATAAAGGCATATAAATATATGCATATGGATACAATAAGTGCGAGCGTGCGACGACTTACAGGGAGAATGAAAATGAAGTGGGTGCGTACAAATAAAACAACCATAAGTTAAATTTACACACAACAGGAGATCAGATGATGAAAACGCCCAAGAAGTCATCTTCCAAATTAATAAACGCCCTAGTAGGTACAACACTACTAGCTGGTATCAGCCCTGTAGCCCTAGCGGTTGCTAAAGCACCGTTCAAAGCAACACCTGACTACGATCAACAATCAGTTATCGTTAAGTTCAAACAAAAAGTAGATAAAAAAGATCGTAAAGACCTTACTCGTAATCTAGGCGTATCTTTCAAAGATAAAAACAACGACGGTGTTGATGACCGTTTACGTAACATTGCTAACGGTCGTCTAGCGGTGCTAGAGCTTGGTCAAGGCCGTAAAGTTGATGCGGTACTTGCCAGCCTTCAAAACCACCCACTTGTAGAATACGCAGAGCCTAACTACATCGTACACACTACTGCAGTTCCAAATGACACTTCATATGCAAGCCTTTACGGCATGCAGAAGATTCAAGCTGAAACAGCTTGGGACTATGTAATCGGTGATTCTTCTGTTGTTGTTGGTGTTATCGATACAGGTTTCGATTTCAACCACCCAGACTTGGCTAACAACATCTGGACCAACCCAAATGAAATAGCCGGCAACGGTATCGATGATGACGGTAACGGTTATATCGATGACATCCACGGTATCTCAGCCATCCTAGACAATGGTAACCCGTCTGACACAGGTTCTCACGGTACTCACGTATCCGGTACTATCGGCGCCAAAGGTAACAACAACCTGGGTGTTGTCGGTGTTAACTGGCAAACCAGCATGGTAGGTTGTAGCTTCCTTGGCACAGGCGGCGGTACTCTAGCCGACGGCGTACAGTGTATCGACTATATGATCGGTCTTAAAAATGCCGGTAACAACGTTCGCGTTCTAAACAACAGCTGGGGTGGCGGTGGTTTCGCTCAATCGCTTAAAGATGCAATCACAGCAGCCAACAACGCCGATATGCTATTCGTAGCGGCAGCGGGTAACGACTCTGCTGACATCGACAACGGCGGTTTCTACCCTGCGGGTTACGATGTACCAAACGTAGTAGCAGTAGCTTCAACCGATAGCGCCGACAACCTGTCTGGTTTCTCAAACTATGGTGATCAGCTGGTTCACTTGGCTGCACCTGGTTCATTCATCCTGTCAACTACGCCTAACAACAGCTACGACACCTTCAGCGGTACGTCAATGGCCACACCTCACGTAGTTGGCGCTGCAGCCCTGCTCCTTGCGGGCAACCCGAACCTGACTACATCACAGCTAAAAAGTGTATTAATGAATACAGGTGATACGCTTGCGGCTTTGGCAGGTAAAACCATCTCAGGTAAGCGTTTGAACGTTGCCAATGCACTAATCGATTCGGGCGGCGCGGGTCCTTCTTTCTTCATGGAAGCAACGCCAACTAAATCAACCATCAACCAAGGCGACAGCCAGGCTTACTCAATCGACCTAGTTGCAGCAGGCGGTTTCAACGGCACAGCAACTATGAGCCTGACCAGCGTTCCTGCGCTTAACGCTGACGTGGTATTCGCACAAAACCCGGTTGCGGGCGACACTACTAACCTGATGACCATCAATACCACAGCTAATACTGCCCCTGGCACGTATAACATGACGGTTAACGCGACAGACGGTAACATCTCTAAGAACATCAACCTAGAGCTGAAAGTATGGCCTCAAGGTACAGTTTCTACTATGCTGACCAGCAACGAAGTCGTGCCTATCGTCGATGACCAGCCTTCAACCCCTGCAATCAGCAGCATCAATGTTCCTTACGACATGACGCTGACTCAGGTAGAAGTGTTTGTTGATATCACACACTCTTGGGCATCTGATCTGGTTGTGTCTGTCATTTCACCAGCCGGCGAAGAAGTTGTTCTGCACGACCGTGCGGGCGGCAACGGCACAGGCCTTGTTGGTAACTTTATTCCTACCGAATACGAGTTGGACAACGCACTGGGCGAATGGCAACTGAAAGTTACCGACAACGACTCGGGCGACTCGGGTGCTATCAACAGCTGGTCACTGAAACTGACTGGCGCACCTACAGCTGGCACAGACTTTGCGCCAAACGTACAGATCGCGACTCCTGCTAACCAGGGCGCATTCTTGAACGGTGAAACTATCAGCTTCAGCGCAAGCTCTAACGACACCGAAGACGGCGACCTGACTGCTGGCATCGTTTGGACGTCAAGCATCGACGGTGTAATCGGTAACGGCACTTCATTCACTAAGTCTGACCTGTCGGTAGGCGACCACGTGATCACAGCGACTTCAACAGACTCTGCCGGCCAAAGCAGCAGTGAAACAGTTGAACTGTCTGTTGCTAACGCTAACACTACGGTAAGCGGTGCAAACAACACAGCAATCGCTATGCCTGAGATGGGTGGTAAAGTCTTTACTGAAATCGACCTGCCTACCGGCGTTGCTATCGATGCAATTGAAGTAAATGTTGATATCTCATTTAACTCAGTTCAATACTTGAACGTATGGCTACAGTCTCCAACTGGCACCACGGTTAAACTGGTAACTTGGCGTCAATTCTGGAACGCAGACCTGGTACACACCTTTACACCGGTTGAGTTTGCAGGCGAGTCAAGCATGGGTACATGGCGTCTGTTTGTTGAAGATACGTCAAGCTACACCATGAACGGCGTACTGAACAACTGGAGCATCTCGGTATCAAACGGCAACGCGGTACTTCCGCCTCCGGCTGAAAACCAAGCCCCAGTGATGACTATCAATGCACCTATGGGTGGCACTAGCTTCAACCTAGGTGACAGCATCACCTTCGACGGTACGGCAACCGACGCTGAAGACGGTGACCTAAGCGCAGGTATCAGCTGGTACGATAACTTCAACGGCCTAATCGGTACTGGTGCTCTATTCAGCATCAACACACTAGGCGCTGGTGACCACATCGTGACTGCTATTGCGACTGACTCACAAGACGCGTTCGACCAGGCACAAGTAAGCTTCACTATCGTAGACGCGCCAGCTAACCTAGCACCTGTAGCTGACTTCACGTTCGCCGCTACTGACCTGGACGTACAGTTCAGCGACCTATCTGGTGACACTGACGGTGCGGTAACAACTCACTCTTGGGACTTCGGTGACGGCGCTAGCTCAACTCTAGCTAACCCTTCACACAGCTACACAGCTGCGGGTACTTACACTGTAACCCTAACTGTAAGCGATGATGACGGTGCCCAGCACTCAATCACTAAAGACGTAACTGTGACTGAGCCTGTACCAGTGCCAACTATCTTTGTACAAGGTACAGCTGAAACCGACGGTAACCGAGTAACAACGGATCTATCTTGGACTGCACAAACTGCAACTGAGTTTGATGTATACCGTGATGGTGCCCTAGTTGCCTCAGCTGTGAGAAAAACAGACTACACAGACCGCTTTAACTCAACCGCTACCAGCTTCACTTACCAAGTATGTGAAACTGGCACTGCCAACTGTTCTTTAGAAGAAACCATCGCGGCTTCTCCTAAGTCAAAAGGCAACGGTAAACGTAAGTAAGCTGTAACCCCTGGAAGGCTCTCTAGAGCCTTCCTTTTTCTTCTTAATTTACGTTTATCTCTAGAGCGTAAATCAACAAGAGAAAATAGGGATTGTATTAAT